>CALARR010000192.1 GCA_937889015.1 uncultured Planctomycetales bacterium | reverse complement strand
GCTGATTCCCGCATTCAAACGTGCAGCATGAACCATTAGGATTTATTGGCGTTGGATGCCATCCGCACCGCCAACCACGCCTGGATCAAGCATGCCCATCTGACGCTACGGAACTTCACCGCCAGGAATTGCAGCGAACCCTTTCGCATCTCCCATACGAACCATGTGCTGGCCGAGGATCTGAGCATTGTGAATGAACCCGCCGCCGAAGACAGCCCCATCCGCTTGCAGAAGGTCCAAGACGCGGTGATCCGGCGCGTGACCGTGCAAGGCCTCCGGAATGGGGTTGACTTGGTGAAGGCCTGCAACGAGTCCGACTTCGCCTTGGAGAAGGTGACTCGCGGCAACAGCAACGTGGGGAGCGGGAAATAGGGGCACGCCCGCTTCGCGTAACCGTTCACGGGCCGGGGACTGGCTCATTTTTCGGGCCGTTTTGGCCTGGCAACGGTACCTGCCTGCTTCTCACCCAGGCGCGCAAGGGGGACAGCCCCCAGGAGCGATTACCGTTTTGCAGGCGTGCTGCGGCGCCCTTATAATGCACACCGGCGCGATGCAAGAGGATCACAGGACCCCACGATCATCCGCCCGGCGGTCATCCTCAGAAGCCCAACGCAGGATCTTGGGCCGGGCGGGGGCTTTGCTCCGCTCCGCATGGCCGGACCCCCGCCGCCCCGTGCATGCCTTCGGCCACATCCGTCTTTGAATTCCGAACCGGGAGATCCGATGAATCACGACGCGAAGAAAACTGCGATGGTCGCCTGGCTGGCCGCGATGCTCCTGGTGGTTCTGCCGGCCATCGCGGCGATGGCCGAGGAGCCGGCTGGCCGGCCGAACGTGCTGCTCATCATCACCGACCAGCAGTTCGCCGACGCCATGAGCTGCCGCATGGGCACGCAGTTCCTCCACACGCCGACCATGGACCGCCTGGCCCAAGGCGGGGCCCTGTTCACGCGCGCCTACAGTTCCAATCCGCTGTGCATGCCGTTCCGGAACTCGGTGTTCACCGGACGCTATCCCCATCAGACCGGCGTGACGCAGAATCAGGGCCCCAAGGGCGGGCTCGATCCCCAGAAATTCGTCTCCCTGGGCACCTATTTCCGCCAGGCCGGTTACGACACGGGCTACAGCGGCAAATGGCACCTCTGCTACAACCTCAAGGACACGGCGGCCCACGGCTTCGAGATCCTCGGTGAGAAGAAACGCGAGAACCACGACGTGGGCGTGACTGACCGGGCTGTGGAATTTCTCGCCCGGCCGCATGACAGGCCATTCCTGCTGGTGGCCAGCTTCCTGAACCCGCACAACATCTGCGAGTGGTCGCGGCGTCTGGCCGGGCGCAACCAGGTCCTCAACTGCGGCGAGATCGGCACGCCGCCGCGCGCGGATCTGTTGCCGCCGCTGCCGGCCAATTTCGCCCCGCCGCGCAACGAACCGGACGGGATGACCCTCATGCGCCGGGCGTACCAGGTCGATTCGGGCCCGTTCCCGGTCGGGCATTACACGCCGGACGACTGGCGCCGCCTGCGCTGGGGCTACTATCGCCTGATCGAGAAAGTGGACGCCGAGATCGGCAAGGTCCTGGCGGCCCTCGACAACGCCGGCCTGGCCGGCAACACGTGGGTCATCTTCACTTCCGACCACGGCGACTGCGCCGGCGCCCACGCCTTCAATCAGAAAACGGTCTTCTACGACGAATCCGCGCGCGTCCCGCTGATCATCGCGTGCCAAGGGCGCACGGCCGGTGCCACGACCGACAAGCTGGTCAACACGGGCATCGACCTGCTGCCCACCATGCTGGACTTCGCGCGGATCAAGCCGCCGGCAGACCTGCCGGGGCGCAGCCTCCGGCCGCTGGCCCTCGGCGAACCGGTTGCGGACTGGCGCGACTGCGTGGTGGTCGAGAACCACATGACCCAGACCGGCGAAATCGACGGACACAAGCCCGAGATGGCGGGCCGGATGGTCCGCAGCGAACGCTACAAGTATTGCCTTTACAGCCGCGGCCAGCGGCGCGAATCGCTGGTGGACATGCAGGCCGACCCGCTGGAGATGGTCGACCTGGCCGCAGACCCCAAGTACCGCGAAGTGATCCTCCAGCACCGCGCGATCCTGGCCCGCTTCGGCCGCGAGCAGAACGATCCGCTGGTGGCCGAGATCCTGTCGGACGACGTGAAGCCGATCCCGTTCCCAGTCCCATAGAGCCACCCGGCGCGAACCGCGAGATGACCATGACCGTACACCCCGTGCGACAAGTGCCACCGCCTTGCTGGCTCTCGTTCATCGCCCTCGCCGCGATAGCCGGAACTGCCTGGGCCGAGGCCGAAGTTCCCACGCGCGATCTCTCGCTTTGGCTGCGCGCCGATCGAGCCGTCGAACGCGATGCCTCGCAGGCCGTGGCCGCATGGAACAACCGCGCCCCAAACGCCTCGCTGCACGCCCTGCAGGACAAGGCCGCCAACCGGCCGCGCTGGGTGGCTTCAGTCGTGTCGCTGGCCGGCCAGCCGGCCCTGGAGTTCGACGGCCAGGACGATTTCCTGCACCTGCCGGGCCTGAAGCTCGGGGCCCAAACCACACTCTTCCTCGTGGCCGAAAACGCCCCGCAGACCAAGGGCGCAAGCCACTGGCGCACCCTGCTGGGCGGCGACGACGACTCTTTTCGTGACGGGGCGACCAAGTACGCCTTCGGCTTCCGCAACGGCGATTTCGAACCGCGGTTCGTCACCTGCCTGTACTTCGCGCCGGGCAAGCCGCACCAGTTGATCGAGCCGCCCCTGGTGGATCCAAACCCGGCGTTTCACGTCTACGGGTTCAGCCGCGCCGCTACGGCCGCCGGCGGCATGCGCCTGCGCATCGACGGAGTCACGGTCGCAAGTCTCACGGCCGACAAGGACCCGCCCGGGTTTCCCGGCCAGGGTTACACGCTCGGTCAGGGCGGCCATGTGACCAAGGGCAAGCCGTCGCGCTTCTATCGCGGTCGCGTGGCCGAGGTGCTGGTCTACGACCGGTGCTTGACGCCGGGCGAGGTGCTGCGCGTGGAAGAACACCTGGCCGGCAAGTACCGTTTGACGCGCCAACTGGCCCCGCCGGCACGCGCGCTGGCCTTGTGGTTGGACGCCTGTTCGCTCCAACCGCCCGTGGCCGGCAAGCCGGTCGATCGCTGGGAGGATCAGAGCGGCCAGGGGCGCCACGCCGTGCAGAAAGAAACCGGCAGCCGCCCCGCATGCCGGCCGCGATCGATCGAAGGCCGCCCGGCGGTCGAATTCCCGTCCCCGGCGTGCCTCGATTTCGGCTCCTGGACGCCGCCGGCCGGCGCGGCCGTCTACGCCGCGGTGCGGAATACGCCGCAGGGGCCGGCCGAGGTGGTGCGCACGCTGCCGGCGATCGATCCGCGTTGGGGCGAGGGACGCGCGCCGTTTCGGGGCCTGCTGGCCGAGTTGCTGGTCTACGACCGGAAGCTCTCGGCGGTCGAGGCGGACGAAGTCCGGCGCTACCTGGAGAACCGCTGGTCGGAATCCTCCGACCCCCGCTACTTCGACAACGGCCGGCTGATCTTCCGCAACGGCTACAACGACCAGCCCTACGTGGTCCACTGTCGCGACGGCTCCTGGCTGTGCGTCATCACCACCAGCGCCATCGCCGAGAGCGGCGCCGACCGCACGCTGGTCGTCACGCGGAGCCGCGATCAGGGCCGCACCTGGAGCGAGCCGCAGTATTCGATCGAGCCGCCGGAAGAAATGCGTCAGCCCTCCTGGGCCACGTTGTACGCGACGCCCTACGGCCGGGTGTATGTCTTCTACAACCTCCGCGAGGAGCCGCACCCCAAGCGGTCCAAGATCGGCTTCTATTTGAAGTACTCCGACGATCACGGGGCCACGTGGTCGACCGAGCGCTATCCGCTGCCTGCCGGCAAGCTTGTGCCCGACGACCGTTCCGGCGGCTGGAGCGTCTGTGCGCCGATCCAGGTCGGCAACCGCGTGTTGGTGTCCTACAGCCGTTTTGTGCCGCCGGGCCGCAGCCAGGGCCGCGGCTTCGTGTTCCGTTCCGACAATCTCGCCAGCGAGCGCGATCCGGCCAAGATCCGCTGGGAGACGATGCCCGACGCGCACGGCATCCGGGCCGACGACGTGCCCAGCAGCATGCAGGAGGAGCACATCCTCACGCCGCTGGCCAACGGCGATTTGTGCTGCATCTGGCGCACGCAAGTGGGCTACGCCTGCCAGGGCTACAGCCGCGACGGTGGCCGAACCTGGCCGGAACAGGGCCTAGCCACTTACGAGCCAGGTGGCCGCCCGATCCGGCAGCCCCTGGCCTGCTGCCGGCCATTCCGCACCTCGGACGGCCGCTACCTGCTCTGGTTCCACAACTCCAAGAACCGGGGGCCGACGGCCCTCTACGCCCCGCGCGACGTGGTCTGGCTCGCCGGCGGCCTGGAGCGCGAAGGCCACATCCACTGGTCCCAGCCCGAAGTGCTTCTGTACGGATTCGACCTGCCGGTGCGCAACCTGGGCATGAGCTATCCCGACTTCGTCGAGCAGGAGGGCCGGTTCTGGGTGACCACCACCGACAAGCAGGACGCGCGGATCTTCCCTCTCGATCCGACCATGTTGGACGGCCTGTGGAACCAGGTTGCGCAACGAGACGGCGCGCGATCGGACCTGGTGACCGACCTGCCCACCGCGGCCTTCACCCAGGCCACCTTCGCGCAGAACGATCCGTCGAAGGCGCCGCGATTGCCCAGCCTGCTGCACGGCGGGTTCACGGTCGATCTGACCTGGCGCGCGGCCGACGCCGAGGCCGGACAAGTGCTGGTCGAACAGACCAGCGAAGAGGGTCGCGGTTGGCGCATCGTCACGGCCGATCAGCGCCGGCTGCGGATCGAGCTGCGCGACGGCCGCCATCCGCCGGAGTCGTGGACCACGGACCCCGGCCTGCTGCAGCCCGGGCACACGCATCGTGTGACGTGGATCGTCGACGGAGGTCCCAATCTGATCCTGGTCCTGGTCGACGGCCGCTTGTGCGACGGCGGCGAAGAGGGCCAGTGCGGTTGGGGCCGGTTCTCGCGCTCTCTGGACGAAATCGGCGGCCGGAACCCCGTCATCAAGGCCGGGCCGGCGGCTCCCGGTGCGTTGCAGGGCCTGCGTCTGTTCGATCGCGCGTTGCGCGTCTCGGAGGCCGTCCGGCTCAGAACTTATCCTATTGGGTCCTGCACATCGTATGAACCGAGGGCGACCATCGGGAGCCCGGTTTTCCCGGCCTCCCGTTGGTCGGCCGGGGCCCTTAACGATGCAGAGATCAATAGAACCGCCCTAGCCAGGTCGAGCGGTCCGGCGAAAGTGAGCTGCCAACAGGCTTTCGGACCGGCTCTAAAGCGTTCGGCCGCGGAGTGATCTTCTGTTTCATCTCAATCATCAAACAGGCACTGTCATGAGCAACCTTCACCACGTGATTCCGGGGCTCTTGGTCTTCGGCTTGGTCGGCTTTCTGGAAACGGTCGCCTCGGCGGCAGAAACGAAGGCGACGATCACCACCCTGGCCGGCACCGGCGAGAAGGGCTACAGCGGCGACGATGGCCCGGCCACCAAGGCCCGCTTGAACGGCCCCTTCGGCATCGTGCGCGGGCCAGACGGCGCGCTGTACGTCTGCGACACGCTCAACCATGCGATCCGCCGCGTGGCCGCCAACGGCACCATCACCACCGTGGCCGGCACCGGCAAGAGCGGCTACTCGGGCGATGGCGGACCGGCCGCGCAGGCCGAATTGTTCGAGCCCTACGAGATCCGCTTCGATCGCGCCGGCCACATGTTCTTCGTCGAGATGCGCAACCACCTCGTGCGCCGCGTCGATGCCCGGACCAAAATCATCTCGACCGTGGCGGGCACGGGCAAGGCCGGCTTCGCGGGCGACGGCGGGCCGGCCACCCAGGCCCAGATGCAGTCGCCCCACAGCATCCAGTTCGGGCCCGACGGATCGCTCTATATCTGCGACATCGGCAACCACCGCATCCGCAAGGTGAACATGAAGACGGGCCTCATCACGACCTTCGCTGGCACGGGCCAGCGCCAGCCCACGCCCGACGGCGCGCCGATCGCCGGCACGCCGCTGAACGGGCCCCGAGCCATCGATTTCGACGCGCAGGGCAACATGTGGCTGGCCCTGCGCGAGGGGAACGCCGTGTTCCGGCTGGATCTCAAGGCGCGCACCATCCGCCATGTGGCCGGCACAGGCAAGAAGGGCTTCACCGGCAACGGCGGCCCGGCCGCCGACGCCACCCTCTCCGGTCCCAAGGGGATCGCCCTGGCCAAGAACGGCAACGTCTACCTGGCCGATACCGAAAGCCACAGCGTGCGCATGATCGACGTGAAGAAAGGAACGCTGGAACTGGTGGCCGGCACGGGCCAGCAGGGGGACGGCCCCGACGGCGATCCGCTGGCCTGCAAGATGAACCGCCTGCACGGGATCTATGTGGATGCCGACGGCTCGATCTTCATCGGCGACACCTCGACCAACCGCGTGCGCGTGATCCGCAAGACGCGGTGAGCGGCGCCCAACCGCGGTCCGTCTTCAACCGTCGGGGCAACTCCCGCTGGCTGGAAACTGACCGCTGATAGCGGATCGCTGTCTCTCGGACCGGCTCCTAGACGGCGGTCGACGAGTCGACGCACCCCTGCATGGTCTGCAGGAGTTGTTCCGGAAGGAAGGGCTTGGCGATGAAGTCCTGGGCCCCTTTGCGGATGGCTTCCGAAATGAGCTTGGTCTGATTCAGGGCGCTGACCACGACCACTTTGGCTTGCGGGTCAATCAGCAGGATCTCCTGCAGGGCCTGAATGCCGTTGGTCCCCGGCATGACAATGTCCAGCGTCACCGCCGAGGGACGCAGTCGGCGATACTCGACCACGGCCTGTTGACCGTCGGCCGCTTCCGCGACCACGTTCCAACCGGCCTGGCTCAGGGTTTCACTGATGATCTTCCGCATCAGCAACGAGTCGTCTACGACCAGTACATTCTTGGTCATGCCCAAGTCTCCACAGACAATCGCTGGATCTCCAATACACTCAGCACTCACGGAACCGATGGCGGCCGCGCCGCTCATGGCCGCACTTTCCGCCGGATGGCAGCCGGTCGCGGCTGCGATCCAGGGCGCCAGCGTCCGCACAACGATCACTGGCGATGCGGACCTCCACGGTTCGGCAACCACCCGTGGTGCGCATCTTCTTCTCCCTTGACGTCGGGCCCGGCCGCGGCAGCGCTGTGTGTCCGCGAGGACCTTCGCCGCCCCGCCGAACCCGAGAAAGTATAGGCCAAGACTGAGCCCCGATCGGCAGTTCGGAACCGGCGGCGCGCATAAACCTCGACCTGGCGTAGACGCGCAATCGCTCCACCCCGCGCGGCCGGCCGATTGGCGGAGCTGTAGGGGTGAGCACAGATAATCCCGCTTGCACGAGCCGATCCTCGGATCGCAGCCGGCCGCCGGCCGCACGACCGCTACGACCGGCACAGGCTCTATAGCTCCCAAAATCGGGCCGGCATAACCGGCCCGCTGTCGCGAAGGGGTAAACCGGCAGGGGATGGCGGCTCGATAAGAATTGGGCGACAGACGGCGCGCGACGCGTGCCGAACTCGACTTCGCCCCATCGGTGAGCTGTGCCTGGCAGGAGATGCAGGCCATGGAAATGAACCGCAACCACTACTTCCTGATCGGCTTGGTGTTGCTCTTCTTGGGTCTCCAGTTCCGCCTGGTCGATTCGATGGTGCTCACGCCCGAATTCACGCAGACCCTGGCCAAGCGCAGCGGCCATCCCTTGGCCGCGCTCAATTCGGCCACCCAAAGCATGTCGCAATCCGACCGGCCGATGGCGCGCAAGACCGTTCGCCCGCCCGACTGGCTGGGCTGGTCGCTGCTGTCGATCGGCGGCGTGCTGGTGCTGCACAGCCTGGCCATGCCCAAACCGGGCTAGCGCGGCCCATCGAAGCCCGACGCGCCAGCGAGGGAGCCGAGGCAAGTTGGCTTCGCGTGCGATTCCGGCTTCGATAGCGCGCTGTGCGATCCGAACACCAGAAGCCGTGGGACGTCGGGCGACGAGCCTAGCCTTGGACCAGGCCCAGCGCGGCATACAGCCGCGCGTCGGCCAGGCTGTCGATGACCAGCGTGGCCATGCTGAAGTCCTGGCCGCGGCTGTGATCGCCCGGCACCGCCACCGCCAACGTCCCGGCCGAGGCCGCGGCCTGGCATCCGTTCTGGCTGTCTTCCAGGACCAGCACTTCAGCCGGAGCCAGTTCGAAGCGCTGTGCGGCCTTGAGATAGATTTCCGGGTCCGGCTTGCCGCGTGTGATGTCCTCGGCCGAGAGGATGAACTGGAACCGCGGTTGCAGGTGGAATCGCGAGAGCACCGCATCCACCAGGCGCCGGCCGCTGCTGGTGCCAATGGCCTTGGGGATCTGTGCCTGCTCCAGACGCTCCAGCAGATCCATCAGGCCCGGCATGGGGGCCAGGCTGCTGTCCAGGCGCGCGATGAACTCGTCCTGCGACTCGACGTAGAGCTGTTCCCAGCTATCGCTCAGCGCGTGATAACGGATCATGATCTCGAAGGCCGCGCGCGGAGGACGGCCCATCATCGCCGCGCACAGGGGGTCGTCGAACGCGTGGCCGCGGCGGCGGAGAATGGCGTCACCCACTTCCCAATACACGTCTTCGGTATTGAACATCAGGCCGTCCATGTCGAAGACGACCGCTCGCACCCTGCCCATGGCCTCACACCCCGCAAGAGATCCGCAGAAGAAAACCCAAAGCATATCGCAAGCCGCCACGCGTCGCAATCCGGCCGGGGGGGCGGGTGCATTCCCGCTGGCTTGCGATCAGATCTCGATCTGCATCTCGTCCAGCAGCGTAATCAGTTCGCCCAGCATCATGCAGGTGGCGCCCCAGATGCGGCAATCCTGCCAATCGAAATGGGGCGCCTGGTAGAGCTGGCCCTGATAGCGTCGCTGGTGCCCCTGGAGATTGGCCGGATCGAGCAGAAACGGCAAGGGGACTTCCAACAGCCGTTCCACTTCCTGGGCGTTGGGCTGGAAGGCGGGCCGCTGCGCCGTGGCCGCGACCCAAGGCTCGACGCGAAAGTGGCTGGCCTGCACGTACAGCGGCGACAAGCAGCCCAGCACCTCCAGCCGCACGTCGCCGGCCCCCAGTTCCTCGTGAAACTCGCGGATTGCGGCCGCACGGCCGGTCTCGCCCCGCTCCATCGCCCCGCCCGGCAAACACACCTGGCCCGCATGGTCGGGCAGATGCGCCGGCCGCAGGGTCAAGGGCACGTGCCACGCGTCCTCGTGGGGATAGAGCAGCAGCAGCACCGCCGCCGATCGCGCGTCCGCGGGCGCCGGTTCATAAGGCCTTCCCAGGCGCGGCTGGATCTCAAAGCGCGAGCCCACCCCCGGTCCGGTCAAGGGTCGCGTCAGCCGCTCGGAGAGAAAGTGGGGCAGTTGCGGATTCATCGGCAAACAGGCGTCCGTTCCCTTCAGGGCGCGAGGCGATAAACGGCGTAGGCTTCGTTCCGGTACAACACCTCCAGCGGCAGCGGCGGCACGCAAAACGTCAGCACGTGCGAAGCCTCGTACTTCTGCCCCAACGATCGCACCTTTTCCTCGCCCAATTCGGCCAGCGAGTATTCCCAGTACTCGTCGGGCGCGTTCGGGCCGCGCCCGCACACGTCCTTCACGCGCTGCCACCACTCGGCGATCGACCGGCCGTCCTGGGGGATCTCCTTCCAGTTGACCACTTCCGCGCGCCCCGTGTACCACTTGAAGGTCTGCGACATGACGGGCGTCAAGAACCGCGCGTCGGGCGGAATCTGTCCGCTGCCGGCGATCCAATCGCACACATCGCGCCAGGCCTCGTGCTGGGGAACCAGGGCCTCGCGCTGATACTGATCGGCTAGCGTGGCCGCGTTCCAGGTGTGCTGATAGGCCTGCACGCCCAGATGAAGCATCACGGCGACCGTGACGCCGGTGAGCCAGACCATCCCCAACCGGGCGCGGTGCTGCAGCAGATCGATCAGGATCGCGCATCCCAGCAGCGCCACCCCCAGCGGCACGGCCACGTCGGACATGCGGAACCAATAAAACCGCAGCAGGGCCAGGGCCAACTCCAGGTCGTAGTATTCCAGCAGGCCCAGCAGGCCGCCCACGGCGGCGATCAACAGCGAGGCGTTGACGAAGCTCTGCAAGCGGCTCACCGGCGAGGGCGCCTCCCAGGCCACCTCCTCCAGGTCCTCGCCTTCCTCATCGCGCACCACATGGCCCGCGGCGACCGTCCGGCGGCCGTGCCGATACTGCCAGATCAGCAAGAACCACACCCCCACCAGGCCTCCAAACCGCAGCACGAACGACCCCGGTATGGCCAGCGGATCCAGGTGGTGCTTGAGCCGGTGATACACATAGATCTCGTTGGCCTTCTGTTGCACCTCGGGCTCCAGGTTGCGATTCAGGCTCAGCGAGGGAATCAGTCCCGGCAGCGACATGACCAGCGCCAGGACCAACGTCGCCAGCATGGCGCGCAGCGGCGGCCGATCGGCGGGCCGCATCAGCCAGGTCAGGCCGGCGGTGATCGCGGTCCAGCCGCCGGCCAACACGTGTACGGCCGAGGCCCCGCCCAGCAGCAGCCAGGCCCGGTTCCAGCGATTGCTCAGCAGGGCCTCCAATCCCAGGAAGACCAGGACGAAGGCCAAGGGCTTGGCCTCCGCCCCGCCAATCACCCACTCGCCCGCCAGGTGATAGCGCCGCAACAGAAACACGAACAGGGCCGCGCTGAGCACCGAGAACCACGGTTGCGGTGCCACCACCGCACTCAAACGGCGCCAGGACCAGGCCAACAGGGCCCAGGTCACCAGGCGAATGGTCCAGGCCATGGCCGGCAGCGAGAGCCACAGCCCCAGCCAGCCGCAGCCCCAGAAGAAGACCTTGTGCGTATCGGCCGTCTGCAGAAAGAAGTCGCCCGCCGCCCACTGGGGGTTCCACAGGTGCAGGGCCTTGCCCAGGTAGTAGGGCTCGTTGACGTCGGGCGGCACGACCGCGCCGTCCAGGAAGAACACGGCGAAGATGCAGGCGATTTCCAGCAAACGTTGCCGCCGCGACATGATTTTCCAGTCGGTTGTGGCGAAGCGGGGTGGAGGAACTTAGAATCAGTCACAGAACCATCCCAATCGGTCGAGCGTCCCGGCGGCGCCGAGCGGCCGACAGGTTTTGGGACCGGTTCCAAGAATCAGTCCCAGAA
>CALARR010000191.1 GCA_937889015.1 uncultured Planctomycetales bacterium | reverse complement strand
GTACACATCTTGGTTGTGACAGCGCGCTACGGCTTCTTCGGCGTTTCCGGCGGCGCTGGCGGCGCCGGCGCGCGGCTGCGGATCATCTCTCCCACGCGGCGCAATGTCTGCACGTCCACCGCGCGCAGCCGGCCGGCATAATCCGGCCCCACGTCCAGTGCGAAGACGTTGCCGTACTGCACCGCCCCCAGGTAGTCGCGGTAGAGCTTCTCGGCCGGATGGCAAAGCTGGTCGTGCTCGGGCAGGGAGTAGAACCACACCGCGCCCCCCTTGTGCGGCGGCAGAATGGGATAGGTGAATTCGGCCAGCCGGTAGCTCTTGCTCGGCGCGTCTTTCATGTGCGGCCCGGCCGCGCTGTGGTCGTCCAGCGGCCCGGGCCGACCCATTTCGCCCAGGCGGATGTCGGCCCCGGCCTGGTCGCCGTGGTTGAAGCCCACGAAGCAGCCGGGCTGCAGCGATTTGCACAGCGCGATCGTCTCCGCGTGGCTCAGACCGCCGTCGCCTACGGCGTGGTCGAACCAGAGGTACTCGACGGGCCCGTATTGTGTGAGCAGTTCCCGCAACTGCGCCTGCTTCATCTCCGGGTTCCGGCCCACGCCCGCTCTCCAGCCCTTGCCGTCGACCGCGCCCGGCCAGGTCCAATCCCCCTCGGAGAAATACAGGGCCAGCTTGATGCCATGCTTGTCGCACGAGCGGCGCAGCTCGGCCAGGACATCGCGCCCCAAGGGCGCCCGGGTGACTTTGCGGTCGGTGGTCTTCGTGTCCCACAGGCAGAAGCCGTCGTGGTGCTTGGTCAGGAAGAGGATATAGCCCATGCCGGCCTCCTGGGCGGTGCGCGCCCATTGGTCGGTGTCCACCGCGGTGGCCTTGAAGAACGCCAGATCGGTCACGCCGGGCGTCCATTCCTCGCCCGAAAACGTGCTGAAGCTCCAACAGATGAACATGCCCCAGCGGAGGCTCTGGAGCTCCGCGGTTCGCTTGGTCATGTCGACCGGTTGCGCAGATCCCGGCGAGCAAGCCAAGGTGGCCATGAGGACAATCAGGATGACCCGTGCGGATTTCATCATGCAACACCTATCTTGGTTGTAGGCAGAACTCGTCTCACGCTGGGGTATAGACTCCGAACTCGGCCACGGTGTCAAGCATCGCCAGGACATTGTCCACGGGCGTTTCTTCGAGGATATAGTCGTGGCTGGCGCCCGCGACGTATCCACCGCCAGGGGCCATGATCTGCAGGACTTCGCGCGTGCGCCGGCGCACCAAGTCCGGCGTGCCGGCGATCAGGACGTGGTGCGAGTCGATGGCGCCGTTGAACACAATCGCCTTGCCGTAGCGGGTCTTGAGCGTGGCCAGGTCCATGCCGCGGCAGCAAGGCTGGATCGCGTGCACTCCATCCAGCCCGGCGGCGATCATCGCCGGAATCAACGGCTCGAACCCACCGCAGCAGTGCAGTTGCACCTTCAGCTCGCAGGCATGGCCCAGTTCGATCAGCCGCTTGAGGTGCGGGAGCATGAAGCGTTCGAACTGGGCGGGGCTGAGCAAGGGGCCGTTCTGGCTGCCGAAATCGTTGCCGATGAAGAACACGTCCAGGGCATCGGCCGCCGCGTCGAAGATCCGCCGGCTGACGGCGGCGTAATAGTCCACGATATACGTGAGCACCGCGTCCACCAGGTGCGGCTCGTCGTACATCTTCAGGTAGAGATCCTCCATGCCCAGCAGATCGATCGCGTCGTGCCAGAAGGGGGACCAATCGCCGCCGAGAATCGCGTACTGCCGGTTCCAGGCCAGCGCCTCGTGGCGAATCCGGGACACATCCTGCCAGTTCGGCTCGGGCCAGGGATAGTCGTGGACCTGCTGCAGCGTGGCCTTGGCCAGCGGGTGGCTCAGCGGCTGGCCGTAGCCAATTCCGGCCCGCTCCACCCCGAAGATCGTCCGCGAGGTCGCCCCGGCCGAAAGCGGAAACGCCGGGCCTGCGTAGCGGGCAAACACGCGGCGGAAATCGTCGCCAAACCGCCGCAGAACGCTTTCCGTGTCCGGCAAGGCCAGTTCGCGCTGGGCCTTGGCCAGAAACTCCGGCGAAGCGCCGCACCACCGCGGCACTCGATCCGGTTCCTCATGGGCAAAAGCGATCACAACGCGCTCGCGCGAATTCATGGTTTTTCCGGCGGGAAGAGCTGAAACTCCCAGATCGACGGGCCTTCGGTCGTCTTCAGCAGGTTCAAGCGGACACGCTGGCCAGTTACCGGCGAAAAGCCGATCTCGCAGTTCTCGCCGATCGTCGTGCCGCGATGAAAGGTCTTCCACGCCTCCTCTTGCCAAACCTGCAATTCGAACTCCTGCACCCGGCCGTAAGGCTCGCTGATCCTGGCGCGCGCGAACGTCTGCGGCGTGCCGAGGTCCACTTCCAGCCAGCAGACGTGCGTGCCGTAGTCGCAGCCCCAGCGTGTGTTGAGGTCGTCGTCCACGGCCTTGTCGGGCGCGTAGTTCTCCATCTTCCGATACCAGTTCGACGCGGTGGCCTTCCTGCCTCGCGTCAAGGATTGCGGTCCGTGGGCACGCGGATCGATGGCGGGAATGTCCTTGGCGGGGGCATCGAGTTCGAGCTTCACGATCGTGTCGATGGCGTCGCGGTGTTCAGCGGTCACGGTGACTTCGATGCCCGCGTCGGTCTGCTTCACCGTCGCCTCGCCGCCAGAGAGCACGCGATGCTTGACGACGCGCGGCTGGATTGCCGGCAAGCGGATGCGATCGCTCGGCCAGCGGAGGATGTGCAGATAGATGGCGTGGCCCTGGTGCGTGCTGCCTCCCCACCACGCTCCGGAGGGCATTGTAAACGCATTGCCGCGTGCCCGAGCCGGCGCGCCGCCCGGAGCGATGAACGGCCCGCCGCGCGTGCCGTAGATGGACTCGCCATACTTCGCCAACCAGGCCCCGATCTTGCGGAAACTTTCGACCTGTCGCGGCTCGATCCGGCCGTCGGGCATGGGGTTGGTGTTGAGCGCGAGGTTGCCGTCGCCCACGGCGCACGCGACGAGCATCTGGACTGCATCCGTGTACGGTTTCAACGTGTCATCCGGTTTCCACGACCATTGGGTGCCCAGCGTGATGCAACTCTCCCACGGGCGGTGGAACTGGCAGCGGCCCACGGTCTGCTCCGGCGTGTCGAAATCGCCCCCCGCGCCGGTACGGTTGTTCACGAGGATGTCGGGCTGAAGTCCGCGGACGAAACGGATGGCGCGCTCGCCGTGGGCACGGTCAAAACCTCGCGGCACGTCAAACCAGATCCCGACCAGCGGCCCGTAGTTCGCAATCAACTCCTTGCACTGCGCTTCGAGGTAATCGGCGTAACGGTCGAGGTTGGAAACCGGTCGTTGGACTTTGCCGCCGGGACCGGTCATGGGATAGTCGGGATGATGCCAGTCGCAGGTCGAGTAGTAGGGAAAGAAACCGATCCCCAACTCGCGCAAGGCGGCGGCGAACTCCTTCGCCACGTCGCGTTTGAAGGGGCCGTTCATGACATTGTAGTCGGTCTGCTTCGTGTCCCAGAGGCAGAAACCGTCATGGTGCTTCAACAGGAACACGACGTAGCGCGCGCCGGATTCCTTGACGACCTTGGCCCACTGCCGCGCATCGAACTGCGTTGGACTCCACTTCTTGTACAGCGCGTCGTACTCTTCGATGGGCGTGGGATTGCCGCGCGACCAGCCGATCTCCCTGCCCGTCAAGCTCACCGGCCCCCAGCAGATGAACATGCCGAAGCGCATGTCCTTCCAGGCCTCGACCGCCGCCGGTTG
>CALARR010000190.1 GCA_937889015.1 uncultured Planctomycetales bacterium | reverse complement strand
CCGTCGCGGCACACTGGCCAAGCCGTCCGAGCGGTTGACGGCGCCGCTCTCGCCAACGCAGAAGCTGCTCCTGCTGGATACCTGGCTGCGGAGCGGCTTGCCGGCACGCGATTTTGGGGCGCTGGTCCATATCTCGCGCCATACGCTCTATGCCTGGAAGCATCGGTTCGAGCAGTTGGGGCCGGCTGGGTTGATGGAACAGCCGCGGGGCGCCAAGGCTGGCAGCCGCCTGCCCGAACTCACCAAGCGGACCGTGTCCTTCCGGCAAGCGAGTGTGAATGGTGTTGAGGCTTGTGGTATCGTGACCCTTGGAGTTGGTCAGACCAGGCAATCCAAGGGGGCCACGCCGTGGATCAGGCGAGCAAGTCGAAGCGTGCGGAGAGGCGGGAGTTTTGGAGAGAGGCTGTCCGGCTTTGGGCCGACAGCGGTCTCTCAGTACGGGAATTCTGCAACCGTGAAGGCCTAGCCGAGCATGCATTCTATTCATGGCGACGGAAGCTACGGCCGGAGAGCATAGTACCCGAGATAGGCCAAGAGTCGTCCGCAATAGGTGGCTGCGAAGCGCCCACCGGCGGTCGGCGGCGACGAAGGCGGAATGCGGTTGCTGCCGCCAATGCGACTGAAGCTGCAGTCTCAGCCCCGTTTATCGAGTTATTGGCTCCCACGCCCGCCGGCCTTTGTCATTGCATGCTGGAGTTGGAGAACACAGGTGGCGCGAAGATGCAGATTCAACTCCGAAGCGTCGCGATGCCCGACCTGGCGGCCATCAGCCAAAGCTTCTGGGATCACTCTTCATGATCCAGATAACGCCACAGATGAGGGTGGTGGCGGCCGTGGACCCGGTCGATTTTCGTCGCGGGATCGACGGCTTGGCGCGACTGTGCAAGGACGTACTGAAACACGATCCCTTCAGTGGTTGGGTCTTCGTATTTCGCAATCGATCCGCGAAAGCGTTGAAAATACTCGTCTATGATGGACAGGGTTTTTGGCTTTGCCACAAGCGACTTTCCAGTGGCAAGTTCTGCTGGTGGCCTACTGCTCGGCCATCGACCGATGGCGTCCTCGCGACGACGGGGCTTCTCGCAGCCCATCAAATGCACGTGCTCCTGTCGGCGGGCAACCCCGAGGCCACCCAGGCGGCGCCGATGTGGCGTGCGGTCGGGCCGGCGGCCTGACGTAGTTGCCCCCTACGCCAGAAACCGTGTCGATTGGTTCTTGTGTGCTTCCCGAGCCGGTAAGACTCTAGCCGTGGGAATCGTCTTCCTAGAACCGAACCGTAGTGTCCGTACGTATAGATGTAAGAAATCCCCTCAGGCCACCCAATGCGAGGAACGGACATCGGGATCGGCAAAGCGATCCGGCGAGCTTGTCCGCGTCTTTCCTTTTGTCGCGAGGTAGTTTCCACCGGCGGTGGTTGCTGGTATCGACATGCCAACGAAACCGACGATTATCGAGATGGACATGGACAAGCTGGAAGATGTTCTACGGCGAGCCGAGACGAATGATTTGAGCGAGGACGACTGCGCGACGATCCGCACGTTGTTTGTGTCTTATGTCCAATTGTTGGACTTGCTCAAGAACAAGAAGACGAGTATCGATCGCCTGCGGAAGATGCTGTTTGGCGCGAGCACCGAGAAGCTGGCGGCGATACTCGGTGCGGGGAAGAAGTCGCCACCGCCGGCAGAGGATCCGTCCGCTGCGGAAGCATCCACAAACGGCGATGCCGACACCACGGCGCAGTTGCCGTCGGCAGGCGAGCCAGAAGGAACTGCAATAAGGCCCGGCAAAGGACATGGCCGCAATGGGGCCGACGCCTACACCGCAGCCGAGAAGATCGCGGTGCCGCACGAATCGCTGCAGCCTGGCGATCCCTGCCCGGAATGTGGAGAGGGGACGGTTTACGAGACAAACCGACCTGGGGTGCTGGTGCGGTTGGTGGGCCAAGCGCCGCTGCACGCCCTGGTGTACTATTTGCAGAAATTGCGATGCAATCTGTGTGGGGCGATTTTTGCGGCCAGGACGCCGAACGAAGCGGGCAACGAGAAGTACGACGCGACGGCCAGCGCGATGATAGCCCTGATGAAATATGGGACGGGGGTGCCGTTCAACCGCTTGGAAGGGCTGCAAGCCAACCTGGGCATTCCCTTGCCATCCTCCACGCAGTGGGACGTTATCGAGGACTTGGCGGAAGAGATCGAGCCTGTGTTCGAGGAATCTATTCGGCAGGCCGCCGACGGCGACGTCGTTCATAATGACGACACAACGGTCAAGATATTGGAGTTGATGGGGGAACGAGCCTGCCAAGCGGCCTTGGAGGAAGATGGTTTGGCTGAGCCTGAGGATGATTCGGCGGGAAGCCCCAAGGCAGAACGTAAAGGGTTGTTCACTACGGGGATCGTATCAACCCGAGCAGGTCAGAAGATTGCCTTGTTCCTCAGCGGACGCCAGCACGCGGGAGAGAACCTCAAGGACGTGTTAGTCCGGCGTGCGAGAGAGTTCCCCCCGCCAATCCAAATGTGCGATGCGCTCTCGCGCAACTTGCCCGGGGACTTGGCGACGATCGTGGCGCACTGCCTGGCGCACTGCCGGCGGAAGTTTGTCGAAGTGGCGGATTGCTTCCCCGAGGAGTGCCAGCACGTGCTGGAATTGCTGGCTGTGATTTACCATAACGACGTGCTGGCCCGGGAGCGAAATTTGTCGCCACAGCAACGACTGGTGTTTCACCAAGCCGAGAGTGGCCCGACGATGGAGGAACTTCGCGCCTGGCTTGAACGACAGTTCGAGCAGCGGCTGGTGGAGCCCAACTCGGCGCTGGGTGGGGCGATTTCGTATCTTCTGAAGTACTGGAAAGAACTGACGCTGTTCCTGCGCGTAGCCGGTGCGCCGTTGGACAACAACATCTGCGAGCAGGCACTAAAAAGGGCGATCCTTCATCGCAAGAACGCGATGTTCTACAAAACGTGTCATGGCGCGCATGTGGGAGACGTCTTCATGAGCCTGATCTACACCTGCGAACTGTGTGGGGCCAATCCGTTTGATTACCTCACCGAACTGAAGCGTCACGCAGGCGAACTGGCTGCGGCCCCACAAAACTGGATGCCGTGGAACTATCGGCAGATGCTCGCCCCCGCCGCGGCTCCCTAACCCCTGATCCTCTGCCGCCCAGCTCGCGACGGCACTCGCCATCAAAGATTTTGCACGCTTGCCGGAAGGACACGAACGGTTGCATTCAGCGCCAATCCGACCTCCACCTCAGATAGTAAGGTCTACTGTGGGAACGGGAGTGGCAATCCGACTCCGATCTAGATCGGAAGAGCACACGTCTGAACTCCAGTCACGAGTGGATATCT
>CALARR010000189.1 GCA_937889015.1 uncultured Planctomycetales bacterium | reverse complement strand
CTGGGGAACTAGGATTCGAACCTAGACTAACTGATCCAGAGTCAGTCGTGCTGCCGTTACACCATTCCCCAAAAACAGCCGACCCCTGAAAGCTGGGGCCCAACCTGAAGCAATGTAAAGATATAGAAGACGCGCACGCCCGCGTCAAGGCCATTGAACGGGGGGGTGGCCGGTCCGGCAACCATCCTACTGCATCGATACCTGCAAAATCCGCAGGCCCTTCTCGATCCGCACCAAGCCGAACCACTCAATACACGGGCCGCGTGGGGTTGGGCGCCAGCCCTGCCAGACGTTGCGCCTCGGTCTCGTCCACACAGATCCGCTC
The DNA here is from genome assembly GCA_937889015.1 of uncultured Planctomycetales bacterium. Classification (GTDB taxonomy): domain Bacteria; phylum Planctomycetota; class Planctomycetia; order Pirellulales; family Thermoguttaceae; genus CALARR01. The sequence continues at coordinate 44,995 of CALARR010000189.1, read as the reverse complement.
GATGGCCTGGGCCTTCCCAGTCTCCGGGTCGACCTCAACCATCGTACCGTTCAGACGCATGTCGCCGGTGGCGACCTCGAAATGCGTAGGCCGGAAGGTGCGCGTCGTCTCCATCACACGCTCGATCCGCCGTCCCAGGATGCTCTCGTGCGGCCCGGTCATCCCCACATCGCACTGAAACGCAGTGCCGCCGGGCAGGATCTGCTCGTCGGCCGTCGGCACGTGCGTATGCGTGCCCAGCACGGCCGACACCCGGCCGTCCAGACAACGGCCCATCAACTGCTTGTCGCTGGTGGCTTCGGCGTGAAAATCGACCAACACGACGCGTACCTGGCCGCGCAGTGAGGCCAGAATCGTGTCCGCCGAGCGGAACGGACAATCGACCGGCGACATGAAGACTCGTCCCAGCAGGCAAAACACGGCTACCGGCACCCGATTGCGCGCCGTGACGATTGTGTGCGAACGCCCAGGCGCATCCTCGGGATAGTTGCCAGGCCGGACGATGTTGCGCTGGGTTTGCAGCGTGCCGAAAATCTCCCGGCGACGATAGGCATGGTCTCCCAGGGTGATGCAGTCCACTCCGGACCGAACCAACTCCTGGTAGATCTCGGGCGTCAGCCCCGATCCACCTGCGGCGTTCTCGGCGTTGGCCACGACGAAATCAAGTTGTCTTTCCAAACGCAGGCCAGGCAAGGCTTGGGCAATGATCTGCCGTCCCGGTTTGCCTACCACGTCGCCGATGAGAAGAAGCCGCACGTTGCCGACTTTCGTACAAGTTGTGGATGGGGCTGGTGAGCAGGCTGACAACCTGCCCCGCGCTGGGGCCAATCCTCAGCGGGCCATTTCGGTGCAGCGGGTTTCCCGCAGCACGGTGACTTTGATCTCGCCCGGATAGGTCAACCGCTCCTCAAAGGCCTTGACGATGTCGCGGCAGATCTTGGCCGCTGTCTCGTCGGTGGTCTCTTTGGAACTGACCAGCACGCGCAATTCGCGACCGGCTTGGATCGCGTAGGCCTGCTCGACACCCGCGAAACTCGTGGCGATGGACTCCAACTCCTCCATGCGTTTGACGTAGCGTTCCAGGGATTCGCGGCGCGCGCCGGGCCGGCTGGCGCTGCACGCGTCCGCCGCCGAGACCAGCACCGTATAGGGATTGCAGATCCGCAGGTCATCGTGATGGGCCAGGGCCGCATGGATCACTTCCGGCCGCTCGCCATAGCGCTTGAGCAGGTCGGCTCCGATCTTCGGGTGCCCGCCTTCCGCCTCATGGTCGGCCGCCTTGCCGATGTCGTGCAGCAATCCGCAACGCCGGGCCAGCGTGCCGTCCATGCCCAGTTCATCCGCCAGCATGCCGGCAATGAAGGCCACTTCCACGGCGTGACGCAGCACGTTCTGGCTGTAGCTGGTCCGGAAGTGCAGTCGCCCCAACAGGTTCACCAGCCGCTCGTTCAGCCCGTAGACTTCCACCTCCTGGCACGCCTGTTCGCCCACCTTCTGCACGTGGCGTTCCAGCTCCTTTTGGGTCTCGCCGACGATTTCTTCGATCCGCGTGGGATGAATGCGGCCATCGGCAATCAGCTTGTTCAAGGCCAGCCGCGCCACTTCGCGCCGGATCGTGTCGAAGGCGCTGACGATCACCACGCCGGGCGTGTCGTCGATGATCACGTCCACCCCCGTGGCCTTCTCGAAAGCCCGGATGTTGCGCCCCTCGCGTCCGATGATCCGCCCCTTCATTTCGTCGCTGGGAATGTCGACCGTGCTGGTCGTGGTCTCGGCGGTGTGCGCCGCGGCATAACGCTGCAAGGCCGTCAGCAGGAACTCGCGGCTGCGTTGCTCGCACGTTTCGGCCATCATCTTCTCGTGGCGCGCGATGATCGAGCCGGTCTCCTGCTGCAACTGCGTTTCCAGCATCTCCAACAAGCGGCGCGTCGCCTCGTCCTGGTTCAACCCGCTCAGTTCGTGCAGCGTCTGCCGCTGGAGGTCCATGAGCTTGGTCAATTCGTCGCGGCGGCGATTGGTCTCCTGAATCCGTTCGGTCAGCTTGCGCTGCGTGCTCTCGACCATCTTCTCCTGTTTGCGGAGCTGTTCGGCCTGCTGCTCCAGCGCATCCTGCCGCTTGTCCAGCAGCCGGTCGCGCTCGTGCAATTCCTCGCGCAGTTGACGCAGCTCCTTCTCCCCTTCGGCCTTCTGCGCCAAAGCCAGCTCTTTGATCTCCAGTTCCGCCTCGCGGCGGCGATTCTCCATGTCGAAGGTCGCTTTGCGCACGATTTCGCGCGCCTCGGACTCCGCGTCCCGGCGGCGCAGATGATCCATCAGCTTCATCAGACCGAAAGTCAACGCTACCGAGAGCAGCGAGGTGACAATCACGGTAATGGCGATAGACACGGTGGTTTCCCTTGCTGTCGATGAGATCGCTTCGCGGCGCCGTCGTCTTCACGCTCTTGCCGATCCCAAGAGCCCCGACCACGCACGGCGCGCTGTCCCAGCGAAACGCGTGCCAGGGAGAGAACCACTGCGGCACAGACCAGCCCGTGCCAACGACGCCAACCGCGTTCGCGCCGCAAGAGGGCACACCGCCGCAAGAACCACCCGAAGAAACCTAGCTCAGTCAGTGAGCCGGAAGCAAGACCTGTCAGAAACCTCACGCTGCACCTGCTGCCCCACGCCGCAAACCGCCGCGGCAGGAACCGCAACATGCCAACCAGGTGGACCAAGCAACCTTTCCAAGACAGGGTGGACGCTCATCCAGCCGCCGTTCGGTACAGACCCGCGCGTGCTCACCGCGGGGACTTCCCCCCACGGCGCGACCGGGGACGACGCGCGGCCACACTGCCGCAGCAACCATCCCATCCAGCCGTAAAGCACCATCACGACCGCCTGCATCATCGATTCCCCGAACGTCGGTTCAATCTTGCTGCCATACCGCACGTACCGAAAAAGGGCTTCGAGCGATCCGCCGGCTGGAACCTCTTTCAGGGCCCACCCATAAGGCACTCGCTTCCTACTTTCTCTTAACCCCAATCTTATCAGAGTTTCCTGCTACTGCAACCTCGATTGTACGCGACACATCGCGATAAGCCCCAAGTGCCCCAGGATTTATGGCGACAGCCCCGAAAATGCGGGATGGTTGGGGGGGGTAGACGAGTTCAACCGCGTGGACTATCACCACGGGTGGTCCCCGGCTCGGGTTCCTGTGGCCCAGCGTTTTCCCGTTGGGCACGCCAAATTCCACCTGGGTTTCGCGAAAACAGGGAGCGACGCGTAAGCTCCGACCACCCCCATATCCACAGGTTCGCGCGAAACAAGAGGCCTGCGACCCTATCCTTATCCACTCTGGCGGGGCCTGTCGCTTGTCCGCTGCAACCCTGGAATCGCAACTCGCCCAGACCTGGCCGCCTGCTGCCTGGCAGGAGGTCACCACCCTGGTCGCAGTTTCCGGCGGGGCCGATAGCGTTGCCCTGTTGCGCGCCATGGTCACATTGAAGACCGCGGGCGTAGGTCGGTTGGCCGTGGCCCATTTCAACCACGGCCTGCGTGGGGCCGACTCCGCCGCCGACGAGGCCTTCGTGCGCCAACTGTGCCAGGGCCTGGGACTGCCTTGCGAAGTGGGCCACGCCAGCCCCATGCCCGACACCTCCGGGGGCGATGGACGCGAAGGACTAGCGCGCCGCCTGCGATACGATTTCTTCCAGGCGGCCGCCGAACGATGGGGTGCCCGCTATCTGGCCACGGCCCATACGGCCGACGACCAGGCCGAGACGATCTTGCACCGCATCCTTCGCGGTACGGGCATTGCCGGCCTGGCCGGCATCGCACGCGTGCGCGTACTGAGCCCGGCGGTCACAGTCATTCGACCCATGCTCGGCATCCGACGGGCCGAAGTGCTTGAGTACCTTCAGGCCCTCGGTCAGTCCTATCGCCTGGACCGCAGCAACCTGGAGCCCTGTTACACGCGCAACCGCATTCGCCTGCAACTCCTGCCCGAGTTGGCACGCTACAACTCGGCCGTACAGGACGCGATCCTCCGCCTGGGTGGCCTGGCGAGCGAGGTCCAGCAGGTTGTCGACGGCCTGGTCGATTCGCTCTACGAGCGGTCCGTGTGTCCCCTGGGCGACCAAGGCGTGTGCCTCGACCTGCCGGCACTCGTCGCGTCGCCGCCTTACCTGCTGCGCGAATTGTTGCAGGCCATCTGGCATCGGCAGGGCTGGCCTCTGCAGGCCATGGGCTACGCCCAATGGGAAGCCCTGGCCGGGATGTTGCGGCCCGAATCCGGCCCCGGCAAGCAGGTCTTGCCGGGCCAGATCTTGGCCGTGCGCACTGCCGATCAATTACTACTGCGTGCGCAATAGAATCGCCGCGGTCCGGGCTTGCCAGACCGCGGCGGTCCATTCAAAACTTCTCTCTGAGAAGACTCGCTCAGCCGCCCTGCTGCTCAGGCATGGCCAGCGTGCGGCTTTGCAGTCCAATCTTGGCCAGCACGATGTAGAGCACAAAACCCACGATGATTGCGGCCACCGGTGGGCAAGGCATCTGGAAAGGGCAATGGCACAGTCCGGCGAACAGACTGTTCCACGTGCCGACCACGAAGCCCACGGCCCAAGAGAGCCAGCCGGCCATGTTGAATCCGGCGCGTGGCCCTGGCCACTTGCAGCCCGACAGCAGGTAGTCGGCCGTCATCGCCCCGCAGATCGGCCCGAACGAGGCTCCGATGATGACGAACACGCCGGCCGCATTGCCGGCGTAGCCGGACAGAACCAGCGCAACCGAGGCCGCTGTGCCGATTCCACAGGAGATAAAGGGGTTGACGTTTGGCAATGTGTTCTTGAAGCTCGCGGCCGCAATCAGCGAACTGAAGCAGGCCGGCGGGAAAGCCGCGATCGCCAGCAATAGCCAGAACAGTTTCGCCAGCTTCTCGCCCAGGATGATGTCCATCAACTTGGTCGGTTCCAGCACCACCTCTTTGCCCGCCATGACGCCGCTGCCGTAGGTCCCGGCCACGATCAGCAGGGCCAGGCAGCCGGTGAGAATCGTAGCCCCTGCCACACCCACCAGGCCGCCGAGTTGGACATCGCGGCTATCCCGATTGCTGGAAGCAATATCGACCCCCGCGGCTCCGGCCGTGGCGAAGAAACCAACGATGTTGGTGACGGCGAACAGGAACAGATCCAGCGCACCGGGCGTCGGCACCTTCGCGCCTTCGGTCAGCAGTTCCGGCTTGAAGTTGCCCAGGCCCGAGCAGGTCATGCCGGTCAGGATCAACAGCACCACCAGCGGGATCAGCGGCAGATATGTGGCGACCCGCGCCACGTAATGGATGCCCTTGAGGCCCACAAATGCGGCCACGATCGCCCAAACGACCCCGATCGCCAGATGCAGAGGCGACCCCTCGGCAAAGCCTGCCAGCCAGGCAAGCAACTTGGCGGAGAAGTAGGCGTTGACCGCCAACCAGCCGAATTGCAGCACACCCATGAAGAAGCCGGGCATCAAGAACCCGCCACGCGCGCCATAGGTCGAGGTGCCGACCACGGCCAAGGGCAAACCGGTCTTCATGCCCATCAGGCCTGGCGCCAGATAGCTGGCGAAGTGGCAAATCAATGCCCCCACAACCACGCCCAGAATCGCCGTCAGAATCCCATGGCCCAGGATCCCGGCCGGGCCAGACGCCCCGCTGGCAGGCACGCTCTCCCAAAACACGAACCACAGCATGATCCCGGCATAGGTCTGGGCCGTGCTCTTGTACCAGGGAACCCGGCCGGCGGCGGGAATTGGCTTGGCCGCGGTCACATAGTTCGGAAGGTCTGCCATCGCTCGCTCCTCCAGAGAGTCAGGTCAACCGCGGCAGCCAAGTCGCCCCAGACGGCGGCTAGCACTGCTGGCGCGTCAGTTTTGTCCCAGTATATCACCCGCCCGCGCGAAGTAAATCGGGCCGCGAATGCGGGTTACACCCCATCTTCGGCCCCTCTTGGCCTTCGATGCGTCCAGGCCTGGCCTGGCTGGCCCCTTCCGGCCCTCCGAATCGCCTTGCCGGCCCATCAGGGACCGACTCCGGCGCGGAACCTCGGCCATGCCGACGCGTTTCAATAGGATGGCATCGATCGCCCCGACCGGCCGGCCGGGCCATGCGCCCGTCGTGGCGCAGGCCGCCCTCAAGAACCAGCATCTCGAACTGCGAAGGAGTGACCCTATGTGGCGCGATTCAGCCTCCGGGCCTCGTTGCTTGACAATCCTGGCCCTGCTGTGTGCCGGCCTGACCGGCTTCGGTTCTGCCGGAATCGCGTCCGCCGACGAATCGCTGGTTCGCAAGCAGTGGTCACTCGACAACGTCGAGCGCGAGGCCCTGGTCTACGTGCCGGCCGACGCCCCGACCCGTCCCTGCCCGGTCGTGTTCGCCTTCCACGGTCACGGCGGGAGCATGAAGAATGCGGCCCAGAAGTTCGCCCTTCACCAACACTGGCCCGAAGCAATCGCCGTCTATATGCAGGGCCTCAACACGCCCGGGGCCCTGACCGACCCCGAGGGAAAACGCCCCGGCTGGCAGCACCGGCCCGGCGACCAGGACGACCGGGACCTGAAGTTCTTCGATGCCGTGCTGGCAACGCTCAAGAAGGACCACCGCGTAGATGAGAAGCAAATCTACTCCACGGGCCATTCCAACGGCGGCGGGTTCACCTACCTGCTTTGGGCCACGCGCGGCGACGTATTTGCCGCCATGGCCCCCAGTGCCGCGGCCGCACGCCCCCAACTGCTCGAGATGTTCAAGCCCAAGCCCGTGCTGCATGCGGCCGGCGAGCAAGACCCGCTGGTCCGCTTCGCCTGGCAGAAATCGACCATCGATGCCCTGCGCAAGTTGAACGGGTGCGGGGAGGGGCAACACTGGGATCGCCAATGCACCTTGTACCCCTCCCCCACCGGCACCCCGGTAGTGGCTTTCATCCACCCCGGCGGCCACCAGTTCCTGGCAGAAACGCCCGCCTTGATCGTCAAGTTCTTCCAACAGCAGGCGAAGCCGTAGAACAGTCGCAAGTCAGTACCACTGATACGTGTACTCACGGAAGCGATCCCAGGCAGCCGTGCGTTTCTCGGGATCCAGCTTGAACCCGACAAACCCGGCGACGCTCGTTTGAACCGCGTAGGCCAGCGTGCCGAAAAGGTACGGTTGACGCCCGGCCAGCAGCATGGCAAAGGCCACCAATAGCCCACAGCCCATCACCAGCGTCAGCGGCGAGCCAAGCCAGGCGATCCGCAGGGCCATGAGCCACAGCATCGCACCCACAAGCCACAGGTTCCAATGAAATCGCGGCCGCGGACTGCCCAGCACCAACAGCAGCGGGGCTGCCAACAACAGGGCCGCATACCCCGCATAGCCCTCGCCGCGGTACAACGTCACGTCGGCCGCGGCGACCAGCATCACGACCGCACAGACTTCGCGCCAGCAGCCAGCGGCCGACACTGACCACCTCTGATGCGAGCCACTCGTCCAGGATCAACTACCGTCAAAGCAAGAACCTTCGACGCTTCTCTCTCGCACCAACATCCACCCACTCCACCCATCCACCCCACCTCCCCACTCAAAGACCTCATCTTGGCCGCTGGCCGTGTAAATGTTACACTTCGAGCCCCTTCCACCGGCGGCCTTGCCCGAAGCACGAGATGGCACCTGCCGCGGCTCGCGTGGAGGCGGTAAGCGAAGCGGAGCTTCGTGACTCGCGGACTGCTGGTTGGTTCGCTGCAGCCGAATTGCGACAAGGAGGTCGCCTTTGTTCTCGCGCTGGCCAATTCGCCTGAAACTCCTGGTGGGCCTGGGCCTGCTGCTGTTGCTGGTGCTCAGTCTCGCCAGCGGCGGGCTGTATGCGACCTACACCTATCGCAGCTTGGCCAAGACCTTGAGCTGGCGCGCCGCCGAATTGCCCCTGGCCGCCGATTTGAACGCACACGTGCGCGAACTGCGCAACAGCCTCAGCGAGCTCCGCGGCATTCGCAGCGTCTCGTTTGCCCCTTGGCAAAGCGATGGTCGGCCGCTGCAGTTGCCCATCGTTCGTGTGCAGTTTGCCACCGAGTTGGACAAGGTGGAACACACGCTCAGCCGCTATCGCCGGCAACTCGAACACAAAAACACGGTCGAAACGCGCATCTCCGACAATCAGCCCGAGTGGGAAACGCTCCGCAAGATCGAGTCTGCCTTGGGGGCGGTTCGCGCCGCACACAAGGCGGAGGACTGGATGATCTCAGAGGCGACGCTGGAACGCATGGACGCAAAGCTGGACCAGATGCAGGCCCTGGCCGACGAATTGCCCAGCCATTTGCACCAGCGCCTGGGAGGTTTCACCGACGAGGTTCGCGGACAGTACCGGGCCCTGATCGTCGGCACCTGGCTGGGCACCATCTCGGCGGCCGTGGTCCTGCTGCTGTTCATCAAGCTCTTCTATCACTGGGTGCTGCAACCCCTGCGCGTCTTGATCAACGGATCGCGGCGCGTGGCAGCCGGCGAATTCGGCTACCGCATCCAGGTCGATTCCCAAGACGAGATCGCCGAACTGGCCCAGGCTATGAACGGCATGACGGCCCGTTTTCAGGCCATCCGCGACGACCTCGACCGCCAGGTCCAGGAACGCACCAAGCAGGTCATCCGCAACGAGCAATTGGCCAGCGTGGGATTTCTGGCGGCGGGCGTGGCGCACGAAATCAACAACCCCCTGGCCTCGATCGCCCTGTGTGCCGAATCGCTGGAAAGCCGGGTGCGCGACCTGCTCCAACCCGACCACCCCGACCATACCGTGATCGCCCATTACCTGAGCATGATCCAGGAAGAGGCCTTCCGCTGCAAGGACATCACCGAAAAGCTGCTGGACTTCTCCCGCGTGGGTGAAGTGCAGCGGCAGAATGCCGATCTGGTCGAGTTGGCCCATGACGTCGTGGCGATGCTCGCCCACCTGGGCAAGTATCAGCACAAGCAGATTGAAGTGGTGGCCGATACTCCGGTGATCGCCACGGTCAGCGTGCGGCAGATGAAGCAGGTCTTGCTGAACCTCCTGACCAACGCCCTGGACTGCGTTGAGGAACAGGGGACCGTGCGCGTCGAACTCCACCAGCGCGACGGAAACGCCGAAATGTCCGTGACCGACAACGGCTGCGGCATGGAACCCGAGGTCTTGGACCGCGTCTTCGAACCCTTCTTCACTCGTCGCAAGGCAGGCCAGGGCACCGGACTGGGCTTGTCGATCACGCATCGCATCGTGGCCGACCACGGCGGAGAGATCACCGCCCACAGCGACGGTCCCGGCCGCGGCGCCAGTTTCCGCGTACGGCTGCCCCTGGCGGCGCCCTTGCAGGAAAAGGAGATCAGCCATCGTTATCAAGCCGCATGAAAACCTGCCCCAGCCCCCAGGCCCCCCGGCTGCGCGGCCGGCAAGTGGCGAGGCAGCCCAACAGGCCGAACCGAGACGCAAGTCGCTGAAGATCCTCTTTGCCGACGACGAACGGTCGTTGCAGGAACTGATGCGATTGGAGTTGCCACGCATGGGGCACGAGGTCACCGTCTGCCCCGACGGCTTCACCGCCGTGGCCGCGTTGGAACGCAACACCTACGACTGCGTGCTGGTGGACCTCGACATGCCCGGCATGAACGGCATCGCCGTGATCGCCAAGGCCAAGGAACTCTCGCCCGACACCGAGGCCGTCGTGCTCACCGGCAAGTCGTCTCTGGAAACAGCCGTCGCCGCCTTGCGCTATGGGGCCTTCGACTACTTGACCAAGCCCTGCAAGCTCGTGGCCATCGATGCCCTGTTGCACCGCGTGGCGGAAAAGCGCGAGTTGACCAACAAGTATCGCGCCCTCAAGCAGCGGCTCGATCGTCTGGAGGGCGGCTCGGAACTGATCGGCCACTCGGCCGGCATGCAACGCGTGCGGCAGCTCATCGGCAAGGTGGCCCCAACCAACTCCACGGTCCTGATCCTGGGCGACACGGGCACGGGCAAGGAACTCGTGGCCCGAGCGGTCCACGATCAAAGCCTCCGTTCAGGCATGGCCTTCGTGGCCATCAACTGCGGAGCCCTGCCCGAAAATCTCATCGAAAGCGAGCTCTTCGGCCATCGCAAGGGCTCGTTCACCGGCGCCGAAGAGCACCGCGTGGGCCTGTTCGAAGTGGCCAACGGCGGCACCCTGTTTCTCGACGAAATCGGCGAACTTCCCAAGGCCATGCAGGCCAAACTGCTGCGGTTCCTGGAAAGCGGCGAAGTCCGCCGGGTGGGCGAGAACCAGTCGTTCACTTGCGATGTGCGCGTGATCTGCGCTACCAACCGCCGCCTGGACGAGATGGTGGCCGAGGATGAATTCCGCGAGGACCTCTGGTTCCGTATCAACACCTTCGAGATCCATCTTCCGCCCTTGCGCCAGCGCTGCGAAGACATCCCGCTGTTGGCTCGGCACCTGGCGCGACGCTTCCGTCCCCATGCCCGGCCCGAAGACGAGCTGTTCACGCCAGAAGCTCTGGCGGAGCTCTGCGCCTATGGCTGGCCCGGCAATGTGCGCGAACTGGCCAATGCCATCGAACACGCCATGATCCTGGCCGAAGGGGCGCCGATCACCCCCGAGCACCTGCCGGCGCGCTTCACCGCCCAACGTCCCATGCCCCGTCCGGCCATGGTCAAGACGGCCGCCGGGCAAAGTCTGCGCGAAATCGAAATGCAGGCGATCTACGAGGCCCTGGAACGCCACGACGGCAACAAACCCCGAGCCGCCGATGAACTCGGCATCAGCCTCAAGACCCTCTATAACAAGCTCAATCAGGCAGCGATGAACATCAAGACTGCGTGACCAGAACCGGCCGCGTGTTGGCCGCACGCGTTCCTGCCCTGGCTCTCGTCGCGCCGTTGGGCCACCCTCGTTCAACGCCGCCCTGAGCCCGCCTGAGTAGCCTTCTGCTTGGGCCGGTCCGGCAATACAATCGAGGAGGACGGACAAACCACATCGGGGACGTTGACGATCGACGATAAGAAGCCAAGGATAGATCATCGGGAGTCGCTGCGCTCCCTTCTCGATGCGTCTTGTGGCCGTCCCTTCTCTCTCCCGCGGAGCATCCAGGATGGGCACTCGCAACAGCCTTCTCATCGCGTTGGTCGTTTGGACCACGTTGACTTCGATCGGACAGGGACGCACCTGGACCGATGCCTCGACCAAGTTCACCGTCGAGGCCGAACTCGTTCGGGTCTCGGCTGATGGCATCTCCGTCACACTCCGCCGCGCCGACGGCGAGGAACTGACCCTCAAACTCGATCAACTCATCCAGGCCGACCGCGACTTCGTCGCCCAGCAACAGAAGCAGAAGCCTGCCACCGCCGCGAAGTCGGAGACGAAGACCAAACCGGAAACCAAGCCCAACGTCAAGCCCGACGTCAAGCCCGACGCCAAGGCGGCGGTCAAGCCGAGCCCCAAGCCCAAATCCACCCCCACGCCCACCAAGACCGACAGCCCGCGCAGCGAGGCCAATAGCCTGCCAGCCACCGAGAAGACGCCTGCGGCGACCGGCAAACCGTCGGGCAAAGTCAACCATCGCCGCGCCCTGCTCATCGGCATCAACGAATACAAGCATTTCCGCAAGCTCCAATACTGCGGCGGCGATGTGCGTGCCCTGGGCCAGCGCCTGACGACGGCCGGATTCGACCGCGACAAGGTCATCGTGGTCAACGACGAGGCGACCCGTTCGCTGCAACCCGACAAAGACAAGATCGTCACCCAAATCACGCTCCTCCTCGAGGGCGCCTCGCCCGATGACCTGGTGTTTCTGGCTTTCTGCGGCCATGGCGTGCGCATCAAGGGCAAGTCGTACCTGGTGCCCTATGAGGGCGAAGTGCCCACCTCGCTCCAGGACGAGGAGCGACTCAACACGCTCATCTCGCTGGACTGGGTGTACGAGAAACTCGAAGCTTGCCCCGCCTCGATGAAACTGTTCTTTGTCGATGCCTGCCAGAATCGCCTCTTTGAAGGTGATCAGCGCAGTGCCCGCGGAGCCGTGCCCGTGGACGGCCTTTCCGAAGGACTGGAGGTCGCGCCCCAGGGGGTGTTGCTGCTCACAGCCAGCGCGCCCGGCGAGGTCTCGCATGAATCAGGCAGTCTCCGGCACGGCGTCTACACCTACTACCTCTTGGAGGCCTTGGAAGGGAAAGCCGATTACAACCACGATGGAATCATCTCCCTCAAGGAGACCAATCTCTACGCTTCGGAACGCACGGAGGAGTATGTGCGCACGCACTTCAGCGCCACGCAACGCCCTTCGTTCCGCGGCGAACTCCAGGGCGACCTGCCCCTGGCCGAATGCCTCCGCATGCCACGCATCCGCGTTCCCGACGACATCGAAAAGATCGACGCCGCCCTGCGCCGCATCGCGGAAGGCGGCACGATCCTCGTCAGGCCTGGCCTCTACCGCTACAACGAACCGCTGCAGATCAACCGCGAAATGACCATCCTCGGCGAAAGCGGCGATCCCCACGACGTGATCTTCGAGTGCGAAGGCAATAGCGCGCTGATCATGGACACGGGCCATGCGCGAATCCAAAGCGTCTCGATCCGCAATGTGTCCAGCAAGCAGCCCGCCGTGGTCATCCCCCAAGGGCGTTTGGAAATGGCCAAGTGCGACATCACCAGCGAACAAGGCGCTGGCGTCAAAGTCACCAGCGAGAAGGCCGACCCCCGCCTCACTTTTTGCTCTATCCACGATGCGGGCAAGTCGGGCATCTACTTCGCCGAGAAGTGCAAAGGCATCCTGGAGAACTGCGATATCCACAGCAATACGGTCGCCAACCTGGCCGTCCTCGAAGGCGGCGCCCCCACCGTCAAACGCTGCAAGATCCGCGACGGAAAGCAGGGCGGCCTCTTCGTGCTCAAAGAAGGCGCCGGCCTGTTCGAAAATTGTGATATCTTCGGCAACGTCTTGGCCGGAGTCGAAACCCGGGATGGCGCCAATCCGACCGTCCAGAATTGCACGATCCGCGACGGCAAGGCTGGCGGTGTGTTCGTGCACACCAAGGGAGCTGGCTTGTTTCTCGATTGCGACATCTTCGGAAACGCGGCCGCCGGCGTGCATGTTCGCGAAGAGGGCAATCCGACTGTCAAAAGCTGCAAGCTCCACGACGGCAAGGCCAGCGCCGTGTTTGTGCACTCCAATGGAACCGGCACCTTCGAGGATTGCGACATGGCCCGCAATGCCCTGGCCGGCATCGAGGTCCGGGACGCGGGAAATCCCTCTGTCCGCGGCTGCAGAATCTACGATGGCAAAGCCGGTGGGATCTATGCGCACTCCAAGGGACTGGGAACCTTTGTCAACTGCGAGGTTTACGGCAACACCGTTGCCGGCATCGAGGTCAAGCAAGACGCCAACCCTGTCGTCAAGGGTTGTACCTTGCGCGACGGAAAACAGAGCGGCATCCTCGTGCAGAAGGATGGAGCGGGCACCTACGAAGACTGCGATATCTTCGGCAACTCTTTGGCCGGCGCCGAAATCCGCGACGGCGCCAACCCGGCCTTCACTCGCTGCCGATTCCACGACGGCAAACAGGGTGGTGTCCTGACGTGCCTCAATGCTTGGGGCACGTTTGACGACTGCGACATCTTCGGCAACGGGCTGGCCGGCGTCGAGATCCGCGAAGGCGCCAACCCCACGTTCAAACGCTGCAAGATCCACCACGGAAAGGAGGGCGGCGTCTTCGTCAACAAGAACGCCTGGGGCACCTTCGAGAACTGCCATATCTATGGCAACAACCTGGCCGGTGTGGAAGTCAAGGAAGGTAGCAATCCCACCTTCAGGAACTGCAAGATCTATGACGGCAGGACGGCCGGGGTCTACGTGCATGCCGGCGGCTACGGCGTCTTCGAAGGCAACGCCCTCTCCAACAACCGCAGCGGCGCGTGGATCATCAGCAACGACGCCGGACAGGTGCAGCGCGTGGGCAACTCGCCCAATCACTAGACGGAGATCGGACCTGCAACGAGGCAATCGCTATGTCCCGCGGCGATGCCCGTACCACTCGATCTGCCGTCGCGCGCAGTAGCCGAGACCATGCTCGCCACAGTAGGGCTCCATCCAGCCGGCTTTCGCGGCCAGCTCCTCCGCCTCGATCCCCTGCGGCATCAACATCACACGCGCGCGGTCGATCTGCGGGAACTCCTGCAGATAGTGTTCGACCTCTGCGCAATCCTCGGGCCGATCGATGACGAACTTGAACTGGTACGCATACTCAGCCACCAGCCGGCGGATCACCTCCGGGGCATGCCGGCCCCGCTCGTGCCGAAACGACCATGGCCCCGACTCTTGTGGCGACGGCGTCGAATTGGCCAGCTTGGGGCTCACGGACATCAACTGGCAGGCCACTGGCAAGTAGAGCGTGCCGGCCGTCTCGATCGTCACATGATGCCCGCGCTGCACCAGAAGCTCGGAGAGCGGAATCAACTCCGCAAACAGCATCGGCTCGCCGCCGGTGAGCACCACGTGCCGGCAGTCCAGCAGCGTCACCCGGCCCACGATCTCGTCCACAGCCAGGTCCTCGCCCTCTGGCTCCCACGAGGCGTGGCGCGTGTCGCAATACCAGCAACGCAGGTTGCAGCCGCTGGCGCGCACAAACACGCTCGGCGTGCCACTCAGCAGCCCTTCGCCTTGCAGGGATCGGAATATTTCGCAAACGCGCATCGGATCACGGCGATGGGGTCAGGTGTCAGCGGGCCGACGGCCCACGGCATATCCGGCCAAACACGACTTCAGCACGGCGCCCCACCGCACAACGCCCAGCAAAAGGACACATAGGAGGCGTGTTCAAGGTTGTCTGTGCACAAGACGGCATGGCGATCGCAGACTATGGACTGGAGTCCCCCCACTCATCGACGGGACGACTGCTGCATGAAAAAGAGCACTGATATCGACGAGGGAGGGTGACATCATCTGTATGGGCAAGAGACAATCAAGCGTCTTCTCAGACGCCAGCGTCCCCGACTCTGCGTCGAGGGGGATTGTCTTGCGGTTGCTGCTCCTACGCTCGTGCCTTGGAAATATCGATGGTCATGAGCACAGGAACACAGGCACGCGGCTGTCGCGCAACACGTCCTTGGTCACAGAGCCGAACAGAGACTCCCGCAGGGACGAATGTCTGTAGGCTCCCATCACCAGCAATCTGGCGTCTCGCTTTCGCACTTCTTCGAGAATCGTCTGGGCCACGGAGCCTGCGGGTTCGCACCGACGAGTTTGGGCATGAATTCCATGAAACCGCAGGAAGTCCGCCGCTTTCTCGGCTGCACACGCGGCTTGGCTGTGATCCGCGTCCACCGTGACCAAATGAATCTCTTCACCGTAGTCCAACCCCGACGCCTCGAAGGCCTGCAACGCGCGATCTGCCGAAGGCCTGCCGTTGTAGGCTACCACGACCGAGGTGCCCCCACGCACTTCGCGGGGGGCGACGGCAACCGGACGTGTCTCATGCCGGAGCACGCACCGCAAGGTTTCATCCGCGCGGTCCTGCGTTTCGAAATGGAAATGCGTCTCACGACCAAAGAGCACCAGATCATACCGCGGCGATTCGCGCAGAATTTCTCGCGAGGGCAGACCGATGTCTTCCAACACATGGCAAGCCACGCCCGCTTCGGTGCAGCGCGCCCGGAACGACTCCAGAAATTGTTCAACCTTGGACCGGGCCTCCGCCAACCGCTTCTCATCGCGCTGCCGCTTGTAGGCACCGCCGCCGATGGGCACTGCTTCGGGACCACGAATCGTGGGCTCGTCCACGACAGCAACCCCCACCAACAAGGCATCGCATCGCTTCGCCCAGTCGATTCCCAATTCCACCGCAACGCGGCTGTAACAGGATCCGTCCAGCCCCACTAGGATGCTCCTCAACATAGGGCACCTCGTTCATGCTACACCGTGGAGTCCGGAGCTTCATGTTCTATTATCGGAGCGGGGCTGTCTTGGGGCAAGGCGCGCGACTGCCCCGCCGTGCCCGTTCACGACACCACACCACCCGCGGAGCGTTTGGGCGACACGCTTTCAGTAGGGCGATCTAGGCCGCAGGGATCATGCCCAGCATGAACACCATCGTGAAGATCCCGACCGTCTCGACAACCCCCATGGCGATAATGATAAAGGCGAACCCTTTACCGCCGCCGTCGCTGAGCGCGCGAATGCCTGCGGCGCCGATCAGGCCCTGCATCCAGGCCGACAGCATTTCGCCCATCCCGGTCGCCAACCCGATGCCCAACAGAAGGCCGGCTTCGGAGACGGTGATCTCGATATTAGCGAACACCGACCGCATGTTGTTCATCACAATCATGGCGTACAGCGTCTGGCTGATCGGCATGCCCAGGAGGATGATATAGGTGAAGCTCAGATTCCGTCCGGCACGAGCCTCCTTGGCCCAGGCCCCGGCCGCAGCCTGACCGGCCATTCCGATACCGATCGCGCTTCCCAGCGCGGCCATCCCGAGCGCCATCACATCGCCCATCTCGGCCAAGAATCGCCAGAACGTGCCGTTGGCCGCGAGGAGCGTCGGTACGCCAAGCGCGAAGGAACCGACAAATGCCGTCAAGGTCGCCATGTTCATTGCTCCTGGATCATTCGTTTCGAGAAGGGACTGTACGCATACCCGGTCCATTGCATGCCGAGGTGACTGCAGAACTCCAACATATTCAGACGCACGCCATGGGCGAACATGGCAATCATCGCCAAGCCCATGTTCAGGCTGTGCCCGAATACCAACACCAGGGCCGCCAGCGGCCAGGAGTCGAGCCCTCGCGCCATGTCGTTGAAACTGGTCGCCAGCACGCTGCTCGCCAGCCCCACGGCCATCAGACGCACATAACTGATAACGTCCGAAAACGCCGCGAGCATCGACAAGGGGAAGTTGGCCAACCCCCAGCCGATCATCTTCACTGGGTTCGGACTCGGTTGGTGAAAGAGAATCGCCAGGAAGGCGCCGGCGAGCAACAAGTAGGGCCACGGCGTCGCCCAGCCCATCGGCGACTTCAGCACGAACATCTGCACCACACCCAGCATTCCCCAGATGAAGATGGCCCAGCCGACCTTATTGAGGAAACGCAAGCCCGGGAACAGGCACAGCGCCTGCCAGAGCTGAGCAATGCTCAGGTGGATAGCGCCCATCACAAAACACATCCGCATCATGAATTGCCGCGACGCCTCGCTCAGGTCCACCAGAACGACCGGCGCGTACAGCGTCACGCCGAAGAAGGTGGCGCACAGCGCGCCCCAAATCAGCGTTGCGCTCGCCACGATGATCAACAACTGCGTGAACTGCCTGCCGAGCCCCCGCACTGCCTGGCCGTATCCAAGCGTCAACGCCAACAGGAGCACAGCTCCGTAGCCTCCGTCGCTGATCAAAATGGCCGTGAAGATCGGCAGGGCGAGCAAGAACGGGACGGAGACGTCGAACTCACGATAGCCGGCCACGGTCCCCAAGACCTTGAACAGGCCCTCGATGGACCGCGCCCAGGATGGAACCCGGATCAAGGTGGGGGGCTGCTCGTCGTCGGCCGCTTCCAGCCATTCCACGGCCGCCGGCAGGTCGGCTGCCGCAAGGCGGTCGGCAAGCGTTGGCGCGATCTCCGCCGGGCTCCAGCCCTGCACAGCAAACAGTTGATCTTGTTCCAGTCCGCCGCGCAGCGCCGCAGTGAACTCCGCCTGCTGATCGAGGCGGTCAAACTCCGCTTGCATCGCACCACTCAGGTGGGACAACGCGGCCAGTGCGGCCGAATCGTCCCGCAACGCCGCGTCGATCTGGCCGGCTTCGGCCCGGATCGAGGGCGCGTCGCGCGGCGGTAGCGGCACTGCGACAGCCGTTTCCGGCAGGCTGCACCTCGCCTCCGTCGGCCGCGCGTTGCAGGGACCCGCAGCGTCTGCGGACGCATCCAGCCCCGCCCCCCCATCGCCCCCGAGCGGGCTGCGGGTCACCACGGCAACCACGGCCCGCTTGTCGGGCATCTCGCCGACAACCGCCGCGCACTCCGCTGCGATCGCGACCACGTCGCATTTCGGCACGGCGTAGAACTGCACTTCGATCCCCGCGGCAGAAAGCGACTCGATTTGCTTCAACTCGACGTCGCCCCACAAGTCAAGCTGCGCAAGCTGGTGATGCAACGACGCCAGGCGATTGCCGTGCTCCGCACTCCGCTGCTCGATTTCCAGGACCCGGTAAGCGGCCTCGACGGGCGCCAAGTCCGGGACCGAACCGTGAGACGCAACGCCATGGAGGACTTGGACCGCCCGTTGCAGCGCCCGCACATGGGCCCGCGTCTGTTCGTCCGCCACGGCACGCCCCGGATCGGCCGGCACAAGATGGACGACGCCCACGTCGCGGACCGCCTCCAGCAGCCGCTCACGATCGCGATGGCGGCCGACCACGTAGACTTTGCGCATGGGTACGATCATGGGCTCGTTCCCTCCGGCTTGACCGAAGCGGCCGCATCCTCCGGCGACAGCACGTAGGCTTGCGCGAGCTTACCCTTGGCGATCTTGGCCCGGCCGACGCCCGCAGTCATTTCGTCCCCCAGCTTGATACGGATGCGGCGGATAGCTTCGCGACTCTGCGGGATCATCACTTTTTCGAACAAGTTGACGCGCTGGATCGTGCGTGCCAACTCGCGCTGCAGGATGGCTTCCTGCTCGCGCAACACGTCGACCGCCGCCTGCTTTCGGTTCTGTTCGCGAAGATCGGCCAGGGCCTGATCGACCCAGGCGGGCGTGCCGAACAGGCTGTACAGCGTCTCTGGAAACGTGACGCCCTCGAAGACGGGCACTTCCACGCCCGCAATGTTCTGCCGTGACGTGAGGACCTCCTCGGGGCGTGCGTAGTCCTGCACGGGAATGCCCGCCAAGTCCCTCAGCACCGAAGCGTAGCGCTGAAGCTTCTGAGCGGCTTCGTCCACCGCTTTCTCCGCTTCGCGCCGATGGCGAGCGACTTCCCGCAGGGTGACCTGGAGTTGCTGCTGTTTCAACTTCAACATCGGCAGATAGCGCTGGAACCGCGTCAGACGGTCGCGGTGGCGTTTCAACTCCGGGCGAGTCAACTTGATCTTCTGAGGCATGAGAAACCGCCTACTTCAATCCCGTGGGCCAATGCCGCTCGACGATCGCTCGGCGGATGCCGGTTTCGGCGGGATCGAAGCACTCGGCCAGGATCTGCCAACATCGGTCGAGCGCTTCGAACAGCGGGAGGTTGATCGACAGATCCATGATGCGGCGTTCGAAGAAGAGGCCATATTTCAACAGCTTGCGATCCCAAGCCGACATCTCGAATCCCATGTCGCGTTTTTCGCGGCTTTCGCGGCACAGCGCGTAGAGCTGAATGCACGCGTCCATGATCGAACGGTGGTCGTCGCGCGTCTTGCCGTTGACCTGCTGTTTGAGCCGCGAGAGCGATCCAAACGGTTCGATCCGCCCGTTGCGGAGATAGAACTGGCCTTCGGTGATGTAGCCGGTGTTGTCGGGGACCGGATGGGTCACGTCATCGCCCGGCATGGTCACGCACGCCAGCACGGTCATCGACCCGGCCTGGTCGAAGTCGACCGCCTTCTCGTAGCGTTTGGCCATCTGCGTGTACAGATCGCCGGGGTAGCCGCGATTGGACGGAATCTGCTCCATCGTGATGGCGATCTCCTTCAGGGCGTCGGCAAAGGCGGTCATGTCGGTCAGCAGGACCAACACGCGCTCACCCCGCAAGGCGAACTGTTCTCCCACAGCCAGACACAGGTCGGGGACCATCAAGCACTCGACCACAGGATCGGCTGCCGTGTGGACGAACATAATCGCGCGCCCCAACACGCCGCCCTCCTCGAAGGCGTGGCGGAACGTCAGGTAGTCGTCGTGCCGTAGTCCCATCCCGCCCAGAATGATGATGTCGGCGTCGGCTTGCAGCCCGATCCGCGCCAACAACTCGTTGTACGGCTCCCCGGCCACGGAGAAGATCGGCAGCTTCTGCGATTCGACCAGCGAATTGAACACGTCGATCATCGGAATGCCGGTGGCGATCATTTGATCCGGCATCCGCCGCCGGACCGGATTGATCACGGGCGAGCCGATGTCGAGCGGATCGCCGTAGGCCGGGCCGCGTCCGTCCCGCGGCCGGGCGGAGCCATCGAACACCCGACCGAACAACGCCTCGGAGAACGGAACTTGCATCGGACGGTGCAGAAACCGGATCCGGTCGTTGTTGGAAACGCCATGGGCCCCGGCGAAGACCTGCAGGCTGACTTCCGGCCCGTCCAGCCCGATCACCTGGGCCAGCGAATCGCCGCGAGACGTGCTGATCACCGCCAATTCATCGTAGCCCACCCCGCGGGCATCCACCGTCACCACGTTGCCGGCGATCCGCCGGATGGAGTTGAAGTACTTTCTCATGGCATTGGGCGTCCTCGGTCGGCAGTGAACCGGTCGATCTCGCGCAACCAGCGATCGTATTCCTCGGTGCCGCTGGCAGCGTAGTTCCAGTTGCGAAACAGGTCGGCGGCGCGGACCATAACTTCCCGCAGGTGGCTCTTGTCTAGCCGCCCCAACTCCAGGTCCACAATCTGAAGAGCCTTGTCGAACATGAACCGCTGCCGCTCCGCCGGAGTCGCTCCGTCGACCGCATCGAAGGCGTTCTGTTGCAGCACGCAATTGTCGAAGAAATCGGCTTTCAAGGCCACCGTGAAATCCTCGGCCGACGTCCCCTCTTCGCCGACCACGGTCATCATCTGGCGGACCTCGTGGCCCTGGGTCAGCAACCGCCGCATGCGCGCGACCTTTGCGGGTTCGATAATACCGCGGTACTTGCTCCAGGAATCAAGCGGATCGATGGCCGGATAGCGGCGCGCATCGCTCCGGGCGCGGGACAGCCCCAGAAATGCGCCGACGACCTTCAGCGTTCCCTGCGTGACCGGCTCCTCGAAGTTGCCCCCGGCCGGACTGACCGTGCCGCCGATCGTCAACGAGCCGATCCGCCCGTCCGCCAACTCGATCGCGCCCGCCCGTTCGTAGAAAGCCGCGATCCGACTCTCCAGATAGGCGGGAAACGCCTCCTCCCCCGGAATCTCCTCCAAACGCCCCGAAAGCTCGCGCATCGCCTGGGCCCAACGCGAGGTCGAATCGGCCAGCAGCAATACGTTCAGTCCCATCTGCCGGTAATACTCGGCCAGCGTGGCGGCCGTGTAGACCGAGGCCTCGCGCGAGGCGACGGGCATCGCCGACGTGTTGCAAATGATGATCGTCCGCTCCATTAGGCTTCGGCCGGTGCGCGGGTCGATGATCTCGGGGAAGTCGCGCAGCGTTTCCACCACCTCGCCCGCCCGCTCGCCGCACGCGGCGATGACCACGACGTCAATCTCGGCGTGCCGCGAAGTGATCTGCTGCAGCACCGTCTTGCCCGCCCCGAACGGTCCAGGGATGCAATAGGTTCCGCCGCGGACGATCGGGAACATCGAGTCGATGATCCGCACGCGGGTGACCAGCGGCTCGGTCGGCATCAGGCGGCGGCGTGAGACGTTCAGCGGGATCTTCACCGGCCACGTCTGCTGCATGGTGACACTGCGACGCTGGCCGGCGGCATTCGCCAAGACGGCGATCTCGTCCTGGATCGTGTACGATCCGGCCGGCGCGATGCGTTCGACCGTGAACCGCTCCCGCCAACCGAAAGGCACCATGATCCGATGCGTGAAGATCCCTTCGGGCACCGTTCCCAGGGTGTCGCCGGACGCGACTGCGTCGCCCGCCTGCACGTCCGGAGTGAACGCCCACTTCGCCGCTGTGGACAGGCCGTTGACGTACATGCCCGGCTTCAGGAAATAGCCGACCCTTTCCGCCAACTCGGGCAACGGATTCTGCAAGCCATCGTAAATCTGCCCCAGCAGGCCGGGCCCCAGAACCACTGAGAGCATCTCCGCCTGGAACTCAACTCCGTCGCCCGTCCTCAACCCCCGGGTCTCCTCGAAGACCTGCAAGTCGGCCAATTGCCCGCGCACGCGAATGACCTCGCTCAACAACCGCGTGCCGTCGGAACGGACACAATACCCCACGGAGTTCTGCACCACGCGGTCCTCCATCTCCGCGATCACCAGGCTGCCGTAGACGGAACTAATCTTGCCTTTCATGTGCTCACTCTTTATTCATTGCTTGCCACGCGCTCCATTGCTTCAGCAACATCAACCGGGCGGCGTACACGAGCAACTCATCCTCGTCGAAAGTGAAATAGGCGTCATGCTGCGCCAGCCAATCCCATTGCGCTTGCAGCAGCCGCTGCTGGCCCGCCAACGGCGTGGACGCCGTGGCCCACTCGCTCAGCAGGTCGGCAAAATCCTCGTCTTCGGCAGCCAGGTCTGCGGCGACCAGGTAATCGGCCGCCTCCAGGCCCAGACGCTCCGCCCGCGCCGCCGCGAGTGCGTTGCGCAATGCCACCTCGCGCGCGACCCAAGCCGCCAGAAACAAGCTCTTCCGGCCATCCGCCAAATCGGCCACGTAGCGGAAATACGCCTCCCAGAGTTGGTCGACCGCCACCCGCCGCGGTGCCCCTCCCGTCTCGCCCGGTTCCGCAACGAGATACTCTGGCAATGGACTCCGATTCAGCATCTGCGAAACGCTCAGGACGGTCGGCTCCATGTCCTCCACTTCGCCCGCCAAGTACGCCTCTCGCTGCCGCAAATCGTCCAGAAGAAACAAGCATCCGACCAGATCCTGGCAGCGCCGATCGTCCGCCAGCCATTCCGAAAGCTCCGCAAACCCCATCGGCGGCGGCGTGCCCAGTTCGCCCAAGGCCGGAAGCGATGAGATGTAGTAGTAGCGTGCGAGCCTCATGACTCCGCAGCCTCGGCAACCAACTTCCAAACGTCGGGTGCGACGATTTCCGCCAGCGTATCCACCAGCGCGCCGGCCGTCACCTCCACCGTGCCGTCCCGAATCGTGAACTCGAAGCCGGCGTCGGCCAGCGTCCCGTGCAGATCGAGGGCTGTCTTTCTCTGGACATGCTGCGAAAACGCCTGCAGGAGCCAATCCACCAAGCGTCTCCGCTGCTCCTCCGACACCTGTTCCGAGACATGAATGGCGATCGGCCCCTGGCCAGCCGCGTCCCGTGTCACGTAGCATAGAACCACGTCGCGGATCAACGCGGCGAGAAACTCCGAGTCTTCGAGCGATCCTCGCACGGCCGGAAGCAGTACAGCCCGCATCGCAGCACTCAACGCAGCCTGAAGCCGGACCAACGTGTCGCGTGCTGCGAACCGAAGTTCAGTCTGGGTACGCGCGCGCATCCGGTCGGCTTCCGTGCGCGCTTCGCCTACGATCTGCTCCGCACGCCGCGTAGCCTGTTCGATCAACTCCTGCGAGCGCTGTTCCGCCTCGGCCAGGAGCTTCGCTGCCGCCTGCTGTCCCGCTTCCACCCCTTCCGCTTGAAGCCTGCTGACAAAAGCCTCGATCGTCTGCGCCATGATTCGTCACCCGTTAGCTGAGCCTGTATTTCCCACTTGGGTTCCGCTGGGATACGCCATGAGCGGCGAGAGCCTTCCCATGCTAACCAAACGGTTCACGACCTTCCAGTCGGCTGCCCCGAGAACGAACGAAATGTCTCAGCCGATATCGGCGATCGGCAGCCCCACCACGGAGGTGATTCCATTGTGGTTCTGCCCGCAGGCCACCCCCCCGCTCTCGCCCAAGACCGCCTGATATCCGTGACAGGGCCATCATGCCCCATCCGCATAAGGCAGCGGATCGACCAGGCCGGCCTCGGCAAAACCCCGCCGCCGCAACCGGCAGGCATCGCACCGCGCGCAACTCAGCCCCGTCGCGTCGGGATCATAGCAACTGTGGGTCAACGCATAGTCCACTCCCAATTCCATCCCCCGGCGTATGATCTGCGCCTTGGTCCAGCGGATCAACGGAGCGTGGATTCGGAAAGGATGCCCTTCCACGCCCGCCTTGGTCGCCAGATTCGCCAGATGCTCGAATGCGTTAACAAACTCCGGCCGGCAGTCGGGGTACCCGCTGTAGTCCACCGCATTCACCCCCAGAAACAAGTCGTTCACCCCGATCGCCTCGGCGTACGCCAGGGCCAGCGACAGCAGCACCGTGTTTCGCGCCGGGACATAGGTCGCCGGAATCGCCGCCACCATCTGCTCCTCTGGCCGGTCCTTGGGAACCTCTATCGCCGCAGTCAGAGCGCTGCCCCCCCACCGCGCCAAATCAATCGACACCACCTCGTGGCGCACCACCCCCAGGGCCCGACCTACACGCCGCGCCGCCTCCAACTCGAACCGATGCCGCTGTCCATAGTCGACCGACAGGGCAAAGACATCAAACCCCTCCTCTCGGGCAATAGCAGCGGTGGTAGTCGAGTCCAACCCACCGGAAAGCAGCACGACGGCACCTGGCATGGGCAAGATCGAGGGCAATGAGTTTGGGTTCCGGTCCTTTCCGCAATCCATGAATGATGCCACAATTATTGACCCTCAGATAGATAATGCAACGAGGGCGACCAGCGGGAGCCCGGTTTCGCGGTGCAAAAGCTACCTTCGTGTTGCATTCCTTTTCTGAAGATCAATAGGTGCTGAAGCAAAGGAGCGAGCCGTGAGCGACCAATTCCGCGATATGCTAGAGACCTTCGACAACCAGTATCCGGGCCGCGACTACACCATCCAGATTGTCTGCCCCGAGTTCACATCGGTCTGCCCCAAGACGGGCCAGCCCGACTTCGGCACCCTCACCTTCACCTACATCCCGGATCGCAAGTGTGTTGAACTAAAGAGCTTGAAGCTCTATCTCCAGCAGTTCCGCAACGAGGGCATCTTCTACGAGAATGTCACCAACCGCATCCTGGACGATCTGGTGGCCGTGCTGACCCCTCGCCAAATGACCCTGGTGGCCTCATTCACCCCACGCGGGGGAATCACCACCACGGTCACAGCCACTTTCGAGAGCCGTTCTTCTTAGAGCCGGTCCCATCGCCTTTCGGCCGCTCAGTCTCACCGGGCCACCCGACGTGGCGGTGATGGCTCGAGGAGCGGTTCTTGGTGTTCGACATGCGATAGCCAGGCTCTCCGAGGGCGTCACGCCCCGCGGATATCGCAATCGAAACACGACTTAGGGCTCGGCCTGCGGAAAAGCACGCCACACGCCTCGCAACGCGGCAATCGGCCCCAGTGCTCGTCGATCACGCGTTGCGCCAGGTCCAGGCCAAACCGCTGGCGCCCTTTCTGGAACAGGGCGGTCGCCGCTGGATCGTTGAGGGCTTCGTCCCGATTGGCCAGCATCAGGGCCTTCTGCTGCGGCTCGTCGCAGCCATCGGCCTTCTGCTGGAAGAAGAACGCGCGATCCGCCCGCCGCTCGGCCTCGTGCATCAGGTGTCGATGCTCGCGGAGGATGGCGGCAATAGCCAAGGGCAGGCATTCTGCCGGAAACTCGTGTGTCATGCCCCAATTCTACGGCCAGGGCAAGCCCCACTCCCTGCCTATTGGGTCCTGCATAGCGAATGAACCGAGGGCCGGGCACCGACCGGAGGTTGGTCGCGGGAGCCCGGTTTTCTCGGCCTTCCGTTGGTCGGCCGGGGCCATTAACAATGCAGAGATCAATAAACCGACCTGTCAGGGCAGCGCCCCGCGCCAACCTGCCTGCATCTGCCGGCCCAGTTGTTCCACCAGGCCGGCCTGCTCAGGCCGGTCGGCCAGGTTCTGGTTCTCCTGCGGATCGATCTGGTGGTCGTACAGTTCCCGGGCCGCAACCTTCCCGCCCTTGTCGGTCCATTCGACATAACGGTAGCGGTCGGTGCGCATCGCTGTGCCCAAAAACCCACCCTTGGGATACTGGCTGAAGGCGGCCTTTTTCCACGCGCGTTTCGGATCGTTGAGGACCGGACAAAAGCTGATTCCATCGAGCCGGTCCGGCACGCGCAGTCCGGCCAGATCAGCCAAGGTCGGATAGATGTCCACAAAGTCCACCAGGGCCTCGGTCCGCTGGCCGGCCATCTTCATACCCGGCGCCGACACGATCAACGGGGCCCGGGTCGCCCCTTCATAGTTGTTGTGCTTGCCGCCCCACCAGTTGTGCTCGCCCATGTAATAGCCATGATCGCCCCACAACACGATGATCGTGCTCGCGGTGAGGTGCAGGCGTTCGACCTCGTCCAGCAGACGGCCCACCTGGGCGTCGACGTAGCTGATCGCGGCCAGATAGCCTTGCAGGCATTGCCGGCCGAATTCCGGCGTGACGTTGCGGTCCTGGGGAACATTGCCGTACCAGTAGAAGTCGTCGCCCGATCGGGCCGCAAAGCTCGGCGCGTCGCGCGGCACGTAGCGGTTGTCCGGCAGCGGCAATTCGTCCACCTTGTACAGATCAAAATACTTCTTCGGCGCGACCCAGGGCACGTGCGGATTCAAGAATCCCACGCCCAGGAAGAAAGGCTGCGGCTTGCCGGCCAGTTCGCGCAGAGACTCGACCGCCTTGCGCGCGATATCCCCGTCGGCCAGCCCCTCGTCGTCACAGTCGACCGATTCAAAGGCCGGCCCGGCATAGGTGGGCCGATCCGGACCCTTTTCGGGAATCGTCTTCCCGGCGGCCTTCATCTGCAGGGCGCGTTCCGCCACCAAGGCCCGGCCTTTCAGCCCAAATCGCGGAGCCGACGGTTGCCAACTGGGCTCGCTCCACGACTGCGGATCGTCGATGCCCACATGGAACACCTTGCCCAGGCTGCGCGTGAACCAGCCCTGCTGCTTGAACAATTCCGGCAGCGTCAGGGCGTCGGGCACATGGCTCCGCAGTGTCGGGCCAATGGCATAGATCTTCGTCGTCGCCGGGCGCAGGCCCGACAGCAGCGAGATCCGCGACGGCGAGCACAGCGCCTGCTGGCAATAGGCCCGATTGAAGACCATGCCGTGGCGAGCCAGCCGGTCGATATGCGGCGACTTGACCAGCTTGTCGCCGTAGCAGCCCAATTGCGGACGCAGGTCGTCGACGGCGATGAACAGCACGTTGGGCTTTTCGGCGGCCTGGGCCGTGGCCAGCCCCCAGGGGACCAATACGGTCAACAGCAGCAGGGAACGTCTCATGTCACCTCCGGCGGGAGTTGGAGCGCGAATCGAACGTGGCGCGGCCCGGCCCGATCGCTGCGGCCCAGGCCTTGCACCAATTATTCAGAGCCAGCCGACGAAGTGCAAGGATAGAGAAGGTGATGGAGCCCCCTTTCTGTGCATCAATGAAAAAGCGGCTGGCGAATTACCAGATGAACCGCCGCTCCCCGAACCCCACGGCGGAACGTCGCGATTCGAGCAGCCGGAAGTGTATCGCGGCGATCGACCGAGATGCGAACGACAGGGTTCTTCCGACGACGCGCACGTTGCGACGCGGTGCGGTGCTGGCCGCTATTCCGGTTTCCGCAAGGGCCGCAGACGGCCCCCGCCCTACCCCAGCGCGTCCCCCTTCCAACGCACAAAAGCCTCCAGCGCGTAGTATTCCGGCAGGCCGTACTGGTTGTACACGTCGGCCGTGTGCTTGTTCCGGTCTTCGGCCCGCTGCCAGAACTCGCGCGGATCGTCCGGCCCCGGAAACAAGGCCGCGTCCTTCTGCGATTCGTGCCGGAAGATCGACGCCTTCTTCATCTCCAGGTCCCGCGGGCTCAGCGGCACCGCGATCTCGATCACGTGCGGGGCCCATTCCTGCCAGGCGCCGCGATACAGCAGCACCTCCGGACACCGGCCCGTCGCCTCCCGAATCTGTTCCAGGGCGCCGAAAATCAACTGGGCGCACACCCGGTGCGTGCCGTGCGGGTCCGACAGGTCGCCCGCCACGTAGACCAGCCCCGGCTGAATCCGCTCGATCAGTTCCCGGATGATGGCGATGTCCTCTTCGCCCGGCGGCCGTTTGGCCACGGTTCCCGTGCGGTAGAAAGGCAAGTCCAGGAAGTGCAGGTGCTCCTCCTTCAGCCCGCACACGAACCCGGCCGCCTTGGCCTCGCTCCAGCGGATCAATTCCTTGATCTTCAGCACGGCCGGCACGTCCGGATCGCCGGCCTTCTTTTCCGCCAAGGCCTTCAGCACGTGGGTCTCCAGGTCCGGCGTCTTGCTCACGTCGATGTCGAACCGGCGGTTCAACTCGGCCATCAGATCGGCAAACCGCCGCGCGTCGTGATCGAAGACGGCGATGTTCCCGCTGGTCATGTAGGCCACATGCACTTCGTGGCGGTCTTCCACCATGCGGATCAAGGTCCCGCCCATGCTGATCACGTCGTCGTCCGGATGCGGGCTGAAACACAGCGTGCGCTGCGGCTCGACCCCGGCCGGATGATAGACAATCGTGTCCATCATCCAGCGAAACACCCGCTCCGCCAGCTTCTGGGCCGGACCATGCTCGCGGAGCAGTTGGTGCAGGTTGTGGTCGCGGAAGTCGCGATCTTCCAGTTTCAACAGGGCCTTGCCCGTCTGCTGAGCCAGCCACAGCACGCCGCGCTTGATCAGCGGCTCGGTCCACTGCACGTTGCCCAGCACCCAAGGCGTGGCCATGCCCGTCAGGTCGGCCCCCGCCGCCTCGTCCAGCAGGAAGGTGGCGTCGGGATGATCGCGGAGGAAACTGGCCGGCACGCGGTCGGTCATCGGCCCTTCGGTGGCCTCGTGCACGATCTTGGCCTTGTTCTCGCCAAAGGCCACGAGAATGATCTTCCGCGACTCGAGGATCGTGCCGATGCCCATGGTCAGGCCATGCGTCGGCACATACTCCTCGCTGAAGAAATCGCTGGCCGCGTCGCGCCGCGTGACGGGATCGAGAACCGCGAAGCGCGTGCGGCTGTTGTGCACCGCAAAAGGCTCGTTGTAGCCGATCCGCCCATTGCGGCCGATCCCCAAAATCACCACGTCCAGCCCGCCCGCGCGGCGAATCGCGTCCTCATAGTCCTGGCAATACTCTTCCACCTGCTCCATGCTCACCGTGCCGTCCAGCAGGTGCACGTTGCGCTGCGGGATGTTCACCTGACTGAAGAAGTTCGACTGCAGCCAGCGACCGTGGCTCTGCAAGCGGTCGGCAGCCACGCCGAAGTACTCGTACACGCCGAAAACCACCACCTGCGAAAAGTCCAGGTCCTCTTCGCGGTGCATGCGGATCAGCTCTTTGTAGATTCCCACGGGCGTGCTGCCGGTGATCAGCCCCAGCACGGCTCGCCGCCCCACGGCATTGCGCTCGCGGATCGTGCTGGCCACCAATTGAGCCACATGCACGGCCACGTCATCGTTCGACTCGAAGACGTAGCAGGGAATCGTCGTGGACGGAACCGGATAAGCAGGATGCGTAGTGCTCACGTAGTAACTACCATGTTGTCGCGGTGAATGACTTCGTCATAGGGGCAATGCCCCAATACGGCGGCAATCTCTTGGGTCTTCAAACCCTTGATGCGCAGAACGTCTTCGTGGCTGTAGTTCGTCAGGCCGCGCGCAAACTCGATCCCTTCCTGATCGCGCAAGGCCACAATGTCCCCCTTGTGGAACTGGCCCATCGCGTCGCGCACGCCGGCGGCCAGCAAACTCCGCCCCTGGTGCTCCACCGCCCTCCGCGCCCCCGCGTCCAAAACCAGGTGTCCACGAGGCTTGACAGTGAAACCAATCCACCGCTTGCGCGCCGCAACGGTCTGCCCCTGCGCCAAGAACAGCGTGCCCACCGGTTCGCCGGCGATGATCTTGGAAAGCACCTGCGGGTCGCGCCCGCTGCCAATGATCACGCTCTCGCCGGCGGTGGTCGCCAGACGCGCCGCGTTGATCTTGCTGGCCATCCCCCCCTTGCTCAGTTGCCCCGACACGTCGCGAACCATGGCCGCAATCTCCGCGTCCACCCGGTCCACCGTCGAAATCAACTGACTGGCCGGATCGCGCGGGTGACCGTTATACAACCCGTCGACGTCCGAGAGCAACACCAGCAGCGGGGCCTGAATCAGGTTGGTCACAATGGCTGCCAGACGATCGTTGTCGCCAAACGTCGTCTGCAGTTCTTCGACGCTCACCGTGTCGTTCTCATTGATGATCGGCACGGCCCCCAACTCCAGAAGCCGCAGCACCGTGTTCCGCGCGTTGAGATAACGGATCCGGTGTTCCAGGTCCTCCGCGGTCAGCAGGATTTGAGCTGCATGGTGGCCGAAACTTGCCAGACAACGCTCATAGGCTTCCACGAGCAACCCTTGCCCCACCGCCGCCACCGCCTGCAGGGTGGCCAGGTCCGTGGGACGCTGCTTCATCCCCAATCGCCCCATTCCCGAGCCTACCGCGCCAGAACTAACCAGGGCCACCTTCCGACCCGACGAAATGACCTGGTCCAGTTGCTGGGCAAGCTGCTGAATACGCGAAGGGTCAAGGCATCCGTCTTCACCGGTCAGCACACGGGTCCCAACCTTGACCACCAACGTAGTGGCCTGGGCGGCGATTTCCTGACGCAGCAGATCCATCATGGGCACCCGAAAGGGGATATTTAGTTTCTGAAACATATAGGATACCATCAACATAAAGGGCCAGAAAAGTCTCCCCCGGGGGGTGAGTACGGTTATGAACCCTCCGAGCCCTGCAGTGTCCCCCAGCGTTTCCTCACTGCAGGAGCCCTTGAACTGCGACTCATGGGATGTGTCGACCTCAACCAGTGCGTCTAGCACCACCAAAGCGGGGCTCGACTCTCGGCTGCCCCGGATAATCTATGAGCGAACTCCGCGAAGAGTGCGGCGTGGTTGCCGTGTATCACTTGCCCGGCAACGGAGTCAGTCCCCTCTGTCCCGACGGCTGCCCGGATGAGGTCTCACGCCTCGTTCCGCGCATGTTGCTGGACGTCCAGAATCGGGGGCAACTGGCCGCCGGCATCACCACCTACAACCCGCGCCGCAACCAGCTCATCGACACCTACAAGGACGTCGGCAGCGTGAGCGAGGTCTTCCGCCTCGGGCACCGCGGGAAGTACGAAAGCCTGATGAAGGAATACTCGGGCATGGCGGCCATCGGGCACGTGCGCTACGCCACCTGCGGCCGCGACGACCGCAGCTATGCCCAACCCTTCGAACGGCACCATATCAAGAAGCACAAGTGGTTCAGCTTCGCCTTCAACGGACAACTGGCCAACTACAGCGAACTCCGCGAGGAATTGCTCGCCAACGAAGACAACTATCTGGCCCGTGACACCGACACCGAAATCTTCATGCACGAGATCAGTCGGGCCCTTTCGTCGCCGGATCGTCTCACGTTGGTCGACATGCTCAGCCAGTTGGCGGCCAAGTTCGATGGGGCCTACAGCCTGGTCTTTCTGGACGCCCTGGGCCAGATGGTCGTGGCCCGCGACCCCTTGGGCATCAAGCCCCTGACCTACGCCATCCAGGGCCCGCTGTTTGCCGCAGCCAGCGAAAGCGTGGCGCTGCTGAACATCGGCTTTGCGCCGGAAAATATTCGCTCGCTGGCCCCAGGCAAGGCCGTTGTGATCAGCGACGGACGGCTGAAGATCCGCCGCTTCGCCCCCAGTTTGCGCCGCGCCCACTGTTTCTTCGAGTGGGTCTATTTCTCTAACGTCGCCAGCAGCATCGACAACCGCGGCGTGTATATGGCGCGCAAAGCGTTGGGCGAAGAACTGGCCCGCCTGGAAACGGTCCCCGTCGACGAGGACACGGTCGTGGTGCCCGTGCCCGACACCAGCAAAGCGGCGGCCGACGCCATGGCCTACCGGCTCAAAGTGCCTTGCGTCGAAGGGCTGATCCGCAATCGCTATTCCGGCCGGACCTTCATCGAGGGCGGAGTCGATCGCAAACAGAAGGCTCAACTGAAATACACGCCGCTGCGCGAGGTACTGGAAGGCAAGCGGGTCTTCCTGGTCGAAGACTCCATCGTGCGTTCCACCACCATGAAGGTCCTCCTGCAGCGGATTCGCTGGCAAGGACTCCCCAAGGAGATCCACGTTCGCGTCGCGTGCCCGCCGATCATCGCCCCCTGCTTCTACGGCATCGACATGTCGACCTTCAGCGAACTCTTCGCCCCCCAGTTCCTCAAGGGAAGCCCGCTCACCGATCAGATCCAGGCCGACATGGCCTCCGTCCTGGGAGCCGACTCGCTCCGCTATCTGCCGGTCGAGTCCATTGCCCGGGCCATCGGCCTGGACGCCGGAGACCTCTGCCAAGCCTGCATCACGGGCAACTATCCGACCCTCTGCGGCCAGCATCTGGCCGAGATCGCCCACGAGCACGGCGAACCCCAAGGCAGCCGGGCCTATGAACGGGTCGTCGCACGCCACTAAGAATCTATCTAAGAACCACCCCAGCCACGTCGAGCGGCCCAGCAGGACCGAACTGCCCACAGGTTCAGGGATCGGCTCCATGGGGCCCTGCATAGCGAATGAACCGAGGGCGACCATCGGGAGCCCCGTCTTCCTGGCCTTCCGTTGATCGCCGGAGCTATCAGCAATGCAAAGATCAACAAGGCGTCCGGCGACACGAGGCCCGCTATCTCCACGTGAACCTGATCCCGCTCAGGCCGTGGCATTGAGTCCGATCGAGTCTGGCGATTCGTGAACGAGTTGCAGCTTCTGCACCCACTCGGAGCATTCCTGCATCGTGGCCAGTTGTTTGGCTGTCGCCGCGCGCTGGGCAGAGCCCTTCTCCTCGGCATCGGCCCGTTGCTGCAGTGCCGCGCACTTCTGCTCGCAATAGGTCAGGATGTTCAAGTCTTCGTCGCCCGCGAGCCCATCGCTCTGCATCTCTGCCCGCAACTGAACCAATTGGCTGTATTCCTCGTCGGTCAAGGAGCCGTTTTCGTGGAGCTTCTGAATCATCTCCGCGAATTCATCCGGCGTGATCTCTGTCAGATCATACTTGCGCATCACCTCGGCCACGCCGGAGGTTGACGTCGTCGATGTACTGGAGGTCGCCTCGACCAGACTGGCGACGGCTGTCCCCGCATTGGAAGCACGTTTCCCGGCGGATGTCAGATCCGTCTGACTGGAAAGCACATTGCCGATTTGCATGACCAACCTCCGTGATAGAAATCTGCTCCCAAGTCTCCCACCGGGCGCGACGGTCCGGTCGGGAAAGGTCGACCCGTCAACCGCACGGTGGTCCTTTGGACAGAGCGCGGCCCCGGCCGATCCACGGAAGGCCGGGAAGCAAACGCCGGACCAAACGACAGGCAACTCCCGGCCGGCGACCGCTTGTCGCTTCTAACTAGCCTTCGCTCAAGCCTTTGAGATCGCGACTGGCCCGCCAACCAGCCTCCGAACCACAGGCCACGAACACCGTGCGTCGCGCAGTTCTTGCGTGTCAGGAGGCAAAATCCGCCACATGGGCCCGATGAGGCGCGCCGGGCCCTGGCAACAATCCGTGGCAGGAAGCTCACTCCTCCTTGCCGTATTCGGCCCGGTAGACGGGACCTCCCAGTTGCCGCACCCGGCGCTCGAAGTGCGTGCGATAGTCCATATCGTGCTCCGCCGGCGATTCAGCCACCGGCAACGGCCCCGAAAGCCGTGTCGTCTGCGCAATCAACTCCAGGCTGGCTTGAAAGTACTCCTCGACGTCGGTCCACAGGTGAAACCGGCCGCCAGGCAGCAACGCCCGCTGCACGTTGCGCAAGAAGACCTCGTTCACCACCCGCCGTTTCCTGTGCCGCTTCTTCCACCACGGATCGGGGAAGTACACGTGCACCGCCGCCAGGCTGCTGTCCGGAATCAACTCGCCGAAGATCCGCAAGGCGTCGCCGCTCACCACCAGGGCATTGGTCGCCGCGGCCTTCAGCAACCCTGCCGCCGCAAAGGCGGCATACTTGTGTACAATCTCGATACCCAAGAAATTGCTTTCCGGCCGGACCGGCGCAGTCGTGCGGAGAAAAAGCCCTTTGCCCGAGCCGACCTCAACCTCCAGCGGAGCATCGCGGCCAAAAAGGGCCGCCGGTGTCCAAGGTCTTGGCAGTTGATCGATACTCTTCAGGTGCCGGCTCAGATCCAAAACCGGATTCACTTTTCGCAACGCACGACGCCCCACGGCAATCCCCATTCAAGCGGCCTGAAGCGTGTTCCCTGTGGCGGGCAATCGCTCTAGCCGGCCTCACCGCTGCCCTGACCCGTAAGGAAATCCATCGGCAAGGGCGTGCCCTTGATGATCCCCTCACAGACCATATTCTGCTCGACGAAACACTGGAACTGGCAAGTCATGAGGGCCCGCCGCAATTTCAGCAGCTTGGCCACGACCACAAAACGATCGCCGGGCCGCACCACCCCCCGAAAACGCACTTCCTCCAAGCCACCGAACCCGACCACACCTTCCATCAACTTGTGCTTGGTCGTGTAGAAGCTGGCCAATTGAGCCGCCGACTCGCACATGATCACGCCCGGCATCAACGGTATGCCCGGGAAATGGCCATGGACCCAGAACTCGTTCGGCCCCAAGTCTTTGTAGCCCGCACAAATATGACGCTCGGTATCGTCGTAACAAATGGCCGTAAGCTGCTCCATCTCGAAGCGCTGCCGATTGTGGCGACGGATCTCCTCAATGTCGGCCACAACGTGGTTGACATCATACTCGGAGAATTCAAGAATCAGTGCTTTCGCCACGAGACCCAACTCCTGGTCTTACAGGTGAATCGGAGGAACGCCAATGCCGCCTTCGATTGCCGGCCACAAAGCCGCAGCGCAAGGCGGCCAGAAACCTTCCACATTTCAGGTGTGTACAGCCCCACGCTTCTTGCGACGCGCCTTGCTGCTGGCCGGCCGCTTGCCGTGGTTGGACTTCTTCAATTTACGCTGGGGTTTGGCCATCGCCGTCTTTCTCCCAAATTCATGCAGTGCCGCGGTCTGACTGAAACCTCTAAGAGCCGGTCCCAGAACCTGTTGGCAGTTCAGTCTTGCCGGGCCGCCCGACGTGACTGGGATGGTTCTGGGATAGGTTCTAAATCTATCATGCTTGCCTGGCGGTGGGAAGCGGCTCGCACGCCTTCCTTCGAGTGATCCATCCACAGCGATCACCGTCACTCATTTGACGACGATCCGATAGGTACGGACGTGCCGTGGGGGACCCCCGGCAACCGATGCGCCGCATCCACCCGCCGCCAAACCGGCGACAAGGGGGGAACCTCCTCCCCCTCGGTGTCGCCTTGTTCCTTCCGATCACGCGTGAGGCAGATCAGCATGGCGGGCAACATCAACAACGCCGTGAACAGGCAACAGCTCAAACCGATCGTCAGCACGCGTCCCAGCGACTGCAGCCCCCGATGGCTGGCAATCATCAAGCTGCCAAAACCGGCCATATTGGTCACCGAGTTGATCACCACCGCCGAGGCGGTTGATGCGCTGATTCGGTACCGCCCCCGCTGGCTGCGGAAATCGTGGACCACATGCACCCCCGCATCGATCCCAATGCCCAAAATCAAGGGCAGCACAATCATGTTGGCGGGATTCAAGGGAATGTTCAATAGCCCCATCAGGCCAAACATCTGCAGCATCCCCAACCCCAAGGGCAGCATGGCCAGGAGCGTATATCGCAGACTCCGGAAATCGAAGAACACAACCGGCACGATCATCAACAACGCATATAACGCAGCCTCCTCGTAGCTCCGCTTCATGAGTCGGCTGCCTTCGTAAATCTGCATCGGGTTGCCCGTGGCTCTGGGATCGACGCTTCGCACCGCGCTCACAAACTGCTCCATGCCGACCATGTCCCAAATGTCAGCCTTGCTGTAGATCTTCATGAGTTGCTTGCCGTTGCGGCTCACGAAGCGGTTCACCAGGCTTGGTGGCAGGTCGGTCAGTTGCGGCGGCTCGGGCTGGCTCACGGCATACAAGGCGTGCAAACGCCCCAGCAGTTCCTCGGCTACACGGCCCTGATAGTCGGAGATCCGCGCTAGGCACTCGGAGGGCGAAAGCTGCGTCGCGGCCCGGCTGATCTCGTTTAGCCGCCGCTGGAACTCCTCCGCCACCGGACCAGTCATCAGCGGGCGCACGGCCAAGAGCATCTGCGCCAGTTCTTCCAGAGAACTCACGGGAATTTGCGGCGGCGCCATCGGCAGGTTGGCCAACCGTTGGTGTATCTGGGCAATCAGCCATTGCTTGCGCTCGTCCGCCGGCGGAAACTGCGAGGCAATCTCCTCCACCCGCTTCACGCAGGGCAATTGCAGCAGACGCTGTTTGTTGGCCAGCAATTCCTCCCGCGAATCGCTGATCGACAACGCGAAGCACGTGTTCAGGTCGCTTCGCCGCAGAAGCTGCTCCTCCAACTCCACGCTCTCCAGTCCCTTGGCCTGCAAGTGCAGCAGGTTATGGTCGTACCACAGGTGCCCCAGCCCCGTCGCCACCCCCGCCGTCAACAGGGCCGTCGCGCTCAGCAACAGGCGCGGACGGGCAAACAAGGGCTCCAGCCAGCTCCGCACGTCGATCGGCAATGGCGTGGAACGCGTCGGCCAGCGTGTGTCAGTCAAGTGAATCGCGGCCGGCAGTACGGTCATGCCGGCGATCCAGCACAAGAGGATCCCGCCGCCAGCCACGATACCCAGTTCAGCCACGCCCACGAATTCGGTCAACCCAGACATGAAAAAGGCCAAGGCCGTCGTGATCGCGCCGGTGGCCACGCCCGGTCCGACAGCAGCCGTGGTCCGCAGCAAGGCGGCCCCGCTGGAGTTGATCTTGCTCCGCAAGTCCAGGTACTTGGCCACGTAATACATGCTGAAGTCGATCCCCTGCCCGATGAGGATCACGGCAAAAGCGCTGCTGAGAATATTCAGGTGCCCAACCGCCAGGGTGATGTAGCCGAAGGACCAGGCCGTGCCGATCGTCAGCGAAGCGACCGCCAGCAACGGGTGACGCCATCCGCCAAACCCGGCGATGAACAGAATCGAGACCCCCAGCAACGAGACCAGGCTCACTTCGGTCATCGAGGCCTGGCTGGAACTCATCTCGTCGTTCTCGATGACCGGCAGGCCCGTCAGTCCGATCTTGGCCTGCGGATGACGCTGTTGCACGCGGCTGATCAATGCGCGCAACGAACGGATCGTGGCGCCATCCCGAATGAACTCGGTCTGCCCTGTGTCCTTGGCCAAACGCAGCAGCAAGAAGCCCAACCGGCCATCGTCCGATAGGAAGTGCTGCGATACAGGCTCGGGAGCCTCGAGCGGCAGCGGCAAGGCAGGCCAGGGCGATCGGTACACCCCCTCCAACGCGCCCGCCAAACCACCCACGATTCCGTTCAACTGTTGCTGAACCTGCGGCGGAAGCCCTTGGCCGTCAAAGGCCGCGGCGCCGCTGCTGCACATGCCGCCCAAGCTCAGACGAGCCCAGTCGCCTTGCACAATGGGCGCCGCCTGCTCCACCATGCCGTAGACCTGTTCCACCTCTTGCCGACTGAGGAAGTGCAGCCCCTTTGACTGCAGCTTGGAACGGTCCACCCGGTGCAGCACCGAATGAAACAGCTTGGGATGCAGATGGACCTCGGCGGCCACCGCGTCCAACGCCAGAATCACCTGCTCCTTCTCCGCGCCCTGCACAACGACGACCGCATCCTCGTCCTCCCCGAATTCCTGGCGATATTCAAGCCACAGCCGATTGAATTCGCTCGTCGGATCCAACAAGTCGATGCGGCTGGTACGAAACCCCAAGCGGGATTCGCTATAGAGGATCGCCGCCAAGGTCAGTGCGCCCGCCACCAGCAGCGTCGTCCAAGGAAAACGGACAACCAACCGGGTCACTAGGACCAGCGGCCACTCGACAATCGACGGCTTCTCCTGCGGCATCCCTTCCGCGGACATAGAGTCATCCTGGGTCGACGGCAAACAGCAGCGTGGGGAATTCCTTTTCCAGGCAGCGATTGAACGTTCAGGAAAGCTGGATCGCCGTCACGGGCCCCCGGCGACACGCGATACGTTTGTCCCTCGGTGCTTCTCGCGGCAAGCTACTCCTGAACCACACTCTGCACAAGGCGGTAGGCCGCAGCCAACGCTAGCTGCCCCTCGGCTGAGCCCCACCCGCTCCCGTTGCGCGCTGAAGTCTCCAGGAACCGATCCCAACACCGTCTCGGCTGCGAGGCCGAAAGAAACCGGATTGCCGAATAGCAATGGGACCGGATCCCAAAAGCTCCTCGCTCCATCGGATCAAGAGCACAGACTCCAGCACAGCGGCCAGAAGCCAATGCCGGTCCGCATTGTAGCTAGTTCGCAGGGCGGCAACAAGACGAGTTATGCAGCAAAGACGCGCCGCAAACCATTACCAAAAAACACCTTACAACCGACGCTTGCGTTGCCCTGTTCCTTGTATCGACGGCAGCACCTGCCTTTTCCCCACGACAAAAGCCTGTGACACCCCACCCAATGGAAACGCCCTGCACCAAGCTACGACACGGCCTAAGCCCGAGTCCGCTCGACCAACTTAGCTAGCAGGGCGCTCGCCGCGCCGCTGTCTAACGCGTTCTCGGCCAACCGTGCGGACTGGAGCACCGAGACGCCCTTTCCCGCAACCCACAGCGCTGCGGCCGAGTTCGCCACCACGATGTCTCGCGCCGGACCGCTTTCGTTGTCCAGGACCCGTCGAATCATAGCCGCACTGGCCTGTGGGCCATCCACCCGCAGACTGTCCAAGTCGGTCATTTCCAGGCCGAAGTCGCCGGGCGTCCACTGGAAGTACCGTACGCCCTTGGAACTGGCTTCCGCCACCTCGGTCGTGTCGGCTAAAGTGACCTCGTCCAAGCCATCAGCTCCTTGGACCACCACCCCTCGCCGCACACCCAATAGACGCAACGTCTCCGCCATCAAAGGCTGAAGCCGACTCTTGCCCACGCCCAGCAATTGGATCGTCGCCCCTGCCGGGTTGGACAACGGACCAAGCATATTGAAGATCGTCGGGACTCCCAGCTTCTTGCGGATGTGCGCCACATACTTCATGGCGGGATGCAGTTGGGGCGCAAAACAGAAACAAAGCCCCAACTCCTCCAGGCAGGCCGATATGCAGGCCACGTCGGCGCGGATGTTCACCCCCAAGGCCTCCAAGGCATCGGCCGAACCGCTACGGCTGGTCACGCCAGAATTGCCGTGCTTGGCCACAGGCACCCCCGCCGCGGCGGTAACCAACGCGGCAGCCGTGCTGATGTTGAAAGTCTGGGAGCCATCGCCTCCCGTGCCGCAGGTGTCCACCACATCCGTTCGGCCCGACCGAATCGGAGTCATTTGCTCACGCAAAGCGATGGCCGCCCCGGCCAATTCAGCCCCAGTCTCCCCCTTGTTGCGCAGGGCCAGCAGCAGCCGTCCCACAAGTGAATCCTCGCACTTGCCCCGCATCACCACTCGCATGGTCTCCGCCATGCGTTCCAACGAGAGATCGACCCCAGATTCGACCCTTTTGACCGTTTCTTCAATCATCCCTCGGTTCCCACAATTGAGCCCAGCCATGAAGTCCAGCGCCTATTATGGCGTCGACAGGGCTCCCAGTTCCAGACCTTCTTGATCGTAGCGGCGGACACCTCTTGTTTAGGGGGGAGGGTGTTCTTACAATCGCTCAGATAGCCACTGCCCAACAGAGCGCTCCCAAGCCGCCCGGCCCGAGCGGCGAGGATGGGTTCTGTCTCCAACCGCTTGGGACTGGACTGCAAAACGCATGCGAAGGAGGTGCACATGGCCCGAAAGGTGATCCTGGATGTGGATCCGGGGATCGACGATGCCATGGCCATGTGCCTGGCCTTGTTCCATCCGCAATTGGAGGTGGTAGCCATCACCGCCGTCAGCGGAAACGTCAACGCGGCCCAGGCCACGCGCAATGTCCAAGCCATCCTGGCCGAGCTGGATCCGCCTCGGTGGCCGCGCGTGGGCGCCGCCTCACCGCCCGACAACAGCCCGCCGGTCGACGGGCGGTATCTGTACGGGGCCAACGGCTTGGGTGGGGTCGAATTACGCCTGGCAGAGCTGGTCCACGCCCGCCCCGCGGAAAAGGTCATCTGCGACGAAGTTCGGGCCGCCCCCGAAGACGTCACGATCATCGCCCTGGGCCCCTTGACCAACATCGCCCGAGCTTTTCAACGCGATCCAGAGCTCGCCTCGCTGGTCGGACGCCTGGTTATTATGGGTGGGGCGGTGGCGGGATCCGGAAATATCACGCCCGCGGCCGAGTTCAACATCTATTGCGATCCGCTGGCAGCGCGCAGCGTCTTTCGCTCTCGCACCACCAAAACCCTCATCCCCCTGGACGTCACCAATCGCGTGGTCCTGACCTACGACTTGTTCCACCAGTTACCGGCCGACTCCACCAAGATCGGTCGCTTTCTGCGCCAACTCCTGCCACCCATCTTTCGCGGCTATCGGCAAGAATTCGGGCTGGAAGGGATCCACGTCCACGACACCATCGCCCTCATGTCGGTCCTTTATCCCGAGTTGTTCACCATGCACGGCATGGCGGGCGATGTAGAGACGGTCGGCGAACTGACCACAGGCGCCACCGTCTTCGATCGGCGACGGGTTCCGGCCGCCAAGCACAACATGGAAGTGGCCATCGACATGGACGTGGCCGAGGTGATCCGGCGGCTGATTCGCAACCTCAACGAGTCGGCGACCGGGGCGCGTTAGAGCCTTCCTCTTCGCGAGACTCGCCAAGCGGGCTGGGTGACGCAGCTCAGCGTTCCGCCGCCGGCGGCAGGAACTTGGCTCGATCGCCGACTTGAATCGTCGTCTGGATCGTCTTGCGGTCGCGAAGCACGGTCAGCGGCACCTGTTTGCCGATCTCGGTCATGCTCACCACATTCACCAGATGCGACAAGTTCTCGATGGGCGCGCGATTGAACTCCAGAATCACATCGCCCGGCCGCAGACCGGCCACCGCCGCCGGAGAATTGGGCGTGATGCCGTTGACCATCGCTCCCATCGGCCGCTGCAGCCCCGCTTGCGCGGCCATCGTCGGCCCAAAGGTGCCGTCCAGGTTCACGCCGATAAAGGCGCGAACCACGGATCCCCGTTCGATCAGTTGCCTGGCAATGCTGATGAACATATTGACCGGAATGGCGAAACCGATCCCTTCGCTGCCCCCGGAATTGCTGGCGATGGCCGTATTGATGCCGATGACCTCGCCACGGAGGTTGACCAGTGGCCCGCCACTATTCCCCGGATTGATGGCCGCGTCGGTCTGCAGGAAGTCCTGGAACTTGACCGTCGAATCGCCCAGTTCCAGATCCCGGCGTCCCTTGGCGCTGATGATCCCGTAGGTCACCGAATGACTTAGGCCGAAGGGGCTGCCCACGGCCAGGACAAAATCACCGATCTCCAACGTATCGCTGTCGCCCGTCGGCGCAGCGGC
Organism: uncultured Planctomycetales bacterium; assembly: GCA_937889015.1. Taxonomy (GTDB): domain Bacteria; phylum Planctomycetota; class Planctomycetia; order Pirellulales; family Thermoguttaceae; genus CALARR01. Next base: position 3,747 of record CALARR010000189.1, on the reverse strand, counting down.
CAAATCCGAGGCCGAGATGGCCATCACGGCCACATCCGTCTCAGGATCTCCCCACACCTGCTCCGGATAGATCAGTCGCCCGTCGGCAAGTGTGATCTTGATGCCGCTGGGAATGGCGCCGCGGATCACGTGCCGGTTTGTGAGCACATAGTGATTGCCGGCCTGCTGAATGATAACCCCTGAGCCCGCTTCCTCGATATGCCGCCCGCGCCCCACCTGCAGACTGGAACGCTGACTGGTGTCGGCCTCGATGTGCACAACGGTCGGACCGACCAACCTGGCCACGGTCTTCAGCACCGCGGACTGGGCCTCGAGGATTTCGGCCTGACGTTTCAGTTGTCCATACAGGTCGGCCCGCTGCTGAGCGGAAATCTGGCCTCGACGTTCAATCGCCGTGGGAACAGCCGGCTGCGATTGAGCCGCGCTGCACCATGCTGCAATCACCACCAGCGACAAGGCCCCCGGCATTCCTGCGGCATAGGGCCAACGGCGTGTCGACAGCCTCCCACTAACCGACCCGCAGACCGCTGTCGTAGAGGCGTCCCTGGACCGACCAGGTTGGCTATGTTGATTCCAGCCTAGATTCTGGAGCATTGACTCTTCCTTAGCACGCAAACATGTCGATCCACACAGCCCGAAGGCTGAGGGGACAGCAACCACCCACCCACAGAAGGGGATCGCCGGCTGTGCCCACCAATTTTACCACGAAATGCTGCCTAGGGGATCAAACACCCAAGAAACGAAACGGCCCACGCTTCTAGTGCGTGGGCCCGAATGGGGAACTTTGCCTCGGCAGCCCAAGTCTGGACCACCGGCCTCCACCGCCGAATTGCCAATCAGGACACGTCGAGTTCCAGGTCACCGATCGACATATCCGCCTCATGGCCTCCCGTGTCGAGCAACCGGCCCCAGTCCGTGTCGTTGCCACCCAATCCGCCTTCGCGTTCGGATTCGCGCTGGCATTTAATGCATAGCGTGGCATACGGCAGGGCATTCAGCCGCGCCATGGGAATGCTGGTCCCGCAGCCTTCACAGGCACCGTAATGCCCGCTGCGCATTCTCTCCAAGGCGATCTCGATTCGGGAAAGCTCGCGGCTCTCGACCTCAGCCAATTGCGAACTGATCTCGTCCTGGACAGAGTCCAAGGCAGCGTCGATCATGTCGCCGTTGGTCTGAGCCTTGAGTTCCTTCAGCAGGCTGAGGTCCCCTGCCAAGGCCTTGCGCAAGGCGTCCCGGCGCTTGATCAACACTTGGCGCAAATTCAGGATGGCGTCTTTGCGATTCATGGAGCATTCACCCGAGTCCGCTTGGCCCCGCGCCGTTCTTGCCCTTTCAGCTCGGTCCAAAGCGGCCCCCCCTATGAAGACTGACTGCGAAACTGGCCTACACGTTATACGCAACGCGAACGCCCTCGGTTTTCCCAACCCCTCGACGCAGGTTGGCAATCTCAGACGTCCGTCTAGCAACCAAACTATACTATGCGTGTCGCCTAGAGGGGTGAAAAAAAAGGGGTGATTTCCGGCCCCTCGTCCCCTCTCCGGCAACTCGCTCAAGACCCTTTCCGGCCCCGTTCAAATGCCTCTCGCCGCTGGTCCACCACGGTTCGTGCCGCTGGACCTCTTGCCCCAAATGCCACCCGCCGCAAACGAGACAAACCGCCTCGCCCACCAATGTGGGCTACATGCAATTCTGTGCCGCTGTAAGCGAATCGGTGCGCGACAGTTGGCCCCGCGAGGTGTTGCCCGCAACTCCTCGCCAAACCCTGTCCATCACGCTAACGGATAATCGACAAAACCCGCAAAGATATACAGGCCTTTTTGGTTAATCAACCGTCTCCCCGCCCGTTTTCTTCCTCTGCTTTGACTGGACCGCCATCAAAAGGTAATTGCTCTAGAGCACTTAGGACCTTTTCCAGAACCACCACAACCACGTCGGGCGGCCCAGCAAGACTGGGTTTCCGACAGGTTCTGGGACCGGATTCCACGGTGTGTTCGTACGCTGTCACAGCCGGCCCTGGCGACCGGCAGACTGTGTCCGCGCACGAGGTATCGATTGGGTCCTGCGTTGCCAATGAACCAACGGCGACCATCGGAAGCCCGGTCTTCCCGACCTCCCGTCGGTCGGCCGGGGGCATTTGAAATGCAAAGCTCAATAGCGTCCCGGACCGACGGCGGCGAACACCCTGCGGCCATCTCCACAGGACAACGGACTGAACGGTGGCGAAAACGCCCGTCCGGGCTGCTGCAACTCGACAAACCGTGGACGGGCAGCGATTTCAGCCCCCCCCTTTAATACAGGGTATTCTATCCCTGACACTACATATGGTCCGCACGGCGACACAACCTGTTCTCGGAAACCGCGTGGATGATCTGGTCCTGCGCGTCTGCGGCTCCAGCCGCAACGGACAGCTTGTCCGACTCAAAGCCACGAAGTGCACCATCGGCTCCGGACCACGTTGTACCCTGCGGCTTCGTGCTGCGCGCGTCGGTCCTTTGCACTGTTTGATTCTCCGCGGCCCGCACGGCGCCTTGGTCCGCCGCTGGTCGCCCGACACGCGACTCAACGGCAGCGCCTTCGACGACGCCGAACTCAGCCCCGGCGATCGGCTCAGCGTGGGCCCGATTGAGTTAGAGGTCCTCCAGACCGGTTGCCTCGCCAATCCACAGTGGGACACCCCTCCGGAAACCCCATCCACGGCCGACAGCGACTGGGCCGCGTGTTTGGCGGACCTCGAATCGCGCCAATTCCAGTTTGATGAGAGCCAACGCGCCTGGGAGGCGTATAAGGCCCGGATCGACCAGGATCTCGCCAACCGCACGACCTCTCTGGAGTCACGCCTGGCGGAACTCTCGGCTTCCGAGAGTCATCTAAAGGAACAGCAGGACCGCTGGGTCGTACTCCAGGCCGAACAGGAACGCCAATACGCCCAGCGGCAAGAAACCTTGGTGGCTCAGGAAACAGCGCTGGGCCAGCGCTTCCGCGATTTCGAAATCCACAGCGTCGAACTGGAATCGCAGCGACAGGCCTTCGAGCAGGCCCAACGCGAGTGGCAGGCCCAGCAGGCCAAATTCCAGGCCCAACGGGCCGCGTTCGACACGGAGCGAAGCAACTGGGAAGCCCAACGCGCCCAATTCGACCAGGAACTCCGCTCCAAGACCGAGTCCCACGATCACCAAACGGCCCTACAGCAACAACAGCTTGCGGCCAAGACCGCCGAATTGGAGTCGCAGCGCCAGGCCTTCGAGCAAGCCCAACGCGAGTGGCAGGCCCAGCAAGTCGAGTTCCAGGCCCAACGGGCCGCGTTCGACACGGAGCGAAGCAACTGGGAAGCCCAGCGCGCCCAGTTCGACCAAGAGCTTCGCTCCAAGACCGAATCCCACGATCACGAAACGGCCCAACAGCAACAACAGCTTGCGGCCAAGACCGCCGAACTGGAGTCGCAGCGCCAGGCCTTCGAGCAAGCCCAACGCGAGTGGCAGGCCCAGCAAGTCGAGTTCCAGGCCCAACGGGCCGCGTTCGACACGGAGCGAAGCAACTGGGAAGCCCAGCGCGCCCAGTTCGACCAAGAGCTTCGCTCCAAGACCGAATCCCACGATCACGAAACGGCCCAACAGCAACAACAGCTTGCGGCCAAGACCGCCGAACTGGAGTCGCAGCGCCAGGCCTTCGAGCAAGCCCAGCACGAATGGCAAGCCCAGCAGGCCGATAGAGAGCAAGGTCAGCAACAGCAACGGGCTCAGTTGGAGG
>CALARR010000188.1 GCA_937889015.1 uncultured Planctomycetales bacterium | reverse complement strand
GGTCTGCGCTGCGACACCGCAATCCGCGATTCGTCTCGGTGACCTGTGGTTCCTCTTCTCTTGTTGCGGCCAACGGCTGTGCTGCGGGTATTTGCGCAAGCCCCCCGATCGGCCGGAAGGACCGTAGATCGACGCGGATGAGTGCCTTCTGCCGTGGTACATGGCGGTTTCGCCTGCTCAGCGCGCCGGAGGTTCCAAGCTGCGCTCGGTAAGCCGACTTGCAGGGACGGGAATGCGCCATCTCCCTCCGGGTATATCCCCGAATCGGCGTGCATCGGCGGTTCCGGATCTTCTGGATCTGGGTCGCGCGTTCCTCGTCGGCCAGCGGTCCGAATAACTCGGAAGAGTGAGGCGAGTCCCTTTGGGGACCGGCTGTTGCCGGAACGATCGCATGGCCACTCTCGTTGCACCACTCGTCTGAGGGCCAGTCCTGCGTGCGTCGTGGATGACTGCGAGTCACGGGGCACGCCCATTCGGGCTGGGAGCGGGAGTTGGGCGGCGTCGGAAGCCGCCGCCCAGCGTGCGCAGCGCATGTTAGACTTGATTGGTTGACGCCGGCGCTCCGGGGATCCCTTTTTCCAACCGCATCGTGGCCGATTTCGGCCCGAATCCGGCGTTTCCGCTTCTGCCGAGGGCCGACGACATGCGCCATCGCGTGAGTTTTGCGCTTGCTGTGTTGGGTCTGATCGGGGCCGTGTGCGGATTGGGGGCACTGTTGGCCCCGGCCCTGGGGTGGCCACAGGGGGCCAATATGCTGCGCGCGATCGCGCTGCCGGCTATCTGGGCGTATGTGGGGGGCGTGGTTGTGCGCAAGGCCGCGCAAGCCGATGCCAACGCCGCTGTCCCGCGTGTCGCACAGGAGTGGCTGCCGGAGGTCGTGGGGATCGAGTTTTCCTGGGATCTGCTGCCCGAGTTCACACGTTCGCAGCAGGAAATCCTGGCGGCGTGCAAAACGCTTCGCCAGGAGCAGGGGATCGACGTGCCGGTCGTCCGTTTCCGCGACGACAGCCTGTTGGCCAACCGCAGCTACGTGGTCTCGATCAACGGCATTCGCATCTCGGGCGTGACGCTGGAGGCGCACGATGAACTGCCGACGCAACTCGTGGCAGTGCTGAAAGGCATCTGGGCTCAATATGCCGATGCGATCCGCTTCTTCTCGGACGTGCGCGGCCGAACCGCGGTGGACGCGCCCGTCGCCGTGGGGCAGAGCGTCTGACCGTTCTGGGATGGTTCCCCAAGATCGACTCCCGCCATCCGCCGTTGCACGCTGCGGGACCATCGGCCCAGGAACTTCTGGAACTTGGTGGCCCCGGAACTTCATGCGTGGACAATCGAGCACGGCATTGCGCCTATGTGCGGAGCACAGGCGCGAACCATTCTTCTTTCGTGTTCTCGCGCTTTCGTGATCCCTCATGTCCCGTCGAGGGAGGCTTGCGTGCAGGGCCGAAAGGGCGACCAGGGATTGCCGCGCACGGGCCGCGGAGGTATCCTGGCGCCGTGGCTCGATCACTGCGTATCGACTCCCCTCAACGAGCGACTATTACAGAAGAGCATCGTTGCCTGGCTGCGAGAAGGCACTGACGACGAACGACAGTGTGCCCCGCTCTTCCCGCAAAGAAAAGAAAGATCCACAAGGCACCGAGATCACGGAGGACAAACGCCTCAGTCGAATGACCGTGCCTCTGCTTCCCGCGAGCAGAGTCTCGCCTCGTTCTCCGTATCTGTGCTCTCCGTTCTCCGTGGAGCAGTCCTTCCTGCCCCGTGAACGCTTCCAGCACAGCCTATCGGGAGTTGATGGCCCAGTGGTGCCTGAGCGAAGAGGACTTGAGGCTATCACGTAAGAACGGGCGAACCGGCTGGGTTTTGGGAGACAATGCAGTCCAGAAACGCGTGGAGAAGGAGCTTGGTCGCATGGACGGCGACAGAAGCCGAGACTCAAGAAGCCCTCCCCATGAGAAATACGCATGCCTGCCCCAGGAGCTTCGCGGAACTTCTGTGGATTTATTGCGTGCTATTCTGAACGCTGAGCCGAGGGGACGTGTTTATGGGCGGCAGTAGTCCACGCGGCAAAAGGCATCGGTGGAGAACGCTCAAGTTTGTAGTCCTTCTTGCCGCTCTTAGCATGATCTGGCCGGTTCGCAGCAGTCCTGACGAAACGCTGCGTTGGCAAAGCTATGCAGTGTCTGCCCTCTGTGCTATCGTTGCTCTGGACATGTTGCTCTTGCTGTTTTCTTCAGAAGACCCTCATGTTCGACGGCTTCACAAGTTCGTCTTCATCCTCGGCGCGGCCTACGCCCTCATACTGATACTGGCCGTGGTCATGCTGAATGTACCATAGTGACTCTCCTCAGCACGAGGGTCGGAGACAATAGTTATCAGGAACGGATGGACGAACAAAGGGACGCGAAGGGGCGGCGTTCGTTCCACGCGCCAACATTGCGGCGGAGCCGGCCTGACAGTCGCTGCAAGCGGCCCCGTTCGACTGGGAGGGAGATCCATGCAACGCCGTGAGTGCCTCCAGTGCCTGAGCGCCGCGTGCCTGGGCGCGCCCCTGACCAACACCGCGTGGTCGGCCGCCACGCCCGGCCCGAAACTCACGCCCCCGGCGGAGATCGAGCAACGGGTCAGCCAGGCGCGCCCGCTGCTGGGAGGGCCGATCCCTGCCGACCTGCAGCGACGACTCGGTGCGGCCCACTATGGCGGAAAGTATCACCTGAGCGACAAGCCCTACCTGTTGGAAGGCTGCGACGCGCTCGTGCGATTGGGAATGGGGGTGGCCAAGTTGTGGTTCGGTCGCGACCTGCCCGGCTACGGCTTCAATTCCTCTTGGAACCTGGACCGATCCGCCCGGCTGGTCGACGTGGCCAGGCACCCCTACTTTGTCCGGGCCTTTGCCTTGCCCTTCTCGACGTTCGTTCTCGAAATCGGCCGGGTAACGTCCGGGAAGCACTCGTTTGCCGATCCGAACCAGGACTACGCCGAGGACGAGGCGCAGTTCTACGAACTGGCAAGCCACTTGCTGGCGACCTATGTCGACCGGGACGTGAGGTTCATCCTGCAGCACTGGGAAGGGGACTGGATGCTGCGCGGGCTGGGCAAGAAATGGGAGCCGGGCGGTCCGCCCGACGCCCCGCAGCGCTGCGCCGGTTTTGCACGCTGGCTCTCCGCGCGGCAGAAGGGCGTGAGCCGGGCACGATCCGAAGCGCGCGCAGGCCGATGCCAGGTCTACCACGCCGCCGAGGTGAATCGGGTGTGGGACTCGGTGCACGGCATCCCGACGGTCACCAGCCACGTCTTGCCCCAGGTGGCCGTGGACCTGGTGTCCTGGTCCAGCTACGACGGCATGGCCAGTCCGGTCAAGGCCTGGCAAGGGCTGGAGTTGATTCGACACTACGCCCGGCCCAGTCCCGTGTTCGGCAAACCCATGGTCTACATCGGCGAGGTCGGCAAGCCCGAGCAGGGGGAGTCGGAGGAGAAGATCGTCACCTGGTGGGACCAGGCCATGGCCGTGTTTTTCGCGCAAGAGATCCCCTGGATCATCCACTGGGAGTTGTACTGCAACGAATGGAAAGAAGGGGCCAATCGCGGCCCAGGCGACAAGTTTCAAGCCGACGACTTGCGGGGCTTCTGGCTGATTCGCCCCGACGGCAGCCTGGGCCATGCGGCGAAGTACCTGCGGACACTGCTCCGCCACGCGGGCGATACGCTGCCCAAGGCGCAGCTTCGACCCGCATGAAGCGGCGGCTTGTCTTCTCGATGGTGCGTGCGAGCCGTCGAGCAGGACCGTCGTTCTCACCGCCGGCCCTGACGGTCCCAGTGTCGATCAACCGTGAAGCTTGCGCTTGCGGTATTCGGTGGGCGACACGCGAAGTCCCTT
>CALARR010000187.1 GCA_937889015.1 uncultured Planctomycetales bacterium | reverse complement strand
ATCCGGTCGCACACGTCCTGCACGTCGGCCAGCAGATGGCTGCACATCACGATCGTCTTGCCCTGCGCTCTCAGGCTCAGGATCAAGTCCTTCATCTGCCGTGTGCCGATCGGGTCCAGCCCCGAGGTTGGCTCGTCCAGCAGGATCAGTTCCGGGTCGTTGATCAAGGCCTGGGCCAGGCCGATCCGTCGCGTCATGCCCTTGGAGTATTCCTTCAACTGCCGCCGCTTGGACTTCTCCAACCCCACCAACTGGATCAGGTCCGCGACGCGCTGCCGACGGATCAGCGACGGCAACCGGAACAAGCGGCCATAGAAATCCAGCGTCTCCTCGGCATTCAGGAATCGATACAAATACGACTCCTCCGGCAGGTAGCCGATCCGCTCGTTCTTGGCCACATCCGTGGCCGGACGGTCGAAGACCAGCGCCTGCCCGCTGGTCGGAAACAACAGCCCCAGCAGCAGCTTGATCGTGGTCGTCTTGCCCGATCCATTTGGCCCCAGCAGGCCGAAGATCTCGCCGCGGCGAATCTCCAGGTCCAGGGCCTTCAACGCGCGGACCTTCTGCCGGCCCCAGAAATCGCGATAAACCTTGGTCAGATTACGCGTTTCGATGACCACGTCGGATTGCATAGCGCCTCTCTCGTCCACTTCCTGACTCGCAACAGGGGGCCAGCCCGGCAACTTACCGGACCCGATTTGCGACCAACCGCCGCAACGAATAGAGAATCATTTTATAGTATGTTCTTGTTAGCAGGATGTTGAAAACGGGTGGTTTTCACCATGCGGCCATGGGTTCGATCCATGGTTATTGTTTCCGCGCTACCGCATGGCCCATACGAAACCTCCAGGACACTCGGATTGCCTCCCCGGCCCACCTTCCCGATGGCCCTACCCCACGACCGCAAACCATTTACTGTCAATTAGTTACATATCCCGTACCCCATCCGGCATTTGGGCTGCTTCTGCCGTCTCCTCCTGCCCGGACGGTTCCTGGACTGCTACAATCCCTCGGATGAACGCGTCTGCCCCCAGCGACCAGTCCGACCCGCGACGTGCGGCAGCTCTACGCTTCCTCGAACAACGCGTCGATCACGAGCGTGCCCAATCCGTTCCCTATCACGGTCAGGCCTTCAAACTGGACCGGATGCGCAAGTTGCTCCAGCGTCTGGGCAACCCGCACCTGATCCTCCCGGCAGTGCACGTGGCCGGCACCAAGGGCAAGGGCTCGACCTCGGCCGCCGTGGCTCACATCCTGACCGCGGCCGGATACCGCACGGGCCTCTACACGTCGCCCCACCTAGAGCGGGTCGAAGAACGCATCGCCGTCGACGGCCAACTCTGCCCCGACGACGAGTTCATCGATCTGCTGGAGCAGGTTCGCCCCCAGGTCGAGGCCCTGGATCGCGAGTCGCCGGGTGAGCAGGGCGCTACGTTTTTCGAAATCACGACGGCGATGGCCCTGCTGCACTTCCTCCGGCGCAGGGTCGATCTGGCCGTGCTGGAGGTCGGAATGGGTGGTCGACTCGATTCGACGAATGTCTGCCAGCCGCGCGTCTGCGTCATCACCAATATCAGTCTCGATCACACCCAGCAGTTGGGCAATACGGTTGAAGCCATCGCCAGAGAAAAGGGGGGCATCATCAAGCCCGGCGTGCCCTTGGTCAGCGGTGTGCTCGCGCCCGATGCCCGGGATGTGATCCACGAAATCTGCCTCTGCCAGCAAGCCCCCTTGCGCGAGTTGGAGCGCGACTTTAGCTACACCTACACGCCGCCGCACCAGGCCGGCTCGGGAATCCCCGTCGGCCGCCTCGACTTCCGCTACCACGCCTCTGGCCGGAAGTACCAGTATCACGGCCTGCCTCTGCGTCTTCTGGGGCGACACCAGGCCGCCAACGCGGCCTTGGCCTTGGCGACGATCGATGAACTGGCGCAGGCCGGCTATGCGGTCAGCGAGTCGGCCATCCGGGCCGGCCTGGAACAACTGAGCTGGCCTGCGCGCGTGGAACTCGTGCGTCTGCGTCCGGCCGTGGTGATCGACGCCGCACACAACGTGGCTTCGATCGCCGCCCTGGTGGAAACCCTGCGCGAAAGCCTCCCTGCCCAGCGCCGCCTGCTGTTGTTCGCCACCACGCGCGACAAGGATGTCCCCGGCATGCTCCGACTGCTGCTGGACGCCTTCGACGAGGTGGTCTTCACGCGCTATCGCAACAATCCTCGTGCCATGCACGCCGAGGAACTGACCACTATTGCCCGGGAACTCACGGGCCAAACGTGGCCCAGCTACGACGATCCGGTCGCAGCCTGGCATGCCCTTCGCGCGCGTGCCAGCCAGGAAGACCTGGTGTGCGTAACGGGTTCCTTCTTCCTCGCCGCCGAACTCCGCCGCCTTGTGGCCGACGAGTAGCGAGCCCGGGATTTCGTGATCTGCCCCCAACGCCCGGCGGCCTGGATGCAGGCTACGGCCTGCCGGGCGTGTGCCAGTCCATCAGCAGCGGGTGCTTTGCCGGATCGTAGTACCACGTCGTGTGGTTGGGCATCACATTGAACGTGCTCGGGCCACGGGGCTTGCCGAAGAAGTACTCGTCGGCATAGTCGAAAATGGCATTGAACTCCTCTGGCCCCTGGTCATGCCCCTTCTGTTCATAGACGTTCGCCACGTCGCGCCAGTGAATCCGGCACCACTTGCCCACGCCAAACCACTCGTAAACCGCGATACCGGAACGGATGCCGACCTCGTGGGCCAGCCAGTTGTCCAACCCATCGCCAAGCGAACTCAAGTTCAACAGCGGCCGCGGCGCGACAAGCGCCGTGAGCGTGGGCACGTCCCAAGGCAGCTTGTTCTGCCGACCCTTAAACTCCATGTACCGTGGATGAAACCAATGCGGGAACCGCTGGATCATGATCTCGGCGTAGTCCGCCGTGCCGCGAAATCCGGCCGGATCGCGTTGCCGCACGGAACCGGTGGAGAACGGCCCGGCCGCCGACGGGGCCGCCATGGCGATCCGCTCGTCAAAGATCGCGCCGGCCATCGCCGTGAAGCCGCCCCGCGAGTGCCCGGTGGAAATGATCTTCCCCATGTTGGCGACTTCCAGGCGATCGAGCACGTCGATCACCACCTGATACGCCCAGGCCCACGCGCCGATGGTGTAGAAGTCGTATTCCGGATACAACCGGAACACGCCGGCGTGTCGGTCGGCATTGCCCTTGTCGTCGGGCGCGACTTCGTTGCGTTCGTACTCCACGACCGCGTAGCCGCGTCGCAACCCCTCGGCCATGCTGTACTGCGCTCGCGCCGGGCTGTGTTCGGGATGATTGTTGATGAGCACCGGATAGCGTTTCTGCTCCGCCGGACGCCACAAGCTGAAACTGAACTCGTGCGTCAGCCCGTTCCGCGTCAAGACGACGCGATAACGCTGCTTGCGTCCCGCCACCGTGGACCCCGGCGGCGTGTAGGGCTCGTCCGACGTGCAGGTGAACGAGACCTGGCTCGCGTCGGGCCGCGGGGGGAGATGCCCATACAGATAGTGCTGCAAGAGGGCCTTCAGATATTCCCTTTGCTCCGGCCACTCCGCCAGCATCTTCACGCGCGAGCCGTCCGGCTTACGAAAGGGATCCGGCATCGTCGCCTGGTCCGGCAGGGCATCGACTGGCGCAAAGACATAGCGCTCGCCGGCCGCTTCCGCTGCGCACGCGAAAGCCATCGCCGCCAGGGGGACGCAGACCAGTCCGGTCACGAATCGGCATTTCATGTTGATCGCGATCCTGTGTAGGCCAGATACGAGAAGGACGCGTACGAAAAACGATCTGCGTCCCGTGTCGGACGCCGCCGCTCTCGCCCTGCCACGTCTTGAGTCTAGCTGTCGGCCCGTGCGTGGCCATACACGCGGTGATCGTTTCTTGTACGGGATGATGAACGTGCCGTGGAGTCAAGGACTGGAGCGTGCCTTCCCTCTTTTGCCAGGAGGGCCAATCCTGTCACAACCGGCATTCCCGGCTGTACTAGGACTCGGAGGGCTGCCGCGACGCCGTACGGACAATCTGCCCCTTGCTGAAAAACCTGGGTCAAAGATCTTGGCCCAAGAGAGTCTTGTTGGGACAACTCGAAAACAGTTACACTGGGGGGTGACTTATCAGCTCCCGGCGGTCTGATCAGGAGAGTTAGCCAACGAAGGTTGAACGGGATGGAGTCGCGGCCTGCGCGCGACGGACGCTCGGAGCGCGCCGTGTCTCGGACGAGGTGCCGACTTGACCTGCGGTGGCAGTTCGGGCAACCGGGACACCTTCGCTCGCGCTTCAGGCTTCAGTTTTGGTGGCCGACGCTTGAGTCCATGCCTGAAGCCCGAAGCGCCACCGAGGGAGCCATGCGGTAACGGAGACGAGTGTGCCGGTCGTTCAAGCAACGGAGGCGACGTATGCGACGAGGCGCCATCGTTTCGGATTGGGGCTTCACTCCACGGTCGTTTGAGCTAAGCGAGGCGCCGCGATGACGGGAAGCCCGGGCGAAATTCCTATGGCTGATGTGCAGGCATTCTTCCTCACCTGGACCACGTACGGTTCGTGGTTGCCAGGAGACGCGCGCGGATGGGTTCGCAAACCTGGAGAGTTCATGGCTCCCGATGCCAACCGCGAGTCTTCAGCGCGACAGCGGATGACGGAGGCGGAACTCACACTCGACGCTCAGCAACGTGACATAGTCGAAAGAACCATCGCCGAGCATTCTCAGATGCGGGGCTGGTATCTGCACGCCGTGGCCTGCCGGGCGCAGCACGTGCACGTCGTGTTGACCGCCTCTGACTGCGCAGCCGACGACGTTTTGCGACAATTGAAAGCGTGGTGTACACACCGCCTCAAGGAGCACCTGTCCACGTGTGAAGCGCGACGGGAGACACTCCCGGGCTCTTCATATGCGGCACAATCGAGTAATCGCGAGAAATGGTGGACGCAAGGCGGCAGCCGACGCAGTCTATACGACGACAACAGCCTAACGGCCGCGATTGCCTACGTACGGGAGGGTCAGGATTCTCCGCGACTGGAGCGTGGGTGAAGCGGCCCGGGACGTCGCATACCCCGACATCGCCACGAATTCAAGCTCGCATCTCGGCCGAGGAGGCGATGCGCTAACGCCGTCCATTCCCCGGCACTTCACGCGATGGAGGCACCTTCGCTCGCGCTTCAGGCTTCAGTTTTGGTGGCCGACGATTGAATCCATGCCTGAAGCCCGAAGCGCCAGCGAGGGACTGTTGCGGCAACAGTGGCGACTCTATTCGCGATCCAGGAAACGACGACGCCTTCGCCGGCGATTCAGGCTTCAGTTGAACGCGCCAACCATTCGCGTCCACCATGAAAGCCCCGACAACTCACTCCACGTTCCACACTCGAAACGAGCTGTAACTGCACTGCTTGGTGTGCGACATCTGCCGCAGGCCGATGAGGCCTTCGTGCAGCACCGGGCCGTAGGTCTGGCCGTCGTCGGTCCATTGGGACGCGATCTTGCCATTCACTTCCAGCTCCAGCCGGGGGCCCCGTTTCAACAGGCGCACGCGATGCGGCCCCGGTCCCTGGCCGGCGATGAAGTCCTTGCCGGCCGCGACGAGGTGGAAGCCGCGATTCTTGCGGAAATGGGCCGTGCCGCGCTGCTGGCCCTCGGGATTCACCGCCCAGTACGACGTGTGATAGCAGTTCAGGCCTCCGGTGTGGTACGTCTTGAACAGGCCATCGCGTTTCGGCTGGGCCAGATCGAAGATGCTCCCCCCGTCGCAGCCCTTGGCCGCAAAGAAGACGATGTTCAGGCCCAGCTTGGATTCGGCTGGCGACACGTCGAAATCCAGCAGAAACGAGTCAGGAAAACTCCGCGTATTCCAGAACACCAAATGTGTTGTGTCGTTGTTCAAATGAAGACGTCCGCCACGCACTTCGGCACTGGCTTGCCCTTCCAAGACCCAATCCACCCCTTCCGGCACGCGTACGCGCCGCTCCCCATCGAACAGCGACTCCTCCTTCACGAACTTCAACGGCCGGGAAAAATCGGCCTCGTACAGCAACTTCATCTTCAGCCCCGACAGGTCCAGCGCGCGCGAGGCATCAGAGCTATCGGGCAAGACAACCTTGGCTCGAGGCCTTTCACGATTGATCCCAGCGCCACTTGGCGACTCAGCCGGCCCCGCCTGCCCGGCCTGGCTCGGGCGATTCTGCGTCCCGGTCTTGGCATCCGCATCGACCTGCTGGGCACTCCCCTGCCCTGCCCCGCTTGCCAGCAGCGTCAGCAACGCAAGAACTCCCGCGCCCAACGTCGTACGCCCCACATTCCTTCTTCGGCAAGCACAGTGCATTGTGTCAGCCCCGATTCGTGTGCCACATTCGGTTTCGACATTCGACAT
>CALARR010000186.1 GCA_937889015.1 uncultured Planctomycetales bacterium | reverse complement strand
TCAGCCGACGCCCAGGGCCTTCTTGATGACGCCCCGCATCAGGTCCACCGGCGGCGTCTGTTCGGTGAACATCTTGAACTGCATGCAGGCCTGGCGCACGAACATTTCCACGCCGGTCACCACCTTGCAGCCGCGCGCCTGGGCGTCCTGGAGCAAGCGTGTGTATTCGGGATTGTAGACCGCGTCGAAGACGATCATGCCGGAGCGCAAGTGCCGCTTCTCGAACGGTGTCTCGTCGACTTTGGGATGCATTCCCACCGGAGTTCCGTTGATCAACACATCCGCTTTGAGGCTATGGCGTTCTCCCCAGGGGATCGACTGGCAACCGAGCCGCGTGGCCAGGTCCTCGGACCGCTGCGGCATGCCGTCGCACAGGGCCACCTTGGCCCCGCGCTGCAGGAGCCCAAAGGCGATCGCCTTGCCCACGCCCCCGGAGCCCAGCAGCAAGGCGGTCTTGCCGGCCAAGGGGCTGGCCGCGTCCGGCTTTCTTCCGCCAGCGGCTTCTTCCAGGGTCTCCAGCGCGGCCTGGCAATCGGTGTTGTAGCCGTGCCAGCCGTCTGGTCCCAGCACGGCCGTGTTGCAGGCCCCGATCCCGCGCACGCTCTCTTCGGCCCAGGCCAACTTGGGGAGAATCGTCTCCTTGTGCGGAATGGTGACGCTCAGCCCGCGCAGTCCCAACCGCGGCGCCTGGTCCAGAAAGGCGTGCAGATCGGCGGGAGGAATCCGCAGCGGCACATAGACCTTGTTCAACTGCAGATGCCCAAAACCCGTGTTGTGGATCAGGGGGCTCAGACTGTGGCCCACCGGATCGGCGATCACTCCGTAGACCTCGGTCTGGGCGTTGATTTGATCGTAACGATACAGGTCGCGCAGCACGGCGAACGGGATCTGGCCCGGCGCGACGACGCTCTTGGCGTCCGGAGCCGCATAGGTCAGCGGCGCCCCGAAACGCCCCGCCAGAATCCGCGAGGGAATCCCCGTTTCTCCCATGCAAAAGGCCACCGTGGGCACCGCCGAGCGCTGGGTCAATTCCAGCAGCCGCAGATTGTCGCCGGGGTGCAGGGCCGTGGTGCAGACCTTGACCACGTCCGCGTTCAGTCCGCACAAGCGGCGATGGATGTCCACCAGGTTGTCCGGCGTCTCATCGAAATCGTGATAGCTGATGATGCGCTTGGTTCCACCCTCGCGCGGAATGGCCTTGGCTGTGTCTTCCTCCAGATCGACATACTCCGCGCCGGCCGCCACCGCCTGGCGCAGCAGATCGAGGCGCTGGTGCTCGCTCTCGGTGTACTTCCCCCCATCGCTGGGCCGGCGGCAGGTGACGACCACGGGCCCCGGCCGGTTGGCCAGCAGCGCCGCGACATCCACCGGCCCGCGCAGGTAGTCCAGCCGCAACTCGACCAACTGGGCCCCTTCCGTCACCAGGCGGCGATGTTCGGCAACCAGTTCTTCTTGGCATTCCCGGCCGAGGCTGATGCAGATCATGATTTGGACTGGGGCTGGAGGTACGCTTCAAGGACCCTCAGAAAGACCCTGGGCCGCGGCAGCATCTGGGCACAGCACGCCCCGGCCGCCTGAGCCGCTCCTCTGAAGATCCAGCACTGCTTCGCCGGACATTCTAACCTGTCCGGGCCAGTTTCCCAAGCACGGCTGGCGGAGATTCTGGCAACCTCGCCAGACCGCAACTCCTTATGTCACAACCGTTTGAACTGCTTATCCAGTTCCTCGCGCGTGAACACCAAGGCGGTGGGTCGGCCGTGCGGGCAGTGGTGCGCGTTGTCCACCAGGTGCCGCTGCTCCAGCAGGGAGGCGATCTCCTCGGGGTTCAAACGGTCGCCCGCCTTGATCGCCGCCTTGCAGGCCACCGTGTGCAGCAGATCATCCAGCAGGTCGTGCCGATCCGGCGTCTTGGCGCCGGCCAGAAGCTGCTCCAACAGCCCGCGCAAGACCTCAGCCGGATTCAGGTTCGAGAGCATGGCCGGATAAGCCGCAATGAGGATCGTGCCGCCGCCAAAGGGCTCGATCCGCATCCCCAGCCTGGCCAACAGTTCCCGGTGCTCGATCGCCGTCGCCGCCTCGGCCGGCAGCAGATCCACCGGTTCGGGAACCAGCAGGTTCTGGGCCTCCACCGCACCGGCCGCAATCCGCTGCCGAAGCTGCTCGTACAAAATTCGTTCGTGCAGCGCGTGCTGGTCGATCACCATCACGCCGTCTTCGCTCTCGGCCACCAGATAGCGATTGTGGATTTGCAGGGCCTGGAGCTTGCGCGCGTCGTCGGGCCATGCGGTGGGCATAGAAGCGGGACCGCCCGACGCCGGCTCGCTGCCGATCGGCAATGCGGCACCGCCCAGCCGGTCCGCCGGTGCTGCGCTTGCCGGAGCGCCAAACGGATCGTCTTCTTCGCCGCCGGGCCTGACGTCCACCGCGCGCCACGAGCGATCCAGACGCGTCAGTTCCAGGGTGCGCTGGGGCGGCCCCTCGCGGTCGGCCTTCGGCCACGCCTCGGTTCCACCACCGGAACCGCGCGACGGCTCCGCATCGGCCGCCGGCCTCGACCAGCCCGCCACCTGCCCCTTGGCCCAATCCACCACCTGCTGCCGCATTTGCACGGCCTGCTCTTCGTCGCGCAAAGCGGTTGGATCCTGAGCCTCCGGCGCGGTGGCGCGCGCCGTGAGGTCGGTGGTCAGGAACTTGCTCCGCAAGGTGGCCAGCAGTTGGCTGTAGACCCGGCCGCTGTCCTGGAACCGCACTTCCAGCTTCGTGGGATGCACGTTCACGTCGACCAGGTCCGGCGGCATTTCCAACGACAGGAAAGCGATTGGATAGCGGCCGGTCATCAACAATCCCCGATAGGCCTCGCCCAGGGCGTGTTGCAACGCTCGATCGCGGATGAAGCGGCGGTTGAGGAACAGGTACTGCATGCGGTTGTTGCTGCGGCTCTGGGACGGATGCGCCACATAGCCCGACAGGCGGATCGGCCCCTCGCCGCTATCGACCCAGATCAGCGATTCGGCCACTTCCCGGCCGAAGAACTTCTCGATCCGGTCCAGCCAGCCCTGCGCCGCGCTGAGTTCGAAGACCGGCCGCTCGTTGTGCCGCAGGGTGCAGTGGACTTGGGGCAGGGGCAGGGCGATGCGCGTGAAGGCCTCGGCCACGTGCCCCATCTCGGTCGTGCCCGAGCGCAGAAACTTCCGCCGCACCGGCGTGTTGAAGAACAGGTTCGAGACTTCCAGCACGGTGCCCACCGGGCAGCCGCAAGGGGCGATTTCCGAGACCTGGCCCCCGTGCACCTCCAACTGCCAGCCGCCGGGGCTGTCCGGCGTGCGGCTGCGGAGGGTCAGATGGCTCACTTCGCCGATCGAGGCCAGGGCCTCGCCGCGGAAGCCCAGCGTGGCCACGCGAAACAGGTCGTCGACCTCGCCCAGCTTGCTGGTGGCGTGGCTGGCCAAGGCCAGGGGCAGCTCCTCCACCGGAATGCCCGAACCGTTGTCGGCCACGCGGATCATTTCCATGCCGCCGGTCTGGATCGAGACATCCACGCGCGTGGCTCCGGCGTCGATGGCGTTCTCCATCAACTCCTTAACCACGCTCGCCGGCCGCTCAATCACCTCGCCGGCCGCGATCTTGTTAACCAGACTCTGAGGAAGACGACGGATGGGCATGGGGAGGGATTAGGGATTAGGGATTAGGGATTGGGGATTGGGGATTGGGGATTGGACCAGATGCGCGAACCCATCTGCCTGCTCCTGAACCGTTGTCTCTTCAGATGTCCGTCGTTTGATCTTCCGGACAACATCGTCCTTGGTCATATTGGGCGCCATGACCTCCGATCTCCTATTGATTTCTGTGTTGTCACCGATCTCTGGATTTCGGATGATACGGCCGACCAACGGGAGGTCGGTTTTCCCTGGGCATTGGGGGGAGCCGCAGTATTCCTTTCCTCACACTCAATGAATCCAACCTTCACTTCAGCCGGCCGCGTACTCGGCTTCGCAGGCTGCGCAACATTCGAGCTTCTTCCATGCAGCGACTCAAAATGCCTGCTATCTGCTCCGTGTTTCCGTATCCGATTCGTTCCGACAGGATCAGGTGGGTCTCCAATTCCGCAAGCGAGCCCTGGGCAATGGCCAAGAAGCGGAGAAACTCCCTCGTGGAGCCCATGGCGTGCCCTTCGGCAATATTCGCAGGGATAGACACCGCGGCACGTTGGATTTGGCTGCCCAAGCCGTACGTTTCGTGCTTGGGGAAATGCTGCGACAACTGATAGACCTCTTCCGCCAACTGCATTCCCAGTTGCCAAACTTTCAACGAGCGGAAGTTGGGACTATCCATCACGTAGCTCCCCAATCCCCAATCCCTAATCCCCAATCCCTAATCCCCAATCCCTAATCCCCA
>CALARR010000185.1 GCA_937889015.1 uncultured Planctomycetales bacterium | reverse complement strand
GGCTATTGCGTCTCAGGTAAGTAATGCCGTGAGGCCGACCATCGGGAGGCCGGTTGTCCCGGGCAACGGCCCGGACAGCCACGACATTCCTTTTCTGACACCCAATAAACACACAAACACGCACGGGCGTTGCACCAACCTCTAAGCCAGCGCATTTTTCCCTGGCGACCTATTTTTACACCCACAACAGAAACGAAACCGGCTGGCTGAAGCTATTTCGGTGTCATCGATGCTAGCTCCGTTAAGTGTTCAAGCGATTCTGCCAGTTATAGGGGGGGGCGAAGCTTGGCTTCCTTTGTCCAGGACATTTCTCCGATGTAAGTAATGAGACCACGGTGTGTTGGATCAGACATGCCTCGCACCACCCCGCGCCGCTTGACGCTCGGTTCTGTGCGAGCCTGCACGGCCCGTGGTTCTCGCCGCCCGTCGAGGAGTCTTGCGGATGCTCGCACCGACATTCAAACCCGTTGGCATCTCCGCCATAGGCGTCTACGAACCGCCTTGGGTGCTCGGCAATGAGTGGTTCGACGGCGTCCTCTCCCGAAAGTTCGTGCAACACACGGGCATCCAGTCGCGCCGCATCTCGTTGGAGGACGAGGTCACGATGGGCGTGCGCGCGGTCGACAGTCTCCAGCGCGAGGTGAACTACGATCCGCGAGACTGCGCCGCGGTCGTCTTCGCTTCACCTTCCTTCGTGCCCGTCGACGTCGCGCGCAAACACCTCGAACCTCAGCAAATCCCCGCCGAACGCACGGCCCTTGCCGCGCAGCAGTTGGCCTGCCGACTCGGCATTTCGACCGAACGCATCGTGGGCCTCAACTGGTACTGCAGCGGTTACAGCAAGGCCATGGCGATCGTGCATCGGCACATCCTCCCCGGAATGATCCTTCGCCAGAACCAGTTCCTGCTGGTCGTCACGGTCAGCCGCATCAGCCGCATCACCGACTACGCTTGCCGACAAACGGCCCCCCTGTTCGGCGATATGGCCACGGCCACCCTGTTGGCCGGAACCGACAGCAAGAAGTACCCTGTGCACTTCACCTTGCTCTCCGCGGATGCCGAGACCTATCCGACCGAACGGGTCCTCTTCGACTTCCACCTGCGCGAGAACGTGTTGACCCCCACGCCCGACGGCGGACGCGGCCTCGTGCCCCGACGCCTGGTGTATTCGCTGGACGGCATGGGCATCGGCGATGCCGCCCCACGCTGCATGGCCGATTCGCTGGCCAAGATGCTCAAAGTCACCGACCTCCCGCCCGAAGACGTGCGCTTCGTCGTGCCGCATCAGGCCGGTACAGGCATCGTCCGCCTGGCCGCCATGAAACTGGAGGAGATCGGTCTGCACAGCGAAGTCTTCAACGGCTTCAATGGCGAGATCGGCAATGTCAGCTCCTGCTCCATCCCCTACGCCCTGAAGAAAGCCTGGACACGGCTGCACGGCACCATCGCCTGCCCCACGGCCGGCGTCGGCCCCCCGGGCGTCCCCAAGGTCACGCGCGGCTGCATCCTCCTGCGCAGCACGGCAATCCACGAGCGTAGCCTCGGTCGCCTCGACGCCGCCTGACATCGGCCCCCGCGGCTTCCAACCGTTGCGCGACCGCGCCCTGAATCAAGTTCAACGGCCGCTCTCTGCCTCGGCAGCGTCCCCAATCGCGCTACTCGCCAGTGGCCCCCGATCCGTTACGTGACGTCTTTCGACCACGGTACCTTGATCTGAGAACCCCAGGGTGGCTACACTGTGCCCAAAACAATCGGGCGCGCCGTAGGCGCAACGGTCCACCGGCCGGGGTCAAAGCGGGCCGGTCTGTACTTTCCGAGAAGCGTCTTCTGCCTGGTGACATCGCCCCGAGTCGCCCCCATCAACCATCAGAGGTTGACTCCAAATGACGATAGAACAGATTACCCTCCTCGGCGCCGTCTGCGTGTATATGGCCCTGATGCTGGCCGTCGGCTTCTGGACGGCCGGAAAAATCAAGAACACCAAAGACTACATCATCGCCGGCGGACGCATGGGCTGGTGGCTCAGCGTCGGAACCATCTTCGCCACCTGGTTCGGCGCCGAAACCTGCATGGGCTCTTCGCAGACCGCCTATGACAAAGGGTTCCTGGGCGTGATCGCCGACCCCTTTGGGGCTGGGCTGTGCCTCGTGCTCTCCGGCCTCTTCTTCGTGCGTTTCTTCCACCGCATGAAGATCGAAACCATCGTCGATTTCTTCGAACAACGCTACGGCCGGCAGGTCTCCTGGCTCCTCTCGCTGCTCTACATCCCGGTCTACCTGGGCTGGGTCGGCGGCCAGCTCGTCGCCTTCGGCACCATCCTCAACGCCCTCACCGGGATTGAACAGATGCACGCGACCCTCATCGCCACCGCCGTCGTCCTCGTCTACACCTACGCCGGCGGCATGTGGGCCGACGCCGTGACCGACTTCTACCAAATGATCTTCATTGTCCTCGGACTCCTGGTCCTCTTCCCCATCTTGCTCGCCGACGTGGGAGGGTTCGCCGCAGTACGCGCCAAGATCCCCGACGAATTCTTCCACTTCTATCCCCACGACGCATCGCCCCTCACCTGGCTCAACTACGTGCAGGCCTGGATGATGGTCGGCATCGGCTCGCTTCCGGCCCAGGACCTCTTCCAGCGCATGATGGCCCCTCGTACAGAACGCATCGCCCAATGGGGCGCGATTCTGTCGGGATTCCTCTACGCCGCCCTCGGCTCGCTTCCTGTCCTGCTGGGAATCCTCGCTCGGGCCGTCCTGCCAGAAGGCTCAGGCGAGGGCGTCCTGATCAGCCTCGCCCAGAAATACCTCTCTCTGCCCTTGATGGCGCTCATGATCGGCGCCCTGCTTTCGGCCATCATGAGCTCCGCCGATAGCGCCTTGTTGGCCCCCGCCGGAATCATCGGACACAACATCGTTGCCTATCTGAAGCCCGACGCCAGCGGCGATCTGAAGTTGAAGTGGTGCAAGTACAGCATCCTCATCGTCGGCCTCCTCTCGCTCACCCTGGCCCTCTACTTCCAGAACATTTACGCCCTCTGCATGCACGCCTGGGGCTTCCTCCTGGTCGGCGTCGCCGCGCCCATGATCGCCGGAGTCTACTGGAAGAGGGCCAATACCTACGGCGCCCTGGCGGGCGCGGTGTGCGGCACGCTGGCCTGGATTCTCTCCGCGCTCTTCTTGCCCGAGGAGTATCCCGCCAACCTGCTGGGCTTCGGCGTTTCCTGCCTGTCGCTCGTCATCGTCAGCCTGCTGACGCAACGCATCTGCCAGCCCACCGTCATCCAACTCGAACCCTCGTGACCTGGGCCTGGCTATCGATCGGGCAAGGAAACGATCGTGCTCGTGCGCAGCCGCTGGCGGCGCTGCTCGTGCTCGTAATCGAATCGCCCGTCCGATAGACACTGACAAACGCCGCCTTGGGGAAGTCGAGACAAGATCACTCGACTGCTGAGTCTTCCCTCCGTGGGCTCCGCGCGAGTCCGGCTACCCAGGCCTTGAACGGCTTCCTCAAGCTTGTCGGAAATAGCGATGGCGAGCCCGTATCTGTTCCATGCCCTGCGGCATCAGTTCATCAGCAAGCTGGACTTGGCCGGTGCCTTGGACTGACGACCCCAACCCGCCAGCCCGAGTCAGCCGGCGGCCAAAGCAGCATCGCCAAGCTGCGCGAGCCACGGGCACCGAGGGGAAACCCAGCGAACGGCCCAATTCGGCCCGAATCCGGGTTGTACCCCGGGTTGTACCGACTGGTGGGAAATCGAGGGATTTCGTGTCCCCTAGAGTCCTTAAATCAGGGGAGGCGGTTGGCGCAGCAAGGCTGGACCCAAGAAACGCCAAAACCCCTGTAAAACAGGGGTTTGCGGCCGGAGTCTTGAAAGCGGAGGGCAAGGGATTCGAACCCTCAACCGGTTGCCCGGCACCTGATTTCGAGTCAGGCTGCTAACCGTTCGCGTACCCTCCCGGGCCGGTTCTCCGGCTCTCCCTATCCACCCTCAGGCAAGCCATGGCACCAGGGCGATCCACAGGAGCCCGGCTTCATGCGACAAACGCTACCGTCACGTCGCATGACGATCCGGAACTCCAATAATCTACCCTTGCGCCAACCGCCTGACAAGCCGATACCCCCCCACAAGCCTTGGGGGGTCGCTCGCCATCCTCCGCGCCACACCCGGCGCCAAACCCGCACTCCCGGCCGGGACCTGACGCCTTGCTTCTGGAGTCTCACAAGCTAAGGTTGTGCAATTCCTTGGAGCACCCCTATGCCCGCCAATTTCAAACAGACGCAGATCCAAGCCGCCTTGCGCGATCGCGCCCGCCTGGCACGCCACGGCGGCTTGGTGGTGGCCCAAGCCATGACGCTCGAGCCCAGCTGCGTGGCGCCCGACACCACGCTCCTGGAACTGGTGAAATTGTTCCACGCCAAGGGATTTCGGCACCTGCTGGTCAGCGATGCCCAGCGGCTGGTGGGGGTCATCAGCGACCGCGACGTGCTGCGCTGGTTGGGGCCCGACGCCGCCGCCTCCAGCGACCTCCTCAAGCAACGCACCGCGGCCGACGTGATGAGCGCCGACCTGGTGACGGTTGGGCCGGAAATGCCGTTGGATCGGGCCGTCTCCCTGATGCTCGAGCAGGGAATCAGTTGCCTCCCGGTGCTCCGGGGGGAAACGCTGCAGGGAATTCTGACAAACACGGATTTGCACGTCGTGCTGCAATTGCTGTTAGAAAACGTGCGGCAGTCAGCCTTGGAAGAATCGCTTACGGCGGACGCGTGCAACCTGCACGACTGATGCAGCCGGAACCGTATCCCGCCATCCTTGGGCTGGTGGTGCCGAGCAGCGCCGAAGTGCTTCTTATTCCGAATCTTGCGGCTGACAGCCTTATGTCGCCCCAGCCAAAATGCCTCCATCGCTCCCGACCGGGTGTCGATAACCTCGTGTAGTTCGCCGCTGTCGAGTCGGTTGAAACATCGAGGGAATGGCCAACATGAATAAAGAGACCTTTCGAGTCGTCACACGCGGCGCCAATGGCGAACTCCGCATCCGCGATTACGACAGCCAAGAAGCGCTGCTGAAGCGCCATTCGCAGGTCGGAATCGACGACTGCAGCACCAACCTCAGCCTCCGCGGCCTGCCCGTCTTCCGCGGCCTCATCGGCCCCATGCCCGAAGGACAAGGCGTCGTGCGCTACGAATCGCCCGAAGTCTTCGAAACGCTCACCAAAGAGTGGGGATCGGCCAAGTGCCCCCGACGATCACGCACGCCTGGACCGGTCGAATCCTGAGTCGAGCCACCGCGCCAGCAACGCCCCGTCGCACTCCCGGGCCGCCCCACAGGCGGCTCATCTTTTTTGGCTGCCGGGCAGAACGGCCCTTGCATCGCCGGGTCGGCTGCGGCATGCTGGAACACAAGGGCCTGCAGCCCGAAGCGCATCCTAGCCTGGCCGCCGGATCGCCCGACCATGCCGCGCAGCAATTCGGATCGGCCGCGTTGCCACAAGCCAGGCTCTCTTCCGTCGCCGGTTGACCTATGATCGATCCCCAGTTGCTCAGCATCCTGGTTTGTCCCGAGAACCGTACTCCCCTGCAGCCCGCCGACGCGGCCCTGGTGGCGGCGCTGAATCGCGCGATTGCCGCCGGCACGCTCAAACGCCGCGATGGGCAATCGGTCACCGGCCCCGTCGAGGGCGGACTGGTGCGCGAAGACCGACAGTTCTTGTATCCCATTCGCGATGGAATCCCCGTGATGCTGATCGACGAGGCGATCCCCTTGGATCAGCTTGGGAGTTGACTGTGGCTGAAAAAACCATCTTCAAGCGGATCATCGACCGCGAAATCCCGGCCGACATCGTCTACGAAGACGAGTTCTGCCTGGCCTTCCGCGACATCCACCCCCAGGCGCCCACGCACCTGGTGGTGATTCCCAAGAAGGAAATCCCTTCGGTCGATGACATCACCGAAGCCGATGAAGCCCTCGTCGGCCACCTGTTTCTCGCCATGCGCAAAGCGGCGGCCGCCGCCGGCCTGAGCAAAGGCTACCGCGTGGTCACCAATTGCGGACGCGACGCCGGCCAGGAGGTCATGCACCTGCATTTCCACCTCCTCGGCGGTCGAGCCATGGGCTGGCCGCCAGGCTGATCCGCCTCCGCAGCCACCCCCTCCCCACGCCGGCCCTCTACTGCTCCAGCGCGGCGATGGCCTTGAAGTCGTTCTTCAGCGAGCGATAAAGCTGCTGATACACCGGGAACGCCCGGTCGTAACAGGCCTTGGCCGACCGCTGCACGGACGTTTCTTTCACCACGCGGATCGTGGCCGCGCAGGCCTCCTGGATGTTCTTGTACAACCCGGCGCCCACGGCCGCCAACAACGCCACGCCATACGCCGGCCCTTCCTCCGTGTTGATCGTGACCACCTTCCTGCCAAAGACGTCGGCCTGGATCTGCCGCCACAGCGGACTCCGCGATCCGCCGCCGCTGGCCCGAATCTGCCGCACCGGCACGCCCAGGGCCTCGATGATCGCCAGGCTGTCGCGCATCGAGTAGGTCACGCCTTCCATCACGGCGCGGATCAGGTGCGCGCGCGCATGCGCCAAAGTCAGGCCCACAAAGCAGCCGCGCGCGTCCGGGTCGGCGTGCGGAGTGCGCTCGCCGGACAGATACGGCAGGAAGAACAGCCCTTCGCTGCCCGGCTTCACGGTTTCCGCTTCCCTGGTCAGCAGGTCGTAGACTTCGCGCTTCGTGCGCCGTGCTTCCTGGACGTCGGCCTGGCACAGCGCGTTGCGAAACCATTGCAGCGACCCGCCCGCCGAAAGATTGACGCCCATCATGTGCCACTTGCCGCGCACGGCGTGACAGAAGGTGTGTACGCGCCCCTCCGGATCGATCTTCACCGCATCGCTGTGTACGAACATCACGCCGGAAGTGCCGATCGACGTGGAGAGCACGCCGCGCTCCACGATCCCGTTGCCCACGGCCCCGGCCGCGCAGTCGCCCGCGCCGCCCACCACCGCGCAGTCGGTGGTCAGGCCCAACAATTCGGCCGCCGAGCGGCTCAAGTGCCCGGTCACCTCTTC
Source organism: uncultured Planctomycetales bacterium (assembly GCA_937889015.1). Lineage (GTDB taxonomy): Bacteria > Planctomycetota > Planctomycetia > Pirellulales > Thermoguttaceae > CALARR01. Next base: position 890 of record CALARR010000185.1, on the reverse strand, counting down.
CGACTCATAGCACTGGCCCAGCAGGTCCGCGTCCAATTCCAAGGCCGACAACAAGGGTCGCGACCAGCGGCGATTGGCCACGTCCAGCAACAACATGCCGCTGGCGTCGCTGACCTCCGTGGCGTACTGGCCGGTCAGCCGGCGGCGAATCTCGTCCTTGGGCAGCAACACCTTGCGCGTCCGCTGAAAGTGGCGCGGCTCGTGATTGCGGAGCCAAAGGATCTTGGGGGCCGTAAAACCGGTCATGGCCGGGTTGGCGACCATCTGAATCAGCTTGGCGCGTCCCCCAACCCGCTCCTCCATCTCCTGGCACTCGGCCGCCGTGCGCTGATCGTTCCACAAAATGGCCCGGCGGATCACCTTGTCCTGCTTGTCCAGAAACACCGAGCCGTGCATCTGCCCCGACAGGCCGATGGCCTTCACGTCGCCAGGCTTGAGCCGGGCCGCCTTCATCACCGTGCGCACGCCCTGAACGGTGGCCGTCCACCAGTCGTCGGGGTCCTGCTCGCTCCACAGCGGCTTGGGAACGTAGCAAGGGTAGGTGAACATGGCCGAAGCCAAAATGCGCCCCTTCTCGTTGATGGCCAAGGTCTTGGTGCCCGAGGTGCCAACGTCTATACCTAGCAGCGCGCTCATCTGGCTGTCCCTTGTGGTGGTCCGGCAAAGGGGTTCGAAAAGGAATCGAACAGGGGTGCAACTGGACCGAATTCTACGAGCCCAACTATGGCCCACGCAAGGTGCCCACTGCCGCGTGCGTTAGTTTTCCATAATCGGTCGTGCGCGCCGCCTGGGGAGCGTTGCCGCAGGCGATCGGCTTTCGTAGAGTGGGGTAAGACTGATTCTCTGGGGAGTGGTGCGCATGTCCGATCCTGGCCCAAGAACCGACCCGA
>CALARR010000184.1 GCA_937889015.1 uncultured Planctomycetales bacterium | reverse complement strand
GCCTTCCGCCAGCATCGCCACCACCAGATCCAGGTGCCTCATCGGCTGGCGTGGTGTCACTGAGCGCTTCAAAACCAGCCACCGAGAGGCGCTTCAAAACCAGCCAGATATGTCCATGTTTTTGTAACTGACCGTTGGTGATGTTGGCAAGAGCCGGGCTATTCCGAAGGAGAGGATTTGGGAGAGGCCGGTTTCCCTTTCCTGGTGGGCTTGTCGTCCTTCCCATCGTTGGAAGGCTGATCTTTTTCAGGCGTTTGCTCGTCCTGACGGCCGTGGTTGCGTAGGCGGTAGCTGCGGCCCGAGATGCTGATGATCTCGGCGTGGTGCAGGAACCGGTCGAGGATCGCCGTTGCCGAGGGGATGTCGCCGATCAGTTTGCCCCAATCTTCCAGAGGGCGATTACTGGTCATGACCGTCGAGCGGGTCTCGTAACGGCGCATGATGATCTCAAACAGATATTCCCCGCTTCGTTTCGGCAACTGCTTCATCCCCATATCGTCGATGATCAGCAGGTCGGGTTTGAGGTACCTCGTGAGCACTCGTTCTTCGCCGCCGAAGGCTTCGTCGTGGAGGAAGTCTCGCACCACGTCGAAGATCGAACGATAGAGGACGACGAAGCCCTGCTTGATCGCCTCGTAGGCCAACGCCTGAACCAGGAACGACTTGCCGACGCCCGGCGGTCCCATCCACAGCACGTCCCGGTGTTCTCGAATGAACCGGCAACAGGCCAGGTCGTAAATCTGCTTCTTCTTGATGGAAGCGTTGAAGCTCCAGTCGAAGTCGGCCAGGGATTTCAGTTCACGGAACCCGGCCGCCTTCATCCGGCGGTCGATGAGCCGTTCTTGACGTACGGACAGTTCGTCCTGGAGGATCAGCTCCAAGAATTCCTCATGACTGAGATGGTGACTGGCGGCCTCCTGCAATCGCACTTCCAAGGTTTGGGCCAAGCCTGAGAGGCGAAGCGGTCGGGGTGGTCGGCGAGGAGGCGGGCGGCCGGATGTACATGTGTCCATATTAGCGATCCGGCGGGGTTTTTCAATAGGAAAGTTGAACCTTTGGGGAGGTTTCTTGGGGGGGGGAGCAGATTCTCACAAGGCGTAGGTCCGACTTGGACGTCTCGAGTACGCAGGACGCACTGGCGACGAGGGATCGGCCCACGATCGAAGTTTCTGCCGGTCGTCATGGCCGGTTAGCAGGCGAGCGGCGGCACGCGGTGATAGGGTCACACGGGTACTCGCGGCCGCCCGCCGACGCATCGAATCACGCGGTCGGGGCATATAGCGCCAGTTCGAGCGAGTAGAAGGTGATCGCCGTCCCTTCCGGCTTGTGCTTCTTCAGTTCCACCTCATTTCTACCATAGCGGAGAAGGTCCACGGGAACGTCGTAGAACTTGAGTTCATCACGGGGAGGAAGCGAACTCTCAGGCCTCCGGACACCTTCACTCAGATAGGGAAACAGCTCCGTATCCGGATGGTCACACTCTCGCAACGGCGTGCCGTTCAGCCGGACTTCAATCTCCGCCCCGCGGCATTTCTCCAGCGTTTCCAACCGGAGCCTTGCGCTTTGCATGAGCTTCTTGGCGGGATCATCACCGACGATCAGGGGGAAGCGAGCCTCATTCGTTCTCGGAAGGCTGGCGTTTTTCGTTCCATTGTTGAAGTACACGCCGTACGCTTTGGACTGCGTCTGCAGAAGGGTCATGTCGGTCACGCCGACAAACGCGGAGAGTGCGGCTTTTCGGATCGCCGCCGGCGCAAAATCCAGATTGAAGAGGCTGATGCCGTGCGCCCCGCGGGCAAAATAGTTGAGCGCCGCCGCCCGATAGTGTTCGGGCAGTGTGAAGCGTCGTGACGATTTCGGCGAGCCCTTGCTCCCCTCCATATTCGTGATGTAATTCATTTCTCCATAGATGCGAGAATTGGGGGTCTCATGCAGAAACTCCTCAATCTCGACTTCGGTGCTGTGAAGATAGCAGGAAGATACATTGATCATATCAAGCAGGCCCTGCCGGTCCCAATCCACGACGTCGATGCCGAATTTCCGGCACTGCGCCACCGAATGCAGTGATCGCACGCAGAGCTGAAGGCGCTTGCCGCGTTTCGCCCCGAGACCATCCAGCATGTGGCGGACGCGCTTGACGAAATCGGTCAGTACGGAGGCTCCCGCCTCGATTTCTTCATTGTGAAACAGTCTCCAGCATCGCTGAAAGTCGAATTCGATGCCGTCGATGTCGTACTTGCCGGCAAGTTCTTCCAGGATGGCAAAGTAGTGCTCGCGTACTGCGGGAATGAGCCAGTTGAACAGACGGGTATTGTCCGGGCCGCCATAAGCCGGTTTGTCGCTGTCGCCCAGCCAGTATTCGGGGTGCGCGCGCCAGAATGGATTGTGGGTGGGGTAGTCTTTGTCCTCCAG
>CALARR010000183.1 GCA_937889015.1 uncultured Planctomycetales bacterium | reverse complement strand
AAGTACGATTCCAACCACAACGCGCAGCGGCCTTGATCGTGGTCAAGGACCACACCCGCATCCATCGCCAAGGCTCTGTCCGGCACTGTCCAAGGGATCGGAAGTCGAAAACACGACAACGCTTTCCGTGTGCCTTTGCCTGTGTGGATACCCGGGGCTCTATGCCTCAGGATCTGTCAGTACCCTCCAGTTGTTGGCTCGCGGTCAGGCTGCGCCGCTCCGCGAGGCTTTCGAGGCGGCTGTGCCTGCTGGGCCGGCAACCGGAAGGACTCCCGCCCTTTTTGTGTCCCCTGGTCTAAGTTCGTCTCCCTGTCCCTAAAAGGCTTTGCCTCACGAAACCGCCGGATCGCCTCCTTCTGCTCATCCTTCGAACCGTTTTCCAGCACAGCCACAAGCCGACGCACCTCGGAAACATCCCTATCGGACAACGGTGGATCGAGCAGCGTCTGGTCCAAACCGCAGATAGGTGGTGCACCCCAGGATCCAGACTCCCAAAGATGTCCTGTGCCATCCCGTATCGTCTCGTGCAAAGGGCACCAATTGTGGGTGTGGGGCAGATTGTGTGCCGAAAGCCATTCCTGAAGTGGCGAGGCTCGGTAGTACTCCGACCTTCGGAACACGCCCAGGACAGTAGTCCGCCCTGTGCACGAGCCGCAGCCGGCGCAAATCCACACCTTCTCGCATGAGACATCAAGAGCGGGGCCGACAAAACCCCAAGCCGCTACAGCCAACACCAAGGCGATGAATAGCACTCGGTACTTCATACGGCACCTGGTCTCACCGCATAAGGTCTAACGAAACCCACCCCTGCTGCACCTCTCAACAAACCAACTGCCATGGCTCCGAAGGTTCACTGATGGAACAAGAGACGTCGAAGATATGACAACGGTATCCGACCCTTTTCGCGATCCGGTGGTTGCGCCCGTCGGTGCAGGTGAAGGCCGTCGGCGGCGCACAAAAGCGTTCGGCCCCTTGCGTTCTTCGTGCCCTTCGCGGCCTTCGTGGTATTTGTCCTGTCCGATCGCGGCCCAAGGTCGCGCCGGGCTCCTCCGCGTCACCCCGCGGTTCCGCGGCTCCGCGTGCCTGATCTGGGAACCGCAGATGGACGCCGATCCACGCAGATAGGGCAGGACACCGTGACCCGTTGCAGCCACGAATGCGCCGCGCGATTGACAACGGACGGGAGGGACCACGAAGGACGCCTGTATGAAGCAACAAGTCACGAAGGCCGATACAACGGCTGCCGGTGATGCTGGTCATCTCGTTGACCCGGGTGTGCTGGCTCGCCTGGGCCATGTTCAACCGGCCGCGCTGCAGGTCCACGAGCTGGTGCATGCCGTCGGCGTAGCCGACCTTGGGCGTGGTCGAAGTATTCACGGTGCCGGAGTGCTCCCTTGAAATGGCCGCATCTCACGAGTTATGCATGGGGTTTCCCAAGCTCACTGCTGGGCATGTGGGCGCTATCGGATGCCTGCGGTGATCGCCAGCACGACAATCGCAATAAGACCTATGGGAAACGCCACAAGGAGGGCTTGCATCAGGCGCAGGGCCATACGGAGTTGTGGGTCATCCAAGTCGTGCCATTTGGATCCGAGAAGGAACCTCAAGAACAGCCAGCCACTGTGCGCGGAGTTGTTCCAGAACAGATCAAAAGAACCGATTGACTCGTAGACTGCGGCATGCCGTGATCGGAGCCGCCAGCAGACCCAAATGATGAGCCCAACCCAAGCAAAAGCCAGCCCTGTCCATGGAACGAATATTGCTACCGCCACTGTTGACGACATCGACCAAACCTCCCGTGGCTGTGATGAATACGATATCCGCCCCGTTTGCGTTGTCCTGCGCGGGGCGGCAGGGTCAGTTCGGCAAGCGGGATTGGGGCGGTTGCCCCGCTTCCGGCTTGGCCTGGGGCTTGGATCGCTTATCCTCGATGGCCTTGGCACGCTGCAGGAACGGCTCGGCTTCGGCCGTGCGACCTTGGGCCTGGTACAACTCGCCCAATCCGCGAAGCGTCTCCGCCGTGTCGCGGTGCTCGGGCCCCAACGCCTTCTCGCGAATGGCCAGGGCGCGCGTGTAGTAACGTTCGGCCTCGTCGTTGCGCCCTTGTGCCCGGTAAAGTTCGGCCAGGCAGTTGCAGGACGTGCCCAAATTCCGATGCTCTGGTCCAAAAATCTTTTCCGCCAGTGTCAGAGCCTCATGGTACAGCGGTTCTGCGTCGGCATAGCGACCTTGGGCCGCGTAGAGTCTGGCCAGACAGTTGATCGTAGCCGCGGTGTCGGGATGATCTGGCCCGAGAGTCTTTCGTGCAATGGCCACGGCGCGGAGTTGCAGTGGCTCGGCCTCGTCATAGCGTTCCTGAACGCGGTAGAGGTGTGCCAGGTTGTTCACGATGGCAGCGGTCTTGAAATGCTCCGTGCCGAATGTTCTTTCCACGATACCTAACACGCGCCGGTACAGAATCTCCGCTTCCGCATAGCGCGCCTCGTGTTCAAGCAACACGGCCAGGCCGTTTAAGGGTGTCACGAGCGCGGGGTGCTCAGAGCCGAGTGATTTCTCGGTGATCCCCAGTGACTGGCGATAGCGGGCTTCAGCCTCAGCGAAGTGACCTTCGACCTCTTGTGTCTTTGCAAGAATTTCCAAGGTCCTCGCCCTGTTCTCTCCTCTATCCACTTCTTCGTCCACGTCTTCCAGGATGGCCAGGGCACGCATACACGAAGCCTCTGCCTCAGAGAGTCTTCCAACCAGGAAGTACAAGTCCGCGAGCCGACTGAGACTGATCGCAGTCGCGAAGTGGGTTGGCCCGAGTGTCTTCTCGCGGATTTCCAGGCCCTTCACCAGTAGCGGCTCGGCCTCTCGAACACGCCCCATTCTGCAATAGAGATAGCCTAAGGTGTTCAATACGGCAGCCGTATCCACGGTCTCGGGGCCAAGCTCCCGTTCGTACCGAGTCAACGTCTCCTTGAGCAAGGGTTCAGCCTCCGCATACCGCCCCTGCCCAATCAGCGCCGCGACAAGCTGGATTTTGGCTTCACCGATCCTTCGGTGATCTGTATCAGTCGCGGCGCGAGTGAACTCGCACAGACGCCTGGCCGACCTCTCCATTGCAGGATAGTCTCGTGCCTGGCTGTGAGCGTGGGTCTCCTTTCGGATCGCCGCGTATTCCGATAGGTCCTCCGCGCACAGCGCGGAAAGCTGGGCCGCCAAGACAAGCGTTCCGGCAAAGAGCATCCTTGGGTACATTGCGGCCACTCCTGTCAGGTGTTGTTCCGTGACTTGCGGCTCCTTCTCACCATCTTTTCGCCCTTGGGGCACTCATGGGAGCTTTCCGCCCCCCTTCTCGTTCACTGGCTTTCGCCGCAGTACGGAGAAAGTGCCAGAGTCGGACGAGGAATCGAACAGGTAGATATGATCCTCCGTTGCGGTGAGCAAGACGGCCTCCGGATCCTCTTCAAAAACGTGTAGATCCGCGGACATCGCGCCCTTTGCAATCACTCGCGCGAATTTGGCTCCTTCAACTCTCGCAATCTGGCCGTTGGGCTCCTCGATCCACCATTGATACGGAGATTTCGAGTCCGAGAGAAGTCCATGCCCAGCACCGAGAGGCACTCGACCTGCAAACTTCAGAGTGATTCGGAATCCGAGGGCGTCCCTTGCCAGGATCAGTAGCTTCTCCCAGAACTCGTTGTCGCCCTCCGTGTTCACGATTTCTCGAAGTCTATCTCGCATCACATTCACGTCTCCGGGGCGCTGTGAGGTAGAGCCGCGTTCTTGCTCGGGCATGGCACAAACGAGCATCAGTGGCAAGAACAGTGAAAGAACAAGGCCCGCACAAACACGACGCGAAAGAACTCTTCTCATGACCTCCCTCCTTCGAAGCTGTGGGCATTCGTTCAAACGTAAGACCCACGGGAGCATAGATGGAACAGGTCCTTCTATCGTTTTCGCGCTGAAAGCGGCTCCTGTTAGTCGCTCTTGTCCCAATGGACCGAACAGTCGGGCAACGCCTGCTCAAGAGCCCTCACGCCTTCCTGCGTGACATGGGTTCCGCATAGATACAACGAGTCGAGCCGAGTAAGTGCTTTCAGAGGCTCAAGCCCTTTGTCACTGATCTGGGTGTTCGAGAGGTCCAGGTGCCTGAGTTGGCCCAGGTCCCTGAGATTTCCGAGTCCCGCATCGCTAATCTGTGTCGATTGAAGCCCCAGCCAGGACAGCATGGTCAATCTCTTGAGTTGCTGTAATCCCGCGTCAGTGATTCTGGTGCGCTCTAGGTCCAACCAAGAGAGTTCCGTCAACCCCTTGAGGTATTCCAGCCCCGCGTCAGTGATCGGCGTGTTCGTCAAGAACAAGAACCGAACAGCCGTCAATTCCTCCAGGTTCCTCAGCCCGACATCTGTCACCGTCCCCTGCCTGGCGTCCAGCCACGCAAGGCTCTTCATCCCTCGAAGACGCATGAGTACGCCATCCGTGGCACGGCATTCCAGATCAAGACGTTCGAGTCGCGGAAAACAGGCGAGACAGTCGAGATCCGTATTCAGGATCGCGCCATGCTCAAGGTCCGGGACACGAACCCACGTCACATTGGAGAGGAAGTCAACCCCAAAGATGTCTCTGAGCCACTGCGGACCAGGCTGTCGCGGTGGCACAACAAAGTCGAAATCTGAATCGTGCATGAACTGGTGAAGCACTCCCCAGTGCGCGGTTTGGAGGATCTCGCGAGCCTGCCGCTGCCGTTCCGCATTCTGCATTCTCACCACAATGCAACCGAGGGCTATGTTTTCCAGAACCGCCAACAACAGAAGCGTACGCAAGCCGTACTGGTGGAGCCAACGACGCCTGCTGCTCGGTACTTGCATCACGCGCGTTCCTTACTGTTGAGGTCCGCATTGCCAAGGATCGTTCCGCGGCCGCGGCAGCCCCGGAATCGCGATCAGTGACTGCGCCGGCATCAATGGGCGTCGTCTGATATTGTCCCGTCTCGGCGTCGTGCTGCCGGCTGGTGCAGAGGCTTTCCCGCGCGTCGACCGTGCGCGTATGGTCTTCCGACCCGTGCGCGTAGTCGTAGCCGACCTTGGGCGTTGTCGAAGTGTTCATGGCGGCGCGCGTGCTCCTGAGAATCGGAGACCACCTGACCGACGGTATTGTAGTCCAAACGGGTGTGGCACACAAGGGTATTTGATCCGCCAGGCCAATTCCCATTCCGGCCAGGCGGCGTTCGAGAACGCAACGCGCGACCTCGGACGCACGCTGAGCAGGCGAAACCGCCATGCACCGCGGCCGGTGGCACTCCTCCGCGTTCATCCGCGTCCATCTGCGGTTCTACAAGCCTGATCGGGCAACCGCCGATGTACGCCGACGCCCCATTTGCTTCTGCTAGCGGCCACCCGGAACGTGGAACGACCCCCAGACGCAGGCGAGCAAAAAGAGTAGTGAATAAGACATCAGATTCGCAATGAATACTCCGCGTCGCACGTCTTCGGGGCTCACTTCGCGCCATGTCTGCAGACAGGATCGGCGTTCCACCGCCACAGATAGGAAGAAGCAAGGCACTAGGAGGACAGCAATTGCCACCGACGCCAACCACTGGAACTCTTGTTTGTCGGGGACAATCCAGGCAGCCGAAACGAGGGATCCCAATAGCGACCAGATGGGACCGTCGACTTGCCACTCCCACCTGTCGACTGCGATTGAGAATGGGATAAAGATGCCTAGTTCGAGCCCGAACATGAGCAACCAGGCCAAGGGGACACCTATAAGGGTCGAGAGAACGTTTGCCTTGCCGACACCCAACAGGGCACTCCGCCACGACACCCGTAGCCGGCGGTGGATGACCAATGTCTCCAGAACGACCACCGGCACCAACGTGGCGAACATAAGTGGCCACTGAACGACGATCATCGGGATTCCGATATTCGCGAGAGTAGTCATAAGGAACTCGCTACTTCAGATGAGTTATTCCGATGTGGACACGCTCCCGGTCCGAGGTCGCCCCTATTAGGGACTAATCGGTAGCGGTCCATTGATTCCGTCGGGCAACGAGTCGGGAACGCGCAAACGGGTCGGAAGTCGAGGGAACGCGCAAACGGGCCGGAAGTCGAAAACATGAAAACCGTATCCGCCCCCTTTGCGCCGTCCCGATCCTTGGCAGGGCGGGATTCGTCTTCCACTGTGGCAGGACGTGAGTGCGTATCTATCTCGAGCAACAGGACGCGCCACTGCGCCCCTTCCGCCAGCAGTCGATACGTCGAGCCTCGCATCTCGGCGTAGACGCGAATCCCGCCGACGGTGGCCAAGGCTGTGTGTTTCTCGCTGTCGCCGAGCGCAACCGCACGCCATCCCGATTGTTCCGTGTGCGACCTGAGCCGGGCCGTCGTCTCGAATGGAGAGGCGTCCGCGACTCCCAGCCGCTGAAGCCATTGGGTCGCCTCGGTCGTGGCGAGGCATTCAAACTGCCTCCCAGTCCAGCGATAGAGATGCCGAGGATGGTTGGGCGAACCCCAACACAGAAAGTAGAATGTGCTATCGTCCCAGACCAGTTCGCCCAGGGAAAGACTCGGTTCGGGCGCACAGTCCTGCAGTAGTGATGTCCCGTCAGGGCGGATTCTGATCACCCGTTGATCTACGGTATGCGCCACATACGAGGGCGAGGCAAAAGGGGCTGTCCGAGTTACACACCGCCGCACTTCCAGGAATACCCAAACGCCGTCGGGCCCTTGCAGAACTTGCACACGGCCTGGGGTCAACCAGGTCACATAGGGCCTGCGTCCGAGGACTTCAGGCAGCACAACGCCCAAGACGAGGACGACCAGTGCTGTGCAGCAACCGATTCGCGCAAGCCTCTTGCTGCCGGGCGCGCCCCTCCGGGCGGTGTCTTGCATAGGTTCCTCGCGCATCGGAAGATTCCTGACTGGTTAGGCTCACGTGGAGGTAACAGGAAGCACTTACCTCCTTGGCTCGCGTGCGAAGGTCACTGAAGACGCAAGCACCGTTCTTGTGCCTCCGGCCTTCTGGACGATCCGGTGGTTGCGCGCGTCGTTGCCGGTGCAGGCCGTCGTCGGCGCAGAAAAGCGTTTGGCCCCTTGCTTTCTTCGTGCCCTTCGCGGTCTTCGTGGTATTTGTCCTGTCCGATCGCGGCCAAAGGTCGCGCCGGGCTCAACCGCGTCACTCCGCGGCTCTGCGGCTCCGCGTGCCCGATCTGGGAACCGCAGATGCACGCAGATACACGCAGATAGGGCAAGACACCCGACGCGCTGGAACCGCGGTTGCGCGCCGCGCGGTTGAGAACGGACGGAGGGACCACGAAGGACGCCTGTATGAAGCAAGAAGTCACGAAGGCCGATCCAACGGCCGCCGGTGATGCTGGTGATCTCGTTGACCCGGTGGTGCGTGCGCGTCTGGGCCGCGTTCAACCGGCCGCGCTGCAGGTCCACGAGCTGGTGCATGCCGTCGGCGTAGCCGACCTTGGGCGTGGTCGAAGTATTCATGGCGGCGCGCGTGCTCGTGGAAGCTGGAGACCACCTGACCGACGGCATTGTAGTCCAAACGGGTGTGGCACACAAGGGTGTTTGATCCGCCAGGCCAATTCCCCTTCCGGCCAGGCGGCGTTTGAGAACGCAACGGCCAACGCGTCATCACCTCCACGAACCGGTCGCGCTGGTAGACCATCGGGATGTGAGAATCGTAGTGCAGCGTGGGCAGGCCCTCGTGCAGCAGCAGGGCGTAGGTCCGTCGCAGGCGGCGCTTCCATCGCCCGACACCCCAGAAGCTGGCCGGTTTCTGGTCCAGGGGGCCGAGATGGTAGGCCTGCATCTGGCCGGACGATCTGGGCTGCAACAGGCACTGATCGTCGCTGAGTCGCACAAAGCGGTCACTGACCCCGGCGCGGCAGGCGGCCAGGACCTTGTCGATCAGGTTGGCGTCCTTGTTCTTGCGATGGACATCTTCCATGGGGATGTGCATGGCCTCGACAAGCCAGTCAGGCCGCTGGCCGACGACGAACACCCGGCCCAGGTCCAGGAGGTTCTTTTCCAGGCTGCGGAGCGAGTAGCGCAGTTCGTTGTTGTCCCAGGCGCTGCCGCTGCCCAGGGGATAGACGACGTCGATCATGATGTTGGCGGCTCTCCAATGGGTTGTTTGAATGAAGACCTGCCGGAACCCGGCGACGAGAAAACGAAAAAGGCCCGGCGTCGGAATCGCTTCCGACGTCGGGCCTGTGTGGATACCCGGGGCTCTATGCCTCAGGCTCTGTCAGTACCCTCCAGTTGTTGGCTCGCGGTCCAACTACGCCGCTCAGGGCGGCTTTCGAAGCTGTTGTATTCTATGCCGGATGCCGCGTTGAGAAACTAGAATGCCCATTCAGGCAAGTCAGACACGTTGTGGAAGCATTTCCGAAACTTCGCGAGCAGCATGACATCATCGGTACAAACATCGTAAGCGGAACTGTCGACCGCAAGGACGGTAAGCCAAGGCGAGATCTGGCACGGCTCGAACGCCTCGAATTTGCCATCGATGATCTGCCAGACGCCTTTTGCAAGATCGAACAGATGCTCGCCGTCTACGGATGAGTGCTCATCTGCAATGCGGTGCAATTGAGATGCGGCTTCTTCACCCCAAGCTTCAACGCCGGAGAGAACCCATCGGCTATGTAGTGCACGTTCGCCGATGATCTCAAGGATGCTTGCCAAGCTGACTGCCAAGATCCCGCGTTCGTCAACGTCTCGAATGGTAATGCCCCTCATTCATACTCCTCCATTCAATCGCCACAATTGCATTCCCACGTGCCGTTGCTGTCAGCGTCAACGACCGCTGGTGCTGCTCCGTACCGAGGCATCACGTCTTGGGATCTCATGGAAGAGAAGTCCTCAAGGATCGCTGGGCCAGGACATTCCAACCTGTTCTTTTGCGCTCGCTGACGCCTCGCGGCGTTTTAAAGCCGGTCCTGAAACCTGTCGGCAACTCACTGCGGCTGGGCCGCCCGAGGTGGCTGGGGCGGTTCTCGGATAGGTTCTGAGCCCGAATCCTCGGCCGACCCGCGCTTCTGCAGTTTTGGATCGCCTCCTGGTTGATACCGGCTCGC
>CALARR010000182.1 GCA_937889015.1 uncultured Planctomycetales bacterium | reverse complement strand
GTCGCTGTGCGGCCCAGCGGCTGGAATTCAACGGCGAATGCCTGGCGCGTTGCTCAGCCTGCCAGCGGCTGTATCGGTTTGAGAACGGAGCCGTGCACGAAGTGGAACAACCCGTGCCGGCCGAGGATACGGGCACGCGCAGCAATTGACTTTGAACGCAGTGCCAGCGTTGCGGCACGTGTATTGGGCGTAAGAAGAGTAGTGTCGCAGCCGTTCCTCGTATGGCCCTGGGAAGCCGGCCTCCCGTTGGTCGGCCTCACGGGGTTGCTCACCTGAGACGCAATCTTGGAGAATATCCTGACCATGCAAGTTCCCTTACTGGATCTGAAGGCGCAATACCACACAATTCGAGACGAGGTCCTGTCGGCCGTGAGCGCGGTGCTGGAGAGTCAGCAGTTCATCCTCGGGCCGGTGGTCCAGGAATGCGAAAAGCTGGCCGCCGAGTACAGCGCTTGCCATTACGGCGTGGGCGTCACATCCGGCACCGATGCACTGCTGGCATGCCTGATGGCGGAAGGAATTGGGCCGGGCGACGAAGTGATTACGACGCCCTACACGTTCTTCGCCACGGCCGGCTGCATGGCCCGACTGGGCGCCAAACCGGTGTTCGTCGACATTTGCCCCAAGACCTACAACATCGACGTGCGGCAGATCGAGCAGCGGATCACGCCGCGGACCAAGGCCATCATTCCCGTGCACTTGTTCGGGCAGTGCGCCGACATGGATTCCATCCTGGACATCGCCGGCCGGCACAAGCTGGTGGTGATCGAGGATGCGGCGCAGGCCATCGGGGCCGAGTACAAAGGGCGGCGAGCCGGCTCGATGGGCCACTATGGCTGCTTCAGCTTCTTCCCCTCCAAGAATTTGGGGGCGGCCGGCGACGGCGGGATGGTGGTGACGCAGGACGCCGACCGAGCCGAACGCCTGCGCGTGCTGCGCGCCCACGGCTCCAAACCGAAGTACTACCATTCGCTGGTGGGGGGCAACTTCCGGCTGGACGCCCTGCAGGCGGCGATTGTGAACGTGAAGTTCCGCTACCTTGATCAGTGGACCGCCAGACGGCAGGCCAATGCCCAACGCTACCGCAAGCTGTTCGAGGAGTCGGGCCTGGTCGCCGCACAGCAGGTCGGGTTGCCCTACGCGGTGCCCGAGGGCCGGCACATCTACAACCAGTTCGTGATTCGGGTGCCGAAGCGCGACGCGTTGCTGGCGCATCTGAAGGCGCAGGGCATCGGGACGGAGATCTATTATCCGGTGCCGCTGCACTTGCAGCAGTGTTTTGCCGGGTTGGGCTACAAGGCGGGCGATTTGCCGCAGAGCGAGGCGGCCGCAAGCGAAACGCTGGCTCTGCCGATCTATCCGGAACTGACGCCGGAAGCCCAGCAGTACGTTGTGGCGTGCATCGCAGGGGCCCCGGTCTGATCTGTCCAGGCCGGCTTGGCCGATCTCTTTGAAATCGCGTAGGAATGGCCTGCAGTAGTGAACCGACCCGACACTACGATTCGGGAGACCACATCGAGTCCAGCGGACGTTGACGGCAAGGGGGGCGTGCCGGCGGAGGAAGGCGGAGGGTTCTGCGATCCGGCGGAATCGGAACTTGCACCGTCATGCTCGCGGGCCGGGCGGCCCGACACTCTGTTTCGGGGCGCTGCAGCCAACATCCTGGCGAGCATTTGCAGCGTGGGATTCGCGGTGATCACGAGCATCGTCCTGGCACGGACTGTAGGCCCCGAGGGAAAGGGCCGCTACGACTTGGTGAACGCGACGATTATGCTGGCCACTTCCCTGTTTGGCTTGTCGCTGGAGTCCGGGATCAACTATTGGGTGGCCAAGGGCGCGTTTCAACCGCGGCGTCTGATGCCGAGTCTGGCGGCGATCGCCGCTTTACAGATGATTGCCGTCTGGGCCGCCGTCTGGCTGTTTTCGCAGACTCCTCTGGCCAAGGCGATCCTGCCCGTGGAGTATCTGTCTTGGGGGCCCGCGGTCGTGGCCGCGGGCGCCGCGGCCATGCTCCTGTGGCAATATGCCTCGGCGGTCCTTGCCGGTCTTCAACGGTTCGTTCTCTGTGCGTGGTTGACGGTCACCAACCGTTTTCTGGTTACCGTGGCGGTCGTTCTCTCGGCGGCGGTCGCCATCTGGATGAACAGCCGAGACATCATGCAATGGGCCATTTGGGCCATGGTGGGCAGCCTTTGCGTCACATCCCTTCTGATTCAGTTCTCGGCTCTGGCACAGACTCCGCGCAAGACCGTGTCGGCGGGGTTGGCGGACATCTTCCACTACTCGGCGCCCTGTTACGTTGCGAACCTGGCGCAGTTCCTGAGTTACCGGGTCGATGTGTTCTTTGTTGCCTACTACGTGGGCGAGCGGGAGTTGGCTCTGTACACCACGGCCGTGAGCCTCTCGCAGTTGCTTTGGCTGCCGTCGCGGGCGCTGCAGGGGGTCCTGTTTCCGAATCTGACCAGCCTCTCCGACGCTTCAGCACAAGCGGCGAGGGCGGCGAAGGCTGCCCGGTCGCTTCTGGCCCTGCTGGGTGTGCTGGGAATCGGGATGGCCTTGTTGGGGCCGGGGATGATCCTGCTTCTGTTCGGCCAGCGGTTCCGGGGGAGCATTCCTGCTTTGTGGCTTCTGTTGCCGGGAATCGTGTTGTTCTGCATCCCCCAGGCCCTGGCCTGCTACCTGGGCGCCATCGGCAAGCCGCGATGGAACCTTGTGGCCAGTCTTGCGGGGCTGGTCGTGACGTTGATCTTGAACGTGGTGCTTGTGCCGACCATCGGCATTGCCGGAGCGGCCATCACTTCGTCTTTGTCGTACATCACGACGGCTGTAGCCGTGCTGTATTTCTTCTCGCGCGAATCCAAGTGCCATCTCCGGGATGTACTTTGCGTGCGTCCGCGTGAACTGCGGGAACTGACCGCTCAGAGTGGCCATCCTTGGCTTGTGCGACTGGCGGGCGCAACGCTCGTCGAAAAACGGTCCTGTGATCTGCCGCATGACAGCGTCTGAACAGCACAGCGCCGCTGACGGGAAGCATCTTCGCAGGCTATTGCCGGAGTTGCTTCTGGCGTTGTTGTTGGGGGCGATAGGGGCTTGGGTCTCCTTCTCCGCCTCCGGCCGCTTGATGGCTTTGGCGACCGAGTATGGTAGCAACGTGTGGTTCGACGCCGATAGTCTGCGGGTCCTGCAAAACATGACGGATCGGCGCAGCGATCATTACCGGTCGCGGGTCCATCCCTTGTTTTCCGTCATTACCTGGCCCAGTAACGTCGTAGTGCGCAAACTGGTGGGTGTAACGGCCGAAATGGCGGTCCGGATCCAGTTGGCGGCTATGGCCGCCCTGCTTCCCATGCTGGTGTTCACCGCATTGCGGTTGAGTGGGACCGGCCATGCGGACGCGGCCTTGCTAAGCGGGCTGACGATTGCTAGCGCATCGTTTCTGTGTTTCAGCGGAACGCCCGAAACGCACCTCTTCGGCGGCGTGAGCGTAGCACTGGCACTAATTATGGCAGCAATCGCCGAGCGGCACCGAATGCCGAGCTGGTGGCACGTGGCAGCAGGGGCCATCTCCATGTCGATCACTGTGACCAACTGGCTCCTGGGCTGGCTGATGGGCTGGCTGCAGTTGGGGCTGCGACACGGCGTGCTGGCCAATCTGCGTGCCTTCGCGATGGTCACAGTGCTTTGGGCCTTGGGCACTGGCACCCTGTACAACATGACATTCTTCCTGCGGTGGCGTGCGGAGATGGCCTACACGTCGACAGGCGGCGAGGCGGGTATGGGCGGAAAGGTACTGTCCACGTTGTTTCACACCATTCTTCTGCCACAGGTGGCGGAAGTCCCCTACGACTTGGGCAGCCGGGGGGTGGGCACGTACCAGTCTTCGCCGGGTTCTTCGGGCGGTGTGGCCGTGGTTGGAGTCTTGCTGTGGGCGGGGCTCCTGATGCTGGGGAGCTTGGGCTTGTGGCAGCGCTATCGCGCAGGGTTGCGGTTCGCCGGCATCGTGGGGCTGTTCGTCCTGGGGCAGGTGGCCGTGTTTGCCGTCTATGGGCGGGAGGTCTTCTTGTTCAGCCTGAATCTACTGCCTGCCTTGATGGTCCTGGCTTCCTTCGCGATGCAGGGCCGGTGGCGGTTTCCGGCGCGAATGGCCGTGGCCGCCCTTCTGGTGTGCGCGGTGGTCAACAACCCTCGACAAGCGGCCCTGGCCCAGACGATCGCCGGCCAGGTCTATGACGCGAATGCCTCGCTTGTGCCAAGGCAGGCCGTTCGTGTTCAGATGGAACGCCGGCCGGCGGATCTGTGGCCACGTGGAACGGGCCACGTGCTGTTGGCAGTGCCGCACTCGGACCTGGACTCGAAAGCCTATCACGAGCCCGGCGGAAGTTTCAGCCCGGGCGTGAACAGTTTTGGAATCGCCATTTGGGCCTGCGATGCGGAGGGGCGCGTACAATCCAGCAGCGACACCATCGCGCTGGATCGCCTCAGCCAGAGGTTCGACTGGTCTGGTGACCGCGCTATTCCGGCCATCAGGACCGAAACGCCGCACTACACTTGCCGGTGGTCCCTTGACGCCCCCCAACGATGGATACTTCGTTTCGAAGCGGTGAAGGACTGCCGGATCACGATTGCTATTCGCGGTGTTGGGCCTGCGGCGGGGCCAGTCCATCATCTGCGTTGGAGCGAGGGGGTGCTGGAGGTCAATCGCCGGTGGCGAGTGCGCGTGATTCCCGCGCTCAGCGCTGTGTATCTCGGTAGCGAGGACACTCCCGGCTGGCGCGAGGAAACGCCTCAAGGTGGCGAGCACCACGATGATGACGGTTGGGGGTATGCGAGGTTGGTGCTCGGTCCCGGGCGCGATCTGCCGCAAGTGCAGATCGAAGACAATCTCTTTCCGGCCGGGTCTTGGGAAGCGCCCAAGGCGGAATCGCCTTCGCTGCAGTTGGACCTTCCCGATCCACGATTTGGGGCAAGCCTGCGTGCCCAGGTCGCCCACCTGTTGATGGGAACCGTTCACGATCAGACGCGGCCGGGCGAGCCAGTCAACTATCCTCTGAATTGGCTGCGGGATGGCGCCTACGTGTTGGCCGGACTTGCCAGGGCAGGGGCGTTGGATTCGGCCAGGCAGCTCTCCAAGCCTTTTGCCGAGGAAGACTTCTTTGGCGGTTTTGGGCCGGAGGCCGATGCTCCCGGACTGGCGATCTGGGCCTTGGAGGAGGTGGCCTCACGCGTTGGGGACAGGCACTACGATCAGCAACTCTGGCCGCACGTGTGCCGGAAGGCCGAGTTGATCCAAGAGATGCGGCGGACGAAGGTCCCCATGCACCGGCCGGTTGCGGGGCCCATTGTGCCTTCGGTTCTCCGCAAACCTGAATTGCCACTGGTGTGTGAACCACCGGCCCAGGGGTTAATCATGGGGCGGATGGATTGGCAGCGGCCGGTCCTATTCGTCAATGCCGTCAGCTACGCGGGATTGCTCAGCGCAGCACGCCTGGCGGATCGGCTCGATCACAGTGATCAGGCCGAGCAGTGGCGCAAGGAGGCGAGTGAGATCCAGACGGCCTGGCAGCGTGCCTTGCGACCACCCCAAACAGACAACGCGCGAACGTATATTGCCGCGCTATGGCCCAGCGAGATCGCGCGGCCAGTCCAGGAGGAGTTCGCCGGTGTCCTGCAGGCCCGTTGGAGCCGATCGTGGGATGCAAAAGGCAATCCGGTGAGTCGGCCGCTCTGGACGTACTTCACGGTGGCTGAGGCCCATCAATGGCTGCGTTTGGGGCAGCCCGACAAGGCATGGATTACGCTATCCTGGTTCTGGGCAAATCAGATGTCGCCAGGGCTGTACACCTGGTGGGAAGGCAACGGCGAAGAGAACAGTTTCGGTCTATGGCAGCAGATCCGCGGTTGGGTCAAGCCGACGTGCGTGACACCCCATTACTGGACGGCCGCCGAGATGCTGTTGCTGCAACTCGAGATGCTGGGCTACGTCGACCTTACCGGCGGCGAACCCGAGTTGGTTCTCGGTGCGGGCGTGCCGGCCGAGTGGCTCCAACATCCGATCGAGGTTTCGGGCCTGCGGACCGAACTGGGAGTGGTCGATTGGCGTTGGAGCGAAGGGGAACTGACTGTTCGAGTCAGAGACGGCAAGTGCAAGATCCGGCTGGGTAGCGCGTTTCCGGCCAACACAACGATCCGCGTGGAGCGAGCACGGCCGTAGCGACGAAATCGGGGGATAACCGCGGCATATTTATGGCCGACCACTCACGACTACTATTGTTCACCGGCGATTTTCCTCGAGGCAGAGGGGAGACGTTCCTTGAGCCGGAACTGCCTTTCCTGGCCGCGGGGTTCGATCGGGTGACGGTGTTTCCCGCCAGTCTGCCTGCCGGTCGGCGCCCTGTTCCTGCCAACGTCGAGGTGGACATCAGTCTGGGCGAAGCGTTGCGAGACGTTTCGCCGAGCAATCATCGATGGAACCGGAAGGCCCGTGCCGTGGTGCGACAATTGGCCTATCATCCGCGATTGGCCTGCCTGGCCGCGATGCGAGGAGTGACGGCGCCCCGGCAATGTCACCGCGCGATGGCAACAGCGGCCCGAATCTCGGTCATCGCCGACTGGTTTGCGAAGAAGTGTCGTGAGTGGGAGGCCCTGACGACACCATGTCTGGTGTACTGCTATTGGACCACGTACTTGATCTGCGGCCTGCGATTGGGAGCCGCTGAATTGGGAATCCGGTTGCCGATCGTTTCTCGTGCACACGGCTATGACCTGTACGAGGAGATCCGTGGCGATGAAGATTGGCCGTTTCGCAGGGAGACGATCGGTTCGGTGGACCATGTCTTTTGCATATCCGAACACGGCCTGCAATACTTGTTGGCCCGACATCCGCGTCTGCAGGGAAGGGCGTCGTTGAGTCGGTTGGGCGTAGTGGATGTTCCCGGATCGCCGGATCCGCCCGACACAAACGAGGTTCGATTCTGCTCCTGTTCGCTGTTGAGGCCCGTGAAACGTGTCGATCGGATCATTGAGGGGCTGGCCATGGTTGCTAGGTCGCATCCGGACCAGCGAATCCGTTGGGACCACCTCGGCGAAGGAGGGCTGATGGCCGAACTCCGAGCCTTGGCCGGTCGGATTCTGCCGGGGTCGGTGGAGTATCGGTTTTGGGGAAGTCTCGACAATCGGGCGGTGCGGGAATTCTATCAGAAGCACCCTGTGGACGCCTTCCTGAACGTGAGTGTTTCGGAAGGAGTGCCCGTTTCGATCATGGAGGCTCAGTGCGCGGGAATCCCGGTGATTGCCACGGCGGTGGGAGGGACGCCGGAGTTGGTCAACGATGAGAATGGGAGGCTGTTGGGAACTGATCCGACTGCGGCGGAAGTGGCGGAGGCCATGGGATACGTGATTGTCAACCGCAGCGACTGGGCCGCTCGCCGCGCCCTCAGCCGAAGACAATGGGAATTCCTGTCCAACGCTCACAGTAATTTTCCGCAATTCGTACGGCAATTGCAGGATGTCGTGGGGCTTGGCGCAGCCGCAGTCGGTGACTCAGGGTGAATCGGGAGCGAGGGGCATGCCGGTGAACGAAGAAGACCTCGAATGCCAGGACGATATCACGCTCCGTGGCACGGGAAGGAAATGGTGGGGCGTGTTGGTCTTGGTGCTGGTGTTGGCGGGGGCGGCGGCGATCGGGATCCACTTCGCCACGCAAGGTGCTGTACGATTTGCCGTCAACCTTCCGGAAGTGAACTGCGTCGCAATGGTGGACGGCAAGGAGATCGAGGTCCTTCCACCGGAAGAGACGGTTCGTTTGCGGATTGGTCAGCACGAATTGCGCGTGCGCGCGGAAGGGTACAAGGAATATCGCTACGAATTCAGCGTGCGGCGCCGTCAGACCAACGTCGTGTTCATCGATCTGGAGCCAGTGGATGCGAATCGCGACACGTCGCCCGCATTGGCGGGAAGTGTCGACGGGTTGCCGCGACGCGTGGTGAACGAGATTGACGGCAGCATCTTGGTGTTGATTCCCAAAGGGAACTTCTTCGCCGGTGGAGTCACGCGGGGCTATCCTCCTGCGCTCAGTTCAGTCAAGGTCCGCCTACCGGCCTGCTACCTGGGGCTGACGGAGGTGACCAACGCACAGTACAAGCGGTTTGTGGACGCCACAGGACACCGGGCACCGAATCAAGCCGACAAGGGAGCGCCCGTTTGGCGCGACGGCAGCTTCCCGGCCGACAAGGCGGACCATCCGGTGGTGTGCGTGTCGTGGGAAGATGCCCAGGCCTATTGCCGCTGGGCCGGGTTGCGATTGCCGACGGAGCTGGAGTGGGAAAAGGGCGCTCGGGGCTTGGATGGCAACTATTTCCCGTGGGGGTGCGAGTTTGACCCCACGAAGTGTCGTCACGCGAAGAATCGCGGTCGGGAGACGACCTGCCGCGTCGAGGAATATGCGCAAGGACGCAGCCTGTGGGGGCTGTACAACACCAGCGGGAACGTGTGGGAATGGTGCGAAGATCGTTTTGACGAGAAGGCGCATCTGGACGATTGGTACAACGCGGCGGATCTGCAACGCTACGAGCGTGGGGACTTGTCCTTGCGCCGGCACGGAGAATCGCGTTCCATGCGTGGCGGGTCGTGGAACTTTGACAACGACATGTATTTTAGTTGTCCGCGTCAATACGGGGCGAAGCCCGAGCTGCGCTATGACGACACAGGGTTCCGAGTAGCCAGAAGTGTGACGACGGTTGCTATGGCTGCAGCGGCTACTGACGATGGGCGGTAGCCATGCGCGAACTGTGCGGCTCTGTTTCTGACAAGACGGCTTGGCAGTGAATTCAGTGATGCGAAACGTGCTTTTCATTGCCCGGGAGTTTCCGCCCCAGGCAGGGGTCGGCGTGGTTCGCAGCGCGAAGTTCGCCAAGTATCTGCCCGAGTTCGGGTACCGGCCGATCGTGCTCACCGGTGTGGACGCCTTGCGTGGGATTCAAGAGGACCGTTCGCTGCTGAGCGGCTTGGAAGACACGACCATCGTGCGATGTGCGGAACGGGGGCGGCGGGCGTACAAGGCCTTGGGGCGGATGA
Source organism: uncultured Planctomycetales bacterium (assembly GCA_937889015.1). Lineage (GTDB taxonomy): Bacteria > Planctomycetota > Planctomycetia > Pirellulales > Thermoguttaceae > CALARR01. The sequence goes on along the minus strand of CALARR010000182.1, from coordinate 21,330 downwards.
AGCTGAACCGGCTGTTGAGCTTTTGCGTGAGGCCCGACCTGCAGCGAGTCACGTGGGTCCCAGGCGCCGAGCAGGCGGCCGTCCGGATCGCCGCCGAGCACCGGTTGGACCTGATCTACACCAGCGCGCCGCCGTACAGTTCGGTCCTTTTGGGCAGCCGGCTCCGCCGTCGTCTCGGCCTGCCGTGGCTGGCCGACTACCGGGATCCCTGGACCAACGAGTGGAACTGCGTGTGGCCCACGCGGTTGCACCACTGGTGGGAGACGTGCCAGGAGCGGCGGGCCCTGGCCAGGGCCGATCGGATCACGATCGCGACGCCGACCATGGCCGAACTGCTCCTGCGGCGCTATCCTGAGTTTGCTGGCAAAGTGGACGTCATTCCCAACGGGTTCGATCGCGAGGACATCGACGCGGTCCTTTCGGCCGGGGCCGTTTCGCCTTGGCCTGAGTTGCCGCCGGAGTGCCTTCGGATCGGTTACGCCGGGACCTTGGCCGACTACGGCGACCAGCCGTTCGCATCCCGGTCGCCCCTGACCCGGCTGGCCGGCTCTCTGTTGGGGTACCGCTGTGGCGAGGCGGATCGTACGACAGGTTCGCCTTACTACCTGCTGAAGGCGCTGCGGCGGTTGCTCGACGAGTCGCCGGAACTGCAAGGCCGGGTGCATGTCGCTTTTGCCGGAGTGTTTGGGCCTCGTAATACGGCGATGGTTGACGAGTTGGGCCTGAGGCGACAGGTATCGATCCTGGGGTGGTTGCCCAACCACGAGGGGCTACGCCTGCTGGCGGATTCGGACGTGCTCTTCCTGCCGGCGCTCTTTCTGAGCAGATCCCATCGCGGATACATCCAGAATGCCAAGGCGTTCGAGTACCTGGCGCTGGGCAAGCCGATCCTGGCCACGGTTCCGCCGGGGGACCTGCACGACCTGATCGAGCGGTCACACGCCGGCTGGTGCGCCGATCCGTACGAAACATCAGCCCTGACTGGCTTGCTCCGGCAAATGGTGGGATTGCGTGCACGCGGCGAGTTAATCTGCGACGCGGATCGGGAATACATCGCGCAGTTCCATCGCCGGGAATTGACCCGGCGCTTGGCTTCCTACTTCGACAGGTTGATGGAATCGTGAACTCGGGATGCGAATGGAACCCGGCTGGTCCAAAGCGATGGGCCGCGAGGCGAGTGTTGGTAGCGCAGTTGGGCGCCCGGCAGGGGTACGTGGTGCCTGTCGTGCTGCAGACGGCCGGCATGCTGGAGGGACTATACACGGACCTGTGCGCGAACGGTTGGGGATGGCGATTGCTGCGCCGCGTGTGGCCGCGCGGTCTGCAACCGTCGGCAGTGCGCCGCCTGTTGGGACGTCGCGTGGAAGGAATCCCAGCCGAGAAGATCTGCTCCTTTCCCCGGTTTGCCTGGTCGTACTTCTGGCGGCGGCGCAGGGCCGACACGGCTGGCAAGTTGGCACGCTTCTATGCGGCCACCAATGCGGAGTTCGGCCGCCGGGTCGTCCGGCGAGGCTTTCGCATGGCCAACACGGTCTACGGGTACAACGGGGCTTCGCTGGAGATCTTCGAGGCGGCACGGCAGCGGAGGCTGCGGACCGTCTTGGAACAGACAAGTCTTCCGGAGTCCTTCTATCAGCAACTGGTGCATGAAGAATGCCAGCGCTGGCCCGACTGGGAGACGGGACAGACCACGGTCAGCGATTGGGAGACCTTGGCGCAGCGGGAGCGTGCGGAGTGGCATCTGGCGGACCTGATCGTGACCGGTTCGGGATTTGCGCGGGATGCGATTGTGGACCATGGTGGGCCTGGCGACCGTTGCGTGGTGGTACCTTATGCGGCCGGGCCGCAGTTCTACGCGGCGGCGCCGCGTATGCCTCGCCAAGGACCGCTGCGCGTGCTGTTCGTGGGGGCTGTTCGACTGTACAAGGGCATTCCCTACCTGATGCAGGCGGCCCAGCGGTTGGGGGCGGAGGTCGTGTGTCGCGTGGTGGGGCCAATGCTGGTGTCGTCGGCTGCCGAACGGGAGTTGCGCCGCCATGTGGAACTGACCGGGCCGGTACCGCGCGCAGAGATCCGGCAAATGTATGATTGGGCGGACGTGTTTGTCCTGCCTTCGATCACGGAGGGGTCGGCCGTGGTGTGCTACGAAGCGCTGGCGGCCGGCTTGCCCGTGATTACGACGCCGAACGCCGGCTCGGTGGTTCGGGATGGTCTGGATGGGTACGTTGTGCCGATCCGCGATGTCGAAGCCCTGGCAGATCGCATGGCGCGCTTGGCTGCCGATCGGCAGTTGCTGGGGGAGATGGGCGCCAGTGCGCGCGCACGAGCCGATGAGTTTACCTGGCAGCGGTACGCCGAGCGTCTCTTGTCGGCCCTGGCGTCGTGATGGGAGCGTCATGAGTCAAGCGAGTGGGACTCCGGGCAAGCCGAAAGTGGCGTGGATCGCCGTGGAACCCACGCCCTTTCACATGCCGCTGTTTGAGTTCATCCGCAACAGTGCCCAGGTGGACATTCGCTACTATTTTTGCAGCCAGCAGATCGATCAGCCTTGGGATCTGGATCGCTACGCGCACCTGATCGAGCCCGAGTCGAACCGGCGAAGCTATCGCCTGGGGGGGCTGTACTTCAACCCGGCGATTCTCGGTGCGTTGCGTGGAAATGCCTGGGATGCGGTTGTGGTGTCCGGCTATGCGCACTGGACGATGCAGGCCAGTATTCTGTGGTGCCTTGCGCGCGGTGTGCCGTTCTTGCTGCAGTCGGACACGCATTTGCTCAAGCCGCGGGGTTGGCTGAAGCGTGCTTTGAAGAGGGCGTTCTTGTTTCCCGTACTTCGGCAGAGCAGTGCCGCCCTGGGGTTGGGGAGGCTACAGCGCGAGTACTTCCTGAGCATCGGGATTCCGCCCGAACGACTCTTCACGGTGCCGTTGACGTCGCACTTGGACCAATTCATGGCCGCGGTGCGCGATTGCCGGGCCAAGAGGGGCGAACTACGCCAGCAATGGGGCATTCCCGAAGACGCGACCGTTGCCGTGTTTGTTGGCCGTCTGGTCCCCGAGAAGGCTCTCGACGTGCTATTGGAAGGACTTGCGTTGGTGGAGCCGGGGCATCGGCCGCACCTGCTTCTGGTGGGGGACGGCGAGGAACGAAGCCGGTTGGAGCAGATAGCGGTGGAGAGGCAGTTGCCGGTCACGTTTGCCGGTTTTCAGCAGAATCATGATTTGCCGGCCATGTTTGCAGCCGGGGACTTTTTCGTGTTGCCTTCGCGGCGCGAGGCGTGGGGGTTGGTGGTGGCCGAGGCTATGGCCAGCGGTCTTCCGGTGGTGCTCTCCGACCAGGTGGGAGCAGCCTACGATCTGCTCGAGGAGGGGCGCAACGGTTTTCTCGTTCCTGCGGCCGGCGGTGCACGGAGTTGGGCCGAGGCCTTGCGGCGCTGCCTGGATCAGCCAGATCTGCTTGCGGAGATGGGGCGGCAGTCGCTGGAGCGGATTGGCAGTTGGACCTGCGCGGCGGCTGGGGCCGAATTCGTTCGCGCGATTCGGTACGTGCTTGGCTAACTATGGTTCGCATCAGTCAGGCACGGTTGCCCTCTCCGTAGTACGGGTGGCGGCATGGCAATGGAGAATACGTATATGAGGCGCAAAAGAAATGACGAAATCGATCTACAGAGGCGCTACTACGAGCAGACGGCCGCTAAGTACAACCAGTCGCACGTTCATGCCGAAGATGAGCATTTCTTGGCCTTGACTTTCCTGTTGGCGGTGTTTGACTACCTGGGAGTCCACTCGGTTTTGGACGTTGGATCTGGCACAGGGAGGGCTCTGTTACACATCAAGCAGAAAAGGCCGGATGTGATCTTGACAGGTGTCGAGCCGGTTGAGGCGTTAAGAATAATTGGCCACGGGAGCGGCTTGTCCGACCACGAACTTGTGGCGGGAGACGCAACACAGCTTCCATTCGAGAATGCCGCATTCGACGTGGTGTGTGCGTTCGGTGTGCTACATCACGTGAGTGAGCCGGGACTGGTCGTTGCAGAGATGTTGCGAACCGCGCGCAAAGCAATCTTCATATCGGATGCAAACAACTTCGGCCAAGGCTCACTGCTCGTTCGTGGTGTCAAGCAACTGATTCATGCATTAGGATTATGGCCGTTGGCAGACTTCCTCAAGACGAGAGGGAAGGGTTACATGTGGTCCGAGGGGGATGGGGTGACCTATTCTTATTCGGTTTTCCGCAATTACGCCCAGATTCACGAAGCCTGCCGCAGCATTCACGTTTTCAATACGGTCGGCAGCGGCGTCAATTCATACCGAGCTGCTTCACACGTAGCCTTGCTTGGGATCAAGTGACCACAACGACATGCGAGTACGGATATATGACGCCGGTGTCGGCGTAACCGTAGCACGTCGTCAGGGGCGGCTTTGGTATGCAGAGCGGTTTGCGGCGACTTGACGTTCACATGTTCTCCAACAGATTGCCTATGCGATGGCCATTCCCTTTCTCGTATTGACCGGTGCCGTCATCGTCGGGGCGATGGCTTATGCGTATTCGCGAAGCCGTGATTCGACCCACCCGATGGTCTTCTTTGGCCTGCTGTTGCTCTACGTGTATGCCTTTCGCCCCGTAACGCTTGCCTACTACGGGGTGCTGCAGGAGTGGTTCTCTGCGGATCGCCTGCTGCACGTGGTGCTGTTCCGCCTGGCGTCGGTGTCTCTCTTCTGTTTGGGCTGCATCTACGGAGTCTCGCGATACTCACGGCAGATGTCCCGTCAGCGTCCGGTGTTGCGCGTCTCGCCCGGCTTTCGCGGCCGGGCCTACATGGCAGGGGCCATCCTTGGCATGCTGGGGATGCTCTCGTTCCTGTACGTGCTGTTCATTGAACGCGGCGGGCTGACGGAGACCTTCTCGTCACCGTACGCCTTCAAGATGGCCTCCTCGGGCTATCTGTTCGAGAGTCGCTGGTTGGGAGGACCAGCGGTGTTGATGCTGGCCTTTGCGCGGCGCGGACAACGATTGCGGATCCAGGACATCGTTCTGGCGATATGCCTGCTTTCGCCCCTGTGGCTGCCGGGCGTGCTTGGGGCCAAACGCGGGCCGAGTTTCTATGCCTTGTGCGTGGTGGCATTTGCGTATTTCGTCTGGAGGGAACGCCGGCCGACGATCCTGCAATTGGCAGGTGTGTTGGGCGCGGCAGGCGTGGTGGCCATCTTCCTTGTGCTCAATCGTAGCGACATCTACATCGGCTCGTCATTCCACCTGGACTTCTCCTCCGTATTCGGCTATCTGTTCAAGGCAGAGAATATTGCTCGCGACGAAGAGTTCATCAGTTCTGGAGGCGCGTTTCTGACGGCCGAACGCTTCGGGCGGTATGGTTGGGGCGCATTGTGGGTCGTGATGTTCGTAATCCGACCGATTCCGCGTCAGATCTGGCCGACGAAATATGAGGATTGCGGATTTGACTGGTTGCTGCAGCCGCCTGGCCAGGGGATGTTTGGTTACTCGAACGTGGAGTGGATGGAGGCGGCGGGATTTCAGCCAGCGTATGGATGTGCGTATGGGTTCGAGACGGATTTCTTCCTGGAATTCTCCTGGGGCAGCCTGATCTTCTGTTATCTCTTGGGGTTGTTGTTCGCCTGGATGTGGAAACGTGAGCGCGCGGGAGGCGGATTAGCGCAGATTGTTCTTATCACAAGTCTGGCGCTTGCGGTCTACCTGCCGACACAAGGGGCGGTGCAATACTTCTTCTTCTGGAGTGCGGCAATCATCCCGACGGTTATCATGTGGCGGTTCTTTGTTCAACCCCCGTCACGTGCAGGGTAAAGAAGTCCAGCCATAGGGCATCCTGAGGCTTGGGTGGCAGGAGCGTTCAAGGCGATGACTGACAGGTCCGCGGGCCGTTGTCCGCGAGTCATTTTCATGGTGGGGCGGTTTTCGACCGAGGGGAGCGGTCTGGAGCGGGCGGCGGCTGACCTGGCGAACGCCCTGGCGCGCCGCGGCACGCCGATCACACTGTACACGGCGTCGTGCGAGGGGGGGGCCTCGGCCGAACATCTGTTGTCGCCCCCCAACCGTTGCCTGGCGCCCCAAGGCTGGTGGCTGGGCGGGTTGTCCTGGTCCAGGCAACTGGGGCGACTGCTGCGCGCGGCCACGGCCGAGACCGACCTGGTCCACAATCACACGGTGTGGATGCTGCCTAACCATCAATCGTCGCAGGCGGCGTGGCGTGCTCAGGTACCTGTGCTGTTCAGCACGCACGGGACCCTGGACGCGTATGCCTTGCGCATCTCGCGGTGGAAGAAGCGGATTGTGGCCGCCTGGTTTCAGGACCGCGATTTTCGCCGGGCCGCCTGTTTTCATTCCCTGGCGCGCGGCGAACTGGAAGCGGTGCGCGCCTATGGGTTGCGCAATCCGGTGGCCGTGATTCCCAATGGCATCGATCCGGAGGTCTACGCGGTGCTCCCCGGGCCGGACGATTTTGCCGCCGCGTTTCCGCATCTGGCCGGCAAGCGGTTGGTGCTGTTCCTGTCGCGCTTGCATCACAAGAAGGGGCTGTCGCTGCTGTTGCCGGCATGGCGCGCCATCAGCGCACGCCGCACCGATTGGCACCTGGTGATCGCCGGCCCTGATTTCGGCTACGCCAACGAGATCGTGCGGATGGTCGGCGACCTGGGCGTGGAATCATCGGTGACCCTGACCGGGCCGCTGTACGGCGCACAGAAACTGCAGGCCCTGGCGGCGGCCGAGTTGTTCGTGCTGCCCTCGTTTTCCGAGGGGTTCAGCATGGCGACGCTGGAGGCCATGGCCTGCGGGTTGCCGGTCCTGATCACGCCGGGCTGCCATTTTCCGGAGGTGGCCGAGGCCCAGGCCGGGTTCGTCGCCGAGCCGACCGTCGAAGAGATCCGGGACGCGTTGGAGCAGATGCTGGCCGGGACACACGCGGAGCTGGCTGCGATGGGCAGCCGCGGCCGAGCGCTGGTCTGCCGGCAGTTCACCTGGGAGGACGTGGCCCGGAAGATGCAGTTGCTGTATGCGTGGATCGTGGGCGGTGGACCGCGGCCGGAGTTTGTGGAGGTCGTGTGAGGCGTGCCTTGCGTGTCAGTCCGAGCCCCAAAGAACCGTCTTTCTCTGATCGCCTATGACATCGAGGAATGAAGATCGCTTGCCGGAGCCTTACGTGGATCTGGCCAGCTTTGATCGAACGCGATACCAACCGGGCCGCGGCCTTGGCATGCGGCTGTTGTGGTATTTCGTGAGTCTGGTCGTGTTTGAAGGAGGCTGGGTGCCTGTGAGCAGGCCCAAGTCCTGGCTGTTGCGCCTGTTCGGGGCACGCATCGGCCGGGGGGTGGTCATCAAGCCGCACGTGCGGATCAAGTATCCCTGGCGGTTGAGCGTGGGCGACCACTGTTGGATTGGCCAGGAGGCCTGGATCGACAACCTGGCCGACGTGCAGCTTGGCGACCATGTGTGTCTGTCGCAGCGGGTGTATCTGTGCACGGGGAGTCATGACTACCGTCGGCAGAGCTTCGATCTGATCACCGCTACGATCCAGGTGGGGAGTGGGGCCTGGATCGGGGCCGCGAGCCTGGTGCTGGGCGGGATCGAGGTGGGCCCCAACGCCATCGTGGCCGCCGGCAGCGTCGTGACCAGGAACGTGGCGGAGGCCACGATCGTGGCGGGCAATCCGGCGCGTCCGCGGCCCCATCCCCGGCCATCGCCAGCCGAAGGGCAGGCTTCCTCCGCACGCGCGGATCTTCCGTCTCAGAAATCGCCTTGAGGCCATCATGCAGGAGTCATTTGTGACATCTGGGCAGGAGTCATCCGGCGACGCTGGACCGGACTCGTCTGACGGCCAGACCGGCCTGTTTTCTCGGCTGCGGCCGATGGGACAGGTATTGCGCACGCCGCACTGGATCAAGAACGCGCTGGTCCTGCTGCCCTTGGTGTTTGCCGTCCGGTTCACGGACGCGCAGGCTTGGTTGTGCGCCATGCTGGCCTTCCTGGCATTCTGCACGACCGCCAGTGCCCTGTACATCATCAACGACATCGCCGACCGGCATAGCGATCGGCACCATCCGCGCAAATGCCGCCGACCGATTGCCGCGGGCCGTCTGTCGGTGCCGGTGGCGATCGCAGAATGCGTGTTCTTGCTCGCGCTGGGCGCCAGCCTGGCTTTATCGCTGCGGCCGGTATTCGGACTGGTGTTGTTGGGGTATTTGCTGCTGCAATTGGCCTACAATGCCTATCTCAAGCACCACATGCTCCTGGACGCCATTGCCCTGGCATGCGGATTCGTGCTGCGCGCCGTAGGGGGAGCGGTGGCGATCGGAGTGGTGATCAGTCCTTGGCTGGTGATCTGCACCTTCTCGCTGTGCCTGTTCCTGGGGTTCTGCAAGCGGCATTGCGAGATCCTGGTGATCGCCGACCGGGAATCGGCCACGCAGCACCGCAAGACCCTGGCTGGGTACACGCCACAACTGCTCACGCACCTGATCACGCTGGCCGCCACCCTGGCGGTGATCTCCTTCCTGCTGTACGCGACCAGCGATCGTACGGTACAGGAGTTCGGCAGTCATCTGTTTGTGTACACCATGCCTTTGGTGGTCTATGGCGTATGCCGGATCGCCATGCAGTCGATGCGGGGGATCTACAGCGATCCGAACGAGCTGATGTTGCGCGACCGCGGTGTGCAGGTTACGGCGGCCTTGTGGCTGCTGACGGCCATCGTGATCGTGGTCTACGGCCGAGGCATCGAACATTGGCTGGCATCATTCTGACTCCGATTGATCTTCGTACCGCCTGTCGCCCGGGCCGAGGGGAGGCTCCCGGATCGGCGCGGCGTTCAGGCGCGCAACAACTTAGTGCTTTGTCAACGCGAGGTTTTCGGGTTGACCAAGCACTTCGAGTCCTCAATTCAAGGTTGGGTGGAAGAGGCATCCCGAACTTCAGGCGTTGACGAAGCACTAGAGAGAAGAGGCACCTATGGCGAAGTATCTGATTACCGGCGGGGCCGGGTTTCTGGGCATCAACCTGGTGCGGTACTTGCTGACGCGCGGGCACGAAGTCGTGTCCTTGGACATTGCGCCGTTCGACTATCCGGAGAAGGACCGCGTGCGGATCGTGGCCGGCGACATCCGCGACCGGGCGAAGGTGGCCGAGGCGATGGCCGGCGTGCAGATCGTGGTGCATTGCGCAGCCGCGCTGCCCCTGTACCGCAAGGAGGACATCTTCGCCGTGGACATCGACGGCACGCGCAACGTGATTGACGAGGCCCATCGCCAGGGCGTGGATCGCGTGGTCCATGTTTCCAGCACGGCGGTCTACGGCATTCCCGACCATCATCCGCTGTACGAGGACGACAAGCTGGACGGCGTGGGGCCGTACGGGATCGCCAAGATCGAGGCGGAGCGGATCTGCCTGGAATACCGGGCCAAAGGGATGTGCATTCCCATCATCCGGCCGAAGTCGTTCGTGGGGCCCGAACGGCTGGGCGTGTTCGCCATGCTGTATGACTGGGCCAAGGACGGGCACAACTTCCCCATGATCGGCAGCGGCAACAACCGCTACCAGCTTCTGGACGTGGAGGACCTGTGCGCGGCCATCTATTTGGCGGCCACGTTGGAGCGGGAGGTGGTCAACGACACATTCAATATCGGGGCCAAAGAGTTCACGACCATGAAGGAGGATTTTCAGGCCGTGCTGGACCACGCGGGGTTTGGCAAGCGGATCATCGGCTTCCCGGCGGCGCCGGTGATCTGGGCCTTGCGCCTGCTGGAGTTGCTGCGGCTCTCGCCGCTGTACAAGTGGGTCTACGAGACGGCCTGCGAAGACTCGTTCGTGGGCATTGAAAAGGCGGAGAATCGCCTGGGATTCCGTCCCCAGTACTCCAACCAGCAGGCCCTGGTGCGCAATTTCCAGTGGTACCTGAACAATCTCGAGACGTTCCAGAACGCCTCGGGCATTTCGCACCGCGTGCCGTGGAAGCAGGGAATCCTGGGGCTGGTCAAGCGAGTCTTCTGAGCGGTCTGCCGTCGGCCTCGGGGTGACTTGCTGTGAGGGGCTGTGGCCGACGAACGAAGATTTCACCACCAAGTCGAAGATCGTCCGTCACCAGGGGAGTGTGGAAATGGGTTCAGGCCGGCCGAAGACCATTCTGCTGCTCACGCAGGTCTATGTGCCTGATCCGGCCTCGGTCGGCCAGCACATGGCCGACGCCGCCGCGGAACTGGTGCGGCGCGGGCATCGGGTGATCGTGTTCACTTCGCGCCGAGGGTTCGAGGACCCGCGTCAGATCTATCCGCGGCGCGAGATCCTGGAAGGCGTCGAGGTGTGCCGGTTGCCGCTGGGCAGCTTCGGCAAGCGCACGATCATGCTGCGCGTTCTCGGAGGACTGGCGTTTCTGCTGCAAGGGATCGTGCGTGCGCTGCTGTTGCCGCGGATCGACGCCTTGCTGATCACCACCTCGCCCCCCATGGCGTCGCTGGCCGGGTTGGTGATCGCCGCAGTGCGCCGCGTGCCGCTGGTGTATTGGCTGATGGACCTCAATCCGGATCAGGTCGTGGTCTCCGGGCGGTTGCCCGCCAATAGTATGCTGGTGCGCCTGTTAGGTTGGCTCAATCGGCGCATTCTGAAGCGGGCCGGTCGTGTGGTGGTCTTGGACCGTTTCATGCAACAGCGGGTTCTGCGCCGGGCGCCCGTGGAGGGGACAACGGTGGTCATGCCTCCTTGGCCGTTGTGTAGCCTGCACCAGGTCATCGAACATGCCTCCAATCCGTTTCGCAGCGCGCACGAACTGCACGGGAAGTTCGTCGTGATGTACAGCGGGAACCTGTCGCCTGTGCATCCGCTGCAGACGATCCTGGAAGCGGCTCTGCGCCTGCGGGATTGCGAGCGTCTGGTGTTCGTTTTCATTGGGAGCGGACTGGCTCGCAGGGAAATCGAGGATTTTGTCCAAAGGCATGAGCTTCGCAACGTGCGTTTGTTGCCCTATCAGCCGCTGTCGGAATTGGCCTACTCGCTGTCGGCCGCCGACGTGCATCTGGTGAGTATGGGCAACGAAATGGTCGGGATCGTTCACCCCTGCAAGATCTACGGGGCCATGGCCTGTGGTCGGCCAATCCTCCTTCTGGGCCCCAAGGCGAGCCACGTGGGCGAATTGCTGGAGACGCATCGCGTCGGCTGGCAAGTCGATCATGACGACGTGGACACGGCCGTGCAGATCCTCCAGCAGGCTATCGCGACCAGTTCAACCGAACTAGCAGAAATGGGCCAACGCGGACGGCAGGCGGTGGAAACTGGCCTCAGCCGGGAGATCCTGCGTGCACGCTTCTGCGATCAGGTTGAGGCGGTCATGTCGGGCTCGCCGACCGTGCCGGCAACGGATGGTGCCGGCAATTCTGCCCAGGCGGCGGGCTCTTAGGACCGGCCCCAGAACCGTTCGGCGGCTCAGCCTTGCCGGGCCGCCCGACGTGGCTGGGATGGTTCTGGGATAGGTTTTGGGGCCGGAATTCCGGGCTGTTGCAGGCATCGGCGAGGCTGGGGAGAATCCTTTGCCCTGGGGCGCTGGGCAGATTATTCTAGGCAGGGAGGCGGTTGCGCCCGCGTTCTCCCCTGTGGTGGGGTTCGTCGGCGGTGCCGCTGGCGAGCGGAAGCGTAGCAGATCAGCGACCTGATTGTCCGTCTGGAGGACCTCTATGCGGCTGCGTAAGCTCTGTGTTCTGGTCGCTTGGGCCTGGTTGGGAACTGCGGCCACGATCTTCGCGGCCCCGCCCCAGGCGGTCTGCTCCGTGGAATTGCGTACCTACCCGGGGCGCGATCCGGCCATGTGGGATGGGCTCTATGCGGCCAGTGACGGCAAGGTCTATTCGGGCCTCATCAGCGAAGGCGAGAGCGCCCACTTCTATCTCTACGATCCGCAGAGCGATCGCCAGACCATGGTGGCCGATATGGCCGAGTTTCTGGGCGAGCGGGGCAAGGGCATCCGCACTTCAGGCAAGATCCACAACAAGCCGGTCGAGGATGACGAGGGTTACATCTACTTCGTGCCGCTGAACAATGGCAGCGGACCGCGCAGTATTGACTTCAACACGTGGCGCGGCGGCCACTGGATGCGCTACGACCCCAAGCGGCAGAAGCTGGAGGTCCTGGGCCACGTGGATGACGGCACCGGCCTGTATCCGCTGGCCATCGACCGGCATCGCAAGTATCTGTTTGGGATCGGCTTGACCGGGTACCTGTATCGCTTCGATCTGAACCGGCGCGTGACCAAGAATCTGGGACGGGTCTCGAACTGGGACGTGTGTCGCGATATCTTCTCCGACGACGAAGGGAACGTGTACGGCAGCTTCCCGATCGCCCGGGTGTGGAAATACGATGCCCGGAGCGAGAGAGTCCTCGACCTGTCGATCACCAGCCCTTACGATCCGACGGTCTGGCCCACGCAGTTGCGCAACCCGATGATCGACCGCAGTTGCGATTGGCGGGCTGTGGAATGGGACCCGCTTAAGAAGGTGGCCTATGGCGTGAGTTGCGGCGGCGGGTCGATCCTGTTCCGCTTCGATCCGCACGACGGGCCGGAGGGGCGGATTGTGCCGCTGTGCAAGATGTGCGACGGCCGGTTTCTGGAGGGGGATCGCAAGGATGTGCCCTATTCCACGCTGGCTTTTGCCGTGGACAGCGGCAACCAGCGGGTATATTTTGCGCCCTCGGCCCGGCCGTATGCCTTGGACGCCTATGTCGAGACCTTCGGCAGCAGCGAACCGCACCATCTGATCATGTACGACGTGCGGCGTGCGGAGCGCGTGGACCTGGGGGCCATGCAGACCGCTGACGGTCGACGCGTATTTGGCTGTGAGGGGGCCAGCGTGGCACCAGACGGCACCGTTTACTTGTGCGGCCAGGCCGAGGTCCGCGACGCAGCGCAAGCCACGGCGCGGATTGGCAAGACACCGGTGGCCCTGCACTTGGTCATCTATCGGCCGAAACGGCCGCAATGAGTGTTGGATGCCGATAGTCGAATGCAGAGAACCAACTGACCACGAAATGACGAAGCACCCATGACGACGAAGCCTGTACCCTTGTCGCTGGCCTGCCTCTTGTTGTTGACGGGAGTCGTGCACGCCCAGGATTGGGCTAAGCCCAGCATCGGCAGTCCGCCGCGACTCGATCTGCGCGATCTGGGCTATCCGCTGATCAATGAGGTGCCGGTCAACTCCAGCGCGATCACCGCGTTGGTGACGCACCGCGACGGCAAGATCTACGGCGGCACCAGCGGCGAGGAAGCCTATCTGCTGGTCTTCGACCCGACGATCAACAAGGTGCGGCACTTGGGCAAGATTCCGGGCCAAGAGGGCATCCACCATACCTTGGTCAGCGGCGAAGACTGCCTATATGTGGGGACCGGGCTGAACATGCTTCAACCGCTGGAGTTGACAGCGGGCACTCCGGGAGGCGGCAAAATCGATGAACTGCTGTGGAAGGATATCGAGAGGCGTTTCCAGGGGGATCCCGGCGGACACCTGTACTGCTATCGCCCTGCTAAGAGCAGTGGCAAGGTAAAACTGCCCTCCATGGCTTGCGAGTTGGAGGACCTGGGGATTCCCGTGCCTCACAATGCGATCTACGCCCTGGAGATCCACGGGACGGAGATCTATGGTTTGAGCTACCCCGATGGGCACTTCTGGGTTTACGACCTGCATGCCAAACGGTTCACCGACGTGGGGCCGGTGGATCAAGAGCGGGTCTTCCATGGGCCCGAGCGGGATTGGCGGAGTCTGCCGCGTGCTTTGTTGTATGTTCCGGACGCGGAGGGGGGGAGCGTTTTGACCTCGGGCACCGGGGGGCGCCTGGTTCGCTACCGGCGTTCGACAGGGAAGATCGAGGCTACCCCACTGCAGGTTCCTGGCGACTACAACCACGTCCAGTTCTACACGGATCACGCCGTGATCGAGTGTCTGGTGCAGCACCCCTCGGGCCTGGTCTATGGCGGGAGCTGCGACGGGTATTTATTCTCGCTGGATCCGGCGAAAATGAAGTTGGTCAACCTGGGCAAGCCGCGCGCGGCCCGGCGGATTCGCTGCCTAAGCGCAGGCCGCGACGGCAAGTTGTATCTGATGGCGGGTGAACGCGTAGCCTCGCAGCCTTGTCAGTTCTATGGCTACGATCCACAACAAGGTGGATTCGAGGATCTGGGGCTGTTGGTTGTGGATCGCAGCCCGTACTATTATTGGCGTGGCTTCCAGTTCGACGCCATGGCTGCTGGGCGCGACGGCACGATCTACCTGGGCGAGAGCGAGCGAAAGAGTCACCTGTTTTTGTTCTTCCCGTGAACCGCGTAGGGCTGGCTGAGAAGAACAGTCGCAGCGGGGCTCCCAACGCGTCCCGTTTCGCGACCGTTGCCGGACAGCCCGTAACCGACCTACCCCAACCCGCGCAAGAAGGAGCACGGCGATGAGACTGCGATGGAGTTGGAACTGGGGACTGTGCTGGGGCCTGTTGAGCAGCCTGGCCTGGGCCGCGCCCGGCCCGCCCAACGTGGTGATGATCGTCTCCGACGATCAGGGGTGGACCGATTTCTCGTTCATGGGGCATACGGTGGTGCGCACGCCGGCCTTGGATCGGCTGGCCTCGCAGGGATTGGTCTTTACGCATGGCTACGTGCCCACGAGTCTCTGCCGGCCGAGCCTGGCGACCATGATTACCGGGCTCTATCCGCATCAGCACAAGATCACCGGCAACGAGCCTCCGCGGCCGGCTGGAAAGCGAAAACTCGCGCCAGACGAGCAGGCCGAGTATCGCCGCCAGTGTGCGGAGATGATCAAGTACATCGATCAGGTGCCGACACTGCCGCGGATGTTGGCGACACGCGGCTATATGAGCCTGCAGACCGGCAAGTGGTGGGAAGGGCATCCCAGCCGGGCCGGCTTTACCGAGAGCATGACGCATGGCGATGCGGACCGTGGGGGACGCCACGGCGACGAGGGATTGAAGATCGGCCGGGAGGGGATGAAACGCGTCCTGGACTTCATCGATCGCGCCGGCGACCAGCCGTTCTTCGTGTGGTACGCGCCGATCATGCCGCATACGCCCCACACGCCGCCCGAAAAGTTGCTGGCGAAGTACAAGGCCCAGACCGACTCGCTGGAGATGGCCCGTTATTGGGCCATGTGCGAGTGGTTCGACGAAACCTGCGGCCAATTGTTGGGGCACCTGGACCGCCGCGGTCTGACGAGCAACACGCTGGTGGTCTTCCTGGTCGACAACGGCTGGATTCAGCGGCCCGATGCGCCGGGCAGCGATCCGCGCTCCAAGCGATCACCGTACGAGGGCGGTGTTCGCACACCGATCGTGCTCCGCTGGCCGGGGAAGATCCAACCGGGCCGAGACGACCGGCCGGTGAGCAGCATCGACCTGATGCCCACGATCCTGGCGGCTTGTGGCTTGCCACGACCGAAGGTCATGCCGGGCATCGATCTGATGGATCTGAACGCGGTTCGCGACCGGAAGGTCATCTTTGGCGAGATCTTCGAGCACAACGCGGTGGATATTCACCGTCCGGCTGCCAATCTCCTCTACCGCTGGGCGATTGAGTACCCTTGGAAGCTGATCGTGCCCGAGGGGCCCCACGGGGCGGGCCGTACCGTAGAACTCTACAACCTGGCCGACGATCCCCATGAGCGAACCGACCAGGCCGCGGCCCAGGCCGAGCGCGTGGCTGCGATCCGCCAGAAACTGGATGCCTGGTGGTCGGGCAAGGATTATTGATTCCGTTGTTGATTGTGGAACACTACGATGCGTTCAGTCCCGGGAAGCCGGGCTCCCGTCGGTCGCCCTTGTTCCGTTAGCAGTGTAAGACCCAATAAAGTGCGGTCGTTGCGCGACCGACAGTGGCGGCTTTGTGGGCACGAAAGGAACTGGCGTGGCATTGCAGCGGGTGTGTGTGTTTTGCGGGTCCAGTCACGGACGGCGCGTGGAGTATTCGCAGGCTGCCCAGCAGATGGGCGCGACCTTGGCCCGGCGTGGCATCGAATTGGTCTATGGCGGCGGTCACATCGGGCTGATGGGGGTGTTGGCCGATGCGGTTCTGGCCTGCAGTGGGCGCGTGATCGGCGTGATTCCCCAGGCCTTGGAAGCCTTGGAACTGGCCCATCGCCGGCTGAGCGAGTTGCGCGTGGTGGGCTCGATGCACGAACGCAAGGCCCTGATGGCCGAACTGTCCGATGCCTTCATTGCCCTGCCCGGCGGGTTTGGCACCCTGGAGGAGTTTTGCGAGGTGCTGACCTGGTCGCAGTTGGGGTTCCACGCCAAGCCCTGCGGGCTGCTGAACGTGGCGGGATTCTTCGATCCCTTGCTGGCCTTGTTCGATCACGCGGTGACGGAAGGTTTCCTGCGGCCCGAGAACCGGCAGTTGGTCTTGCAGTCCCAGGATGCCGGAGATCTGTTGAACGCCCTGGCGGCCTTTGTTCCTCCGCCCGACGTGCAGAAGTGGATTCTGCCTGGGGAAATGTGAGGTTCCGGAAGGACGCGAGAGGCTGTTGGTTCACGGTGACTGGCGGCCTGGGTTCGGCGACACTCGACGCGGAGGCTGGGGCGTCCCCGTTTTCACTTCGCCAATAGCGTGCCGAGCTTTTCGAGGGCTTCGGTGACGATCTTGCTTGGCAGAGCGCATATCAACTCTGCCTTCCTCGCACGCCAATCCAGGCTCTTCACTTGATCGGCGAGAATGACGCCGGTCACCGCCACGCCTGTGGGTAGACCGACTTCAAACGGATAGCCTTTCTTCTGGCTGGTAATGGGACAGCAGATGGCCAGTCCCACGCGGTCGTTATAGGCTTCCGGTGAGAGAACGACCGCCGGACGACGACCGGCTTGCTCGTGACCGGCCTGTGGAGTGAAGGTCATCCAGACCGCATCGCCCCGTTTCGGAACGTAGGCTTTGGGGACTACCATCCTTCGTTCCCCACGGGATTGCCCGTATCGAGTTCGCGATGCAGGTTGTCTTCCGTCACCTGCGACAGGAGGCCCTTGAGGGTGCATTGGGGCCTGGTGGCAAGGGGCGTGACGACCAGCTTGCCCTTGACCAGGGATACCTCGACCGCCGAGGCGTCCTGCAGGCCAACCTCTTCGGCAAACGACTTGGGGATCCGCAAGGCCAGGCTGTTGCCCCATTTCTGGACACGGGTTTTCATCGCGGGGCTCCGAATTGCCTGCGCCGCAGGGGAATGTATATACATTGAATATACAAGACCGTGGCCAGGATGTCAACTTTGCTGCCCCACGCGAGTGTGGGCCAACAGATACTGCTGGAAGAACCGCAGCACGTGCTGCCACATGGGCTCGGAGAGCATGTGGCCGGCACCCTCCTCTACGAAGCTCGTGAAATTGTGGGCCGCACCGGCTGCCTGGTAGGCCTGCTGAATGGTGGCAAGGCCCTGGCGGACTTCGTCGATGGGGCTGCCGGGGTCGAGTTGGCCGAAGTTCAGGTGCAAGGGCCGCGGGGCGATCAGGGCCGCGATGTCCGGCGTGTCGCCGTACTGGGCCCAGCCGGGGATGAAGTTCGGGAAGCAGTGCAAGATGGCCGTGCGGTGGATCGCGGCGTAGGTCGGCAAGCAGCAGTTGCCGACCAGGCACTTCAGCCGCGGCTCCCAGGGGCCGACCAGCCAGGTGAAGGTCGAGCCCATCGAGTGCCCATAGCAGCCGATGCGTTCTGACTGCACCTCGGGTCGAGTGCAGAGGTAGTCCACGGCGCGGCGCATGTCGAGGATGTTCTTCCACGCCAGGGACTTGCCGGCCACCACGTAGCGGAGAAAGGCGAACCGCTCGTAATCGCCGCCGGGCAGACGCGGGTCCTGCCGTTCCTCGAAGCCCAGGGCATCCGGGCAGAGCACCACGTATCCCAACCGGGCCAAGGCTGCACCGGTGTGGTGCAGAGGGTCGCCGGCCAACCCGGCCGGCTCGCTCTTGCCCAGATGCCACTGGCCGTTGTGCTGATGCCACACGGCGATGGCCGGCGCCGGATGGTCAGCGTCGACTCCCTGGGGAACCAGAAGCCAGGCTGGCACCCGATCGCCTGGTTCGGCCTCGTAGGTCACCGATTCGAGACGATAGCCGTGGGCCGGAACGGTCTGGCGCAGCTCGGGCCGCAGGGGGCACGGCTCCGGCCAGGGGCCGCCCAAGCACTCCAGCAGTCGCTGTTTCCGTTGGCTGGCGATCATGCGTCGCTCGCGATAGGGGAGGAGGGGAGGGCTGAATCGCAAGGACCGTCGGCCGTGGTGGCCGATCGTTCGGCGGCCCGGTTGCGGCGGTATTGGCCGGGTGTGAGGCCCAGTCGGGCCTTGAAGACCGCGCCCATGTGGGCCTGGCGGCCAAAACCGGCTTGCCGGGCGATTTGCACCAGGCTCAACTCGGTCTCGGCCAGCAGACGCTCGGCCTGTTGGATCCGCTCGCGGAGGATCTGGTCGTGGATGGAACGGCCCAGCAGGCGGCGGAAACGCCGCTTGAGTTCCGTGCGCGAGAGGGAACAATGCCGGGCCACATCCTCCACGCCAATGCCTTGGCAGGCACGCTGGCGGATGAATTGGATCGCGGCCGCCGTGTCGGCGTCGTCGATGGCCAGCACGTCGGTCGAGCGGCGAGTAACGATGCCTAAGGGCTCGACCGACAGCGGCGTGCGGCGAGGCCGTGCGCCATGCATGAGGCGGTCGAGCATGCGCGCCGCTTCGTAGCCTACCTGCCGATGGCCAGCGATGACGCTGGTCAGGGGGGGATCGCACAGCTCGCACATGGTTTCGTCGTTGCCCACACCGATCACGGCCACTTCCTCGGGCACGGCGGTTCCGGCTCGACGGCAGGCCTCCAGCACTCGCTGGGCACGGGGATCGCTGCAGGCCATGATGGCCACGGGCTTGGGCAAGCGTGTGATCCAAGCCGCCAGCCGTTCCTGGTCGGCTTCCCAGGATCGTCGCGAATGGGTGCGGAGGGGCAGATCATAGACGCGGCAGGTGTGGCCAGCCTGGGCCACGGCCTGCACGAAGGCCTCCGCCGGTCGCCGCGCCCAGGCAGCGCGCACGCCGCAGTAGGCGAAATGCCGGAATCCGCGCGCCAGCAAGTGGTCGGCGGCTAACTGTCCGATGGACCGGTCGTCGGGATGCACCACCGGGATGCCGGGCTGGGGCAGGATTCCCAGGGTATCGACCACGGGCAGGCCGGTCTTCGTCACGGCGGCGACGATCCGCTGGTTGGATAACCGGGCGATGATCCCGTGGCCATGCCAGCTTCGGAGCCAGGCCGGCGGAGTCTCTTCCAGGCCGCGTGGTTCGTAGTAGATGGACCAGGGGCCGTACTGGCGCACGTACTGGGCGATCCCGCGGAGCATGCCCCGGCCGGCTGCCAACGAGGTTTCGATGAGCAGGGCGACGTGCGGTCGGCGGCAGGAAGAAGCGTCACTGGGGGTGGCCATCACGCGCGTGCTCCGCAAGGGGCCCAGGGAGAAATCGTCGCACCCTTGCCGGGGTCAAAATCGCGGCACTCCCCAAAATAGCGGCGTTGGTCCAAAACCGACAAAGATTGGTCCAAACCGAAGCTGTGAGGCACCAAGCGGCACAGGTAGACTAAGCCCAAGGGGTTGCCAGGACTGAATTGGGCGACGATCTTCCCGACCAATAACAACGATGTGAATTCTACGGCCAACTTCCACCGACACGCAACACTCAGCCAGGAAATGGGTTCCACGATGAGACCTTCCCGTAGCCACTCTGGTACCGACCGACTCGCCGCGCGCCGCGACTTTCTGAAGGCTGCCGCCCTGGTTTCGGCGGTGGGCGTGCCGCAGATCGTGCCCCATTCGGTGTTCGGGGCCAACGCGCCCAGCAACCGCATCACGGTAGGGCAGATCGGCTGCGGGCATCAGAGCCAGCGGATCGTGCCCTCGTTCCTGGTGCACGACGACGTGCAGATCCTGGCCGCGTGCGACGTGCGGCGTAGCGGCAAGGGCTATTATCATCCCCACCAGGTCCTCGGCCGGGATATCGTCAAGCAGTGGATCGACGTGTTCTATGCCGCCAAGACCGGCACCGACTACAAGGCTTGTCTGGAGTACAACGACTTTCGCGAGGTGCTGGCGCGGAAGGACATCGACGCCGTGTCGATCGTCGTGCCCGACAACTGGCACGCCCTGATTGCCGTGGCGGCCCTGGCGGCGGGCAAGGACGTGTATTGCGAGAAGCCGCTGGCGATGAAGATTTACGAAGGCCGCGAGATGGTCAAGGCGGTGCGGAAGTACAAGCGGGTGTTCCAGACGGGCGGCCAGTTCCGTTCCAGCCCCAACGTACGGCGCGCCTGCGAACTGGTGCGCAACGGGCGATTGGGAGAGATCCGGCTGGTGCGGACCACGGTGGACGCCAACAGCTTTCCCAGTCCGGGCCCCGGCTGGCAGCCGCAGCCCGTGCCGGAGGGGTTCGACTACGACTTCTGGCTCGGGCCAGCGCCCGAGGCGCCCTATCACATCGAGCGGTGCTTCCATCGTTGGCGGTACATTTTCGACTATTCGAACGGTCAGACGGTCAATTTCGGGGCGCACACCAACGACGTCGCGCAGTGGGCCCTGAACATGGATGGCACCACGCCGGTGGAATACGAAGACAATGGTTCGGAGTTCCTACCGGAGGGGAGCCTGTTCAACACGGCCTCGAAGACGGCGTTCCGGGCGCGGTATGCCAATGGGATCGAGTTGACTTGCGAGACGGGCAAGACTTCCAGCACCAAGTTCGAAGGGACCGAGGGGCGGCTGGAAATCGGCCTGGGCGGGCGTTTGGCCACATTCCCGGAGAACATCAAGGACTCGGTGATCGGCCCCAACGAGATCCACCTGCCGCGGAGTACACCGCGCGAAGAGAATGTGCGCAAGTACATCGATGCGGACCACGTGCGGAACTTCCTGGACGCGGTCAAGAGCCGGCAGGATCCGATCGAGCCGGTGGAAGTCGGGCACAGCACGGCCAGCTTGTGCATCCTGGGCAGCATCGCTCAGCGGCTGAAGCGGAAGTTCACCTGGGATCCGGTCGCGGAGCGCAGTCCGGACGAGGAGGTCAACCGCCTGTTGAAGCGCGAGATGCGCGCCCCGTGGCAGTTGTGAAGTGGTGAGTTGGTGCCTTGCAGGGCCGTAGCGGTCTGCAGTTGGATCATGAAACCGTGCTCCCGTCGGTTGTCCTGGTTGTGTTGCTCACCTGGGGGGGCGATAATCAGGCCTCAGCTTGCACTTTGGCACGCTCGAGGCCTGTCCCATGATGATCCAGTTCGCGGTGGGGCTCTTGCTGCTCGCATACGGCGATACAGCGGCAG
>CALARR010000181.1 GCA_937889015.1 uncultured Planctomycetales bacterium | reverse complement strand
CGGCGACCGACTTGCTGTTGAAGGATGCGCGCAAGACGCTGTCGGACTTCGAGGAGCGCGAGCAGGACGGGTGGAAATACGAGGCCATTCCCGTTGCCCCGAACGCATCCAGTTTCGCGGAGTTCCCGTATCGGCTCACGTCTTGGCGCGAGCGGTGCCGTGCTGCGAAGGTGGAAGACGGGAATGCGGCTAAGCGGTAGCGGTCTGTTGTCTGTCTTAGCCCAAACGCCCCGGCCCGCGACGTGCTGGCCGGGGCGGTCGGGCGAGATGAGGGGGTGTAGCGATGGCAAGTCTGATCCGCAAGTCCGACCGATGGACCGTTCAATTCCGCCTCCAGCCCGACCAGGACCGGCAGACGGTGGCCTTGGGCAAAATGTCCCCGGAAGAAGCTGAGGCCTTCAGGGCACGCGTGGACGTGCTTGTCGAGGCTCACCGGGCCGACAGCCCGCCCGACCCGTCCACCGCGAAGTGGGTGGCCAAGCTGTCCGATGCTTTGCATGGGAAGTTGGCCAAGGCCGGGCTGGTGGTGCCCCGGCCCAAGTCTGAATCGCAGACCGTGGCCACGCTGGAACCGTTCATCGACCGCTACATCGAGAAACGCAAGGCCGACACGAACCCAGGGACCAGGGTGAACTACGGGCAGGCCAAGCGGTATCTGGTCGACTACTTCGGGGCCACCCGGCCCATGAACAAGATCACCCAAGGCGATGCCGAAGACTTCCGGCTTGACCTGCTGACCAAGGTGGCCGACAACACCGTGCGCCGCGTCTGCGGCCGGGCCAAGCAGTTCTTTGCGGCGGCCGTCCGTCACAAGCTGGTGGCCGAGAACCCCTTTGATGGCATGAAGTGCTCCATTGTGGAGAACCGGGCGCGGGATCGGTTCATCACCAGGGAAGAGGCCACCAAGGTTCTGAACGCGTGCCCCGATGCCGAATGGCGTTTGCTGTTCGCCCTAAGCCGCTACGGCGGTCTGCGGTGCCCGTCTGAACACCTGGGACTGAGGCTGGAAGACATCGACTGGGAACACAACCGGATGACCGTCAGGAGCCCCAAGACCGCCAGGAAGGGCAAGCCGAGCCGACTGGTGCCGATCTTCCCAGAGTTGCGGCCGTACCTGGAAGAGGTCTGGGAGCGGGCTGAGCCGGGGACGGTCCACCTTATCACGCGATACCGCGACACCAACGCCAACCTGCGGACGCAGCTATGCCGGATCATCAAGCGCGCCGGCTTGGAGCCGTGGGAGAAACTGTTCCAGAACCTCCGCGCGACCAGGGCGACGGAGTTGGTTTCCCAAGGGTGGCCTGAGTACAAGGTGTGCGCGTGGCTTGGGCACACTGAGGCCGTGGCGAAGAAGCACTACTGGCAAGTCACCGATGAAGACTACCAGCGCGCCGCGGGCCTCCCCGGCAGCGGTGCAGCGCTGCAAATGGCGCTGCAAATTTCTGATGAAATGCCGTGCAACACACTGCACGACGATCTGAGGCCCAAATCTGCAAGCCGTGTTGGTTCATCGCGTTGCATCAAATCGCACGCGACTGCACGCTGCACGGAAAAGGGCAAGGTGACCCCGACGGGATTCGAACCCGTGTCGCGGCCTTGAAAGGGCCGTGTCCTAGGCCTCTAGACGACGGGGCCGTGCGCGCCAAGACAGTTCTATATAGGGTGCCCGCCGGAGTTCGTCAAGGGGGCTTGATGGTTCATCGCGGCCCCGAGTAGACTGTTGCCGGTGGCACGGAGTCAGACCGATGCGGTGGCAAAGAGAACCATCCGTCCAGCGAAGGGAAGCGAAACCCCTGGGCGCAGCACATCAGCCCAAGCAAGTAAAAAGGAGCGCCCTGTTCAGAATCCAAGGGCCTTCAGAAGACGCGCAACGAAGATCCAACTGCGAGAGCAATAAGCGGAAGTGGTCGAAAACGGTGAAGCTGGCAGCCCAATCAACCCTGAGTGCTGTTTTCCGAATCCGTGCGGTCAGCCGTATCGCTCCCCGACGCCATCTCATTACGGCGAATGGCGTCGAACACCTCGCGGCGATGAACCGGCACTTCCTTCGGGGCCTCGACACCCAGGCGGACCTTGTCCCCCCGGATTTCCACGACCACGATTGTAATGTCATTGTCGATGACAATACTCTCGTTCTTCTTGCGCGATAGCACCAACATCGTACGTTCCTTCGTGTACTCGCGGGTGCGGGTCGGAGATACCCCGGCGCGGTGAAACGCTGCGCTGGGTGAGCGCACCCGATCCGCCTTTATTTTACGATACGCCAAGCTAAGCAACAGTCAAGCAAACTTTTGTGTCAAATGGCAGTTTTTGCAGTCCGCCTCCTGGCATAAAGCGTCGCGTTCCGCA
>CALARR010000180.1 GCA_937889015.1 uncultured Planctomycetales bacterium | reverse complement strand
CGATAGGAGTCGTATGCCGTCCTCTGCCGCGCGATCGTCTCCTCGGAGGGCCGGTTCCTGATATCCATCCCATTGGGCCGGGTGGGTATCTTGCACACGCTTGGCATCCCCCATTTCGCGGGTGCTGGGCGAGTATCCTGTTCGGATCCATGGAAGGTTCGTAGGGCTCTGCACTGTCGATGGTGTCGGCCGCCGGAGGGCGTGCCGGGAAGACCGGGCTGCCGCTGGGCACCGCGGTTCATCGACCATGCGGGTCCCAGTGGGCGGGGCAAGATGGAGCATTGGGCCCTGACGGCATATTCCGTTCTGGCGACGATCGTCCTGGTGCACGCAGCCTTGATGCTGATCCACACCTGGGAGAATCGTCGCTTTGCGCGCGGTCGTATGCGCGCGCTGGGGGTTGGTGCTCGGCGCCGCGGCAAGGCCGCGATCATCGCCCCCTGCAAAGGCCTGGACGTCGGTTTCGAAGACAACCTGCGCGCCCTGTTCCAGCAAGACTATCGCAACTACGAACTGGTGTTCGTGGTGGAAAGCCCCTTGGATCCGGCCTGCGCGGTGATCCGCCGGGTGATTGCCGAGCACACGCGCCTGCGCGCGCGGATCGTGTTTGCGGGCCGGGCGGCACACAGCGGGCAAAAGGTACACAATCTCCAGGCGGCGACGGCGGCGATTTCGGCGGACGTGACCTACCTGGCGTTCGTGGATGGCGATGCGCGTCCGCGGCGGCAATGGCTGCGGTCGTTGGTGGATCGCTTGTCCGATCCCAAGGTGGGCGCAGTCACCGGCTATCGCTGGTTCGTGCCCGAAGGCGACACGTGGGCCAACTGGGCCGTGTACAGCA
The DNA here is from genome assembly GCA_937889015.1 of uncultured Planctomycetales bacterium. GTDB lineage: Bacteria > Planctomycetota > Planctomycetia > Pirellulales > Thermoguttaceae > CALARR01. Next base: position 8,235 of record CALARR010000180.1, on the reverse strand, counting down.
TCAACTGCGGGGTGGCGTTGCTGCTGGGGCATGGGCGGCGGTTTTTGGTTTGGGGCGGTTCGTGGGCCATGCGGCGGCGCGTGTTCGAGGCGTTGGACGTTCGCGCGCGGTGGGAAGGCACTTTGAGCGACGACCTGGTGGTCACGCGAGTGTTGCGGCAACACGGCCTGCAGGTGCAATTCGAGCCGGCGTGCATGATCGCCTCGCCATTGGACATGAACGTGCGCGAGGCGCTGGCCTTTCTACAGCGGCAATACCAGGTCGGCCGGTTCTACGCGCGTGGGTATTGGCTGTTGGGGCTGGTGTCGGCGAGCGTGGTGAACGCCTTCCTGCTGCTAACGATGTGGCTGGCCGCGGCGGGATGGATTGGGGGCCGGCCCTGGACATCGGCGGTCCTGGGGGCAGCAGCGGCGTACTACGTATTGAGCGTGCTGCGATGCTGGGTGCGGCAGGACCTGGTGTCGGTCTATTTTCCCTACCTGGCCAAGCGGATGGGGCCGGCACGGCGTTTCGATCTGTGGGCCGCGCCGCTGGCGGGGATGTTCAACTGGCTGGGGCTGATGCGTTCGCTGTTCCGTCGCCGGATCGTGTGGCGGGGGATCGATTACTGGCTGGATTCGGACGGGCGGGTCCGCGCGGTGGGCGAGGCCGTGGGCGATGGGCCGGACATCATTCCCATCGCGAGCGGCGCGCGGCAGGCGCAGGAAGAGGTCCCGAACTGGTCTGACCGGCGCAAGGCCGGTTGAGTCTCGATCTTTCAAGATCTGGAGTGCGTGATGAAGATTGTGCTGTGGGACACGCGGCAGTTGAACGCCTCGAAGGACTTTGCCGGCGGCATGGGCGTGGGCATGTGGCCTGCCGGCGGCGGTTTTCGCGGCCGGTTGGTGCGTTACTTCTACACGCGCGACCGGCGTCCCGTGGCCCTGTGCTATGCGTATCTGGCGTCCGCCTTTCGCCGGCTGGGGCATGAGGTGCAGTACGTCGAGGACCAGGTGCCCAGCGACGGCGACCTGTACATCTTCTGCCCTTCGCTGGTGACCCTCCACCTGGAGCAGCAGGCCATTTCGCAGGCGCTGGCGCAGAATCCGGCCGCGCGCGTGTTGGTGGTGGGCACCGTGGCCACGGTCTTGCCGGAGATGTTTCAGCGGCCGGGCGTGACGGTGGTCAAGGGCGAGCCGGAACAACTGCTGTGGCGGCTGGACGAGGTCCTGCAGCGGCCCGACGCCACGATCCAACTGGGAACGATCGAGGACCTGGACTCGCTGCCGCTGCCCGACTGGTCCCCTTTCGATCCCCAGCGGTTCCGCATCGGCTACGATTTCTGGCGGTTTCCCACGGCCCTGGTGCAGTCCAGCCGGGGCTGTTCGATGAAGTGCAACTACTGTCCGTACATCGTGGTGGAGAACAGCCTGCGGACGCGCGCCCCGGAGGCCGTGGCGGAGGAGATTCGCCACGGGATCCGGCGCTGGGGGTTCCGGTCCTTCAAGTTCCGCGATCCGTTGTTCGGCGCGAAGCGCAAGAACGTGTTCCAGTTGGCGGAGTTGCTGGGCCGGCTGCCGCGGAAGATCCAGTTTTCGGTGGAGACGCGGATCGACCTGATGCCGGCGGAAACGCTGCGCGTGCTGCAGCGCGTGGGCCTGACGAGCATCACGGTGGGCATTGAGACGCCGGACGCCGCGACGCTGCGCAAGTATCACCGGGCGCCCATGCCGGACGATCGCCAGGTGGAGTTCGTGGCCTTGTGCCGGAGCCTCGGCATCCGTACCGTGGCCGGGTTCATGATCGGCTTTCCGGAAGATACCCGGGAATCGATCGCGCAGGTGGTGCGCTACGCCAAGCAGGTCGGGCCGACGTACGCCAACTTCAACATCGTCACGCCCTATCCGGGCACGGAGTTCTTCCAGCAGAGCAAGGAGCGGATTCTGGACTTCGATTTCAGCCGCTACTCGGTGTTCACGCCAGTGATGCGCTGCGACCACTTGACGCCCGAGGAGCTGTCCGAGCGGCACCAATGGTGCGCGCGGCGGTACTACTTCCGCTGGGACTACTTGCGCCAGAACGCCAGCCTGTTGTTCCCCTGGTTGCGCCGCTTGGGCCTGGGACGGTCGGCCGCTGCGGCGTCGGCTCAACCGCGGCACGAAGGACCGCCGCATGCGCTGGGGTCGGCCGAAGGGCTTCGGCAGCGCGGGCTGCGCAAGGACAGCGGCCACGGTGGCTAGTGCGCGGCGCACCCAGGTGTAGCGTCCCCGGCGGCGCGTGACCACGGTTGCGAAGGCGAAGGAGACGCTACAGGTGCCTGAAAGGCGATCTAGTGCGTGTCGCCTTCTTCTCGCAGGTTTTTGGGCCAACCCCAGAACCTGCATATTGGCAGCTTGCTCCGACTGGGCCGCTCGACCTGGCAGTGGTCGTTCCGGGATGAGTTCTTTGTGAAAGAAGGAGAAACGGAAAAGGGGGAAAACGGCAGAGAACGCCGGGAATACACCCCCGGCCACGGCAGCCGTGGCCCTGAGGCCCTGGTCGGATTATACTGCGAGAGAGTTGTTCGAGCTGAACCCTTCTTGCGAGCTATGTCTCATTCGATCGCCCAATCCATGTTTCTTAACGGCAGGTCGCCGGGGCTGGCCGAGCGTTTCGAGGGGCTGCTGGCCGCTCATCGGCGGACCTTGGCGGTCGAGTATCCGCCCAGCAGCGTCGATCGTTGGGAGCGTCTGGGGATTGTCGGGGCAGGGGTGATGGGCACGGCGATTGCCGCGCGCGCCCTGCGGCACGACCTGGGTGTGATCCTGGCCGACGCCAGCGAACCGGCGCTGGCCGCGGCACCGCAGCGCGTGGCTGCGGCGATGGCCCAGGCGGCGGGCCCAGGGGCTGGTCCGCCGTCGTTGGATCGTCTGCGGACCACGTCGCGGCTGGCCGACCTGGCTGCGGCGGACGTGGTGCTGGAATCGGTGCCGGAAGACCCCGCTGTGAAGGGCCGGCTGTATGCAGCGTTGGAACCCCATCTGGCCTCGCGGTGCGTGCTGGCCTCGAACACGTCGACGGTGCGGATCGAGCTGCTGGCGAAGGGGCTGGCCCATCCGCAGCGTTTCTGCGGCCTGCACTTCTTCTACCCGGTGCAGAGCCGGCCGTTGGTGGAGGTGATTGCCGGGCCGGAGACGGGGGTGGACACGCTTGCGGCGGCGGTGGATTTTGCGCGGCGGATGGGCATGATTCCGCTGCGTGTGGGGGACGGCTATGGTTTTGTGGTGAACCGGTTGCTGCAGGCGTATCTGGGCGACGCCCTGCAACTGTTGATGGACGGCGCCGCGCCGGAGGCGGTGGACGAGGCGGCGCAGCAGTTCGGCATGGCCTGGGGGCCGTTGCGGATGCTGGACGAGATCGGCCTGGACACGGCCTTGAATTGCGCCTGGATTTTTGCGGGGGCGTTTCCGCAGATCGTGCCGACCACGCCTTTATTGGTGGCCATGGTCAAGGCGCGGCGATTGGGGCGCAAGTCGGACGCGGGCTTCTATGTCTACGAGGGCGAGGGCGTGGACGCCGTTCCGCGCTACGATCGGCAATGCGACGGCGTGTTGCAGCGGTGGACGGCTCCGCGGCGCGCGTGGGCGGCGGAGGAGATCGCCGCGCGGCTGATCCTGCCGATGCTGTTGGAGGCCACGCGGTTGTTGGCCGACGGCACGGCCGCGCGTCCCAGCGACGTGGACCTGGGCATCGTGCTGGGCTTGGGTTTCCCCCAGGACCGGGGCGGGTTGTTGTTGTGGGCCGACGAGGTCGGCGCGGCCCGGATTGTGGCGCACCTGGCCCCGCTGGGGGCTTTGGGCGCGCGGATGCTTCCCACGCCGTTGCTGCTGGAGATGGCGGCGGAGGGGCGGAAATTCTATCCCACGAGGTGAGTTGGCATGTCTGTGAAGCCTGCGGAGACCCCTTCTCCCGACGCCGCGGCCAAATCGTCGGCCGGTGACGGCGGCGCCGCCGTGGCGCAGCCCTGGGAGTTGCGGATCTGGAACGGAATGAACTTCGGCGGCTGGATGCGGCTGCTGGTGCGGAATCGCTTTGCCGTGTCCCCTTCGCGGATCGGGATGGCGCTGGTGATCAGCGCCTTGAGCCTGTTCAACTCGGCGATGTGGCTGCTGCAGATGCTGTTCTACGGCCGCAAGATCGCGCGCACGGACCTGGTCGACGATCCGATCTTCGTGGTCGGGCACTGGCGTTCGGGCACGACGCTGCTGCACGAGTTGCTGGCCGCCGATCCGCGCCACACCTACCCCAACACCTACGCCTGCTTCGGTCCCAACCACTTTCTGCTGACGGAGAATCACGTTACCTGGTGGCTGCGTTATCTGCTGCCCAAGCGGCGGCCGATGGACAACATGGAGGTGAGCTGGCAAGCGCCGCAGGAGGACGAGTGGGCCTTGTGCAACATGGGGCTGCCTTCGCCTTACTTGTCGCTGGCGTTCTTCAACCGGCCGCCGCAGTGCGCGGAGTATCTGGACCTGCGCCAGGTGCCGCCGGCGGACCTGGCTCGATGGAAGCGGGGCCTGTTGTGGTTCTTGAAGTGCCTGACGGTGCAGAAACCCAAGCGGATCGTGCTCAAGACGCCCCAGCACACCTGCCGCATTCGCACTTTGCTGGAGATGTTTCCCAAGGCGCGGTTCGTACACATCGTGCGCAATCCGTACGAGCTGTATCCGTCGACGATCAAGACCTGGAAGCGGATGTCGTCGTTCCACGGTCTGCAAGTGCCGCGGTGCGTGGGACTGGAGGAGCAGGTCTTCCGGGTGTTCGAGCACATGTACGAGGTCTTCGAGGAGGACCGCAAGTTGATCGGCGCGGGCCAGTTCTGCCAGGTGCGGTACGAGGAGCTGGTGCGCGATCCGATCGGCCAGATGCAGCAGGTGTACGCCGCCTTGGGATTGGATCGGTTTGAACTGGTGCGGCCGGCCCTGGACGAGTATGTGTCGCGCACCGCTGGCTACCGGCCCAACCGGCACCAATTGGATCCGCAGCTTCGCCAGCAGATCAACCGGCGCTGGCGCGCCTATTTCGACAACTACGACTATGCCCGGGATGAATCGGCCGCGCCGACCGGCAGCGGGCCGGACTCCGACTTGCAGCAGGTGTCCTCATGAATCACGTTACGAAACCGCGCACGATCCTCATCACGGGCGCGTCGACGGGCATCGGCGCGGCCTGCGCCCTGGAGCTGGATCGCTTGGGGCACACGGTCTACGCCGGGGTGCGCAAGGCTGAAGACGGCCAGCGGCTGCGCGACCAGGCGACGTCGCGCCTGCAGCCCATGCTGCTGGACGTGACCGATCCGGCGGCCATCCGCTCGGCGGCGGAGAGCATCGCCGCGGCGGTGGGGCCGCGCGGCCTGCAGGGGCTGGTCAACAACGCGGGGATCATCGTGCCCGGGCCGTTGGAACTGCTGCCGGCCGAGGACTTTCGCCGGCAATTCGAGGTGAACGTATTGGGCACGCAGGCGGTAACCCAGGCGATGCTGCCCTTGGTGCGGTCGGGGCAGGGGCGGATCGTGATCGTGGGATCGATTGCCGGGCGCGTGACGCCGCCCTTCATGGGCGCCTATGCGGCCACCAAGCACGCCCTGGAGGCGGTGGCCGACGCGCTGCGCATGGAACTGCGGATGTGGCAGATTCCCGTATCGCTGGTTCAGCCCGACAACGTGGCCACCAGCATCTGGGGCAAGTTCCAAGACAGCGCCGAGGCGCTCATGGGCCGCATGCCGGGCGAGGTGGGGCGCAAATACGCCGCCGAACTGATCCGCGCGCGTGAGGCGGGCGAGAAGATGGGGGCCAAGGGCATGCCGGTCGCCAAGGTCGTCGCCGCCATCCGCCACGCCCTGCTGGCCCCCCAGCCCAAGAGCCGCTATCCGTTGGGCTTGCGCACGCGGTTGGCGATCTGGGCCGCGGGCCGGCTCAGCGACCGGCTGATGGACTACTTCATGCGCGACTCGATGGGCTTGAAGTAGCGGCCGCCGGTGCGGAATGGGAAGAACCGGTCCCGGAATCTGTCGACCTATCGACGCCCGAATCGCAAACGCGGGAGCCGTGGCCGGTTGCCTTCGCTGGCGCTTCAGGCTTCAGTGACGCGCCGCGCGTTGCGCCGATCAGAGCCAGAGCCACAGCACCAGGCCGGCCAGCACCAGGCGGTACCAGGCGAAGGGCGTCAGGTTGTGGCGCCGCAGGAAGCCGACGAACGCGCGGATGGCAAGCAAGGCCGCGACGAACGACACGGCGAAGCCCACGGCAAAGGGGATCACGTGTTCGGCGCCCAGCGCGTCCCAGCTTGCGTACAGCGAGTAGCACGCGGCGGCGCCGAGGAGGGGCACGGCGGAGAGGAACGAATACTCGGCGGCCACGCCGCGGTTCAGGCCGGACAGCATGCCGCCGAGGATCGTGGCCGTCGACCGCGACATGCCGGGCCAGAGGGCGAGGGTCTGGAACAGGCCCACCGCGAGGGCCTTGCGCCAGCTCAGCGCATCGAGATCGTCGATGGCGGTGTGCGGCAGGCGGTGTTCCACCAGCAGGATCCACAGGGCCCCAACGCCCAGGGCGGCGGCCACGGCCACGGGATTGAAGAGCCAGGCGTGGATGTGCTTGTGGGCCAGCAGCCCGGCCAGCCCGGCGGGAATCGACGTCACGGCCAGCAGCCCTATCGCACGCAGCCCGGAGAAACCGCTTCGGCAGCGGAGGTTGAGCAGATCACGGAATCGGCCCGGATAGGCGACCACGACGGCCAGGATCGCCCCCAACTGGATGAAGATCTCGAAGGCTTGGGTCGCTTCGCGGCCCAGATGCCGTTCGGCTCCCAGCAGGTTGCCGACGAGAATCAGGTGGCCCGTGGAAGAGATGGGCAGGAACTCGGTCAGTCCTTCCACCACCCCGAGGATGATCGCAATGAGCAGGAGCATAGGGAGCTAGGGGGTGGGGCGTGCGGGCTGGGGCGATGGGGGGACGGCGGCGGGCGCAAGGACGCGGGTGCCTGGTCACGGCCAAGCGCGCGGTGCCTGGGGATCGAGGGGCACCTCGGCATCAATAATCTACCCCTTGTTGCGCGCGCCTGGAGCCCTTTTCGGCCGTTTGCGGGGGAAAACACGAGCCATTGCCGGCGATCCGCCGAGGCGTGCGGAGCGAGAGGCCGTTTGTTGCCTGCGGCCATCGGAGCCGAGGCGGCGGCACAATCGGCATAGCTTGCTCAAGCGATCCAGGCCGCAGGTTCGTTGCGGAGGCGGCTTGCCGGGCAGTGGAGCGCGGAGTCGCAACGCGACGGCCGCGCTGAACGGGCGCGGCGGCGGAGACGTCACTTGCCGCAATAGTCGATGGTGCGCGCGATCTCGCTCTTGAGGCTCTCGCGCGGCACGATGCGGTCGATGTAGCCGTGCTCCAGCAGGAACTCGCTGGTCTGGAAGCCCTTGGGCAGTTCGATGCGGATGGTGGCCTTGATGGTGCGCGGGCCGGCGAAGCCGATCAACGCCTTGGGTTCGGCGAAGATCACGTCGCCCAGCGAGGCGAAGCTGGCCGCCACGCCGCCCATGGTGGGATTGGTGAGCACCGAGATGAACAGTCCGCCGGCGCTGTCGTAGCGTGCCAGGGCCGCGGAGACCTTGGCCATCTGCATCAGGGAGAGCATGCCCTCGTGCATCCGCGCCCCGCCGCCGGAACCGCTGATGATGATCAGGGGCAATTTCTGTTCGGTGGCTCGTTCGATGGCGCGGGTCAGTTTTTCGCCGACCACCGAGCCCATGCTGCCCATGATGAAGGCCGAATCGGTGACGCCGAAGGCCACGCGTCGGGCACGGATCATGCCCGTTCCCACGACCGCCGCGTCGCGGAGCCCGGTGCGCGACTGTTCGTCTTTGATCTTTTGCTTGTAGGGGGCCTTGTCGATGAAGTCCAGGGGGTCGGCCGGGGCCAGGTCGGCATCCCACTCTTCGAACGTGCCCTCATCCAGGACTTGCCGGATGCGTTCGCGCGCCGAGACGTACCAGTGGTAGTCGCACTCGGGGCACACGCCCAGGCGCCGCTCGGCCTCCTTGCGGAAGATGGTGTTCTGGCAGCCCGGACACCGCCGCCAGAGCCCTTCCGGCACGCCGCGTTTGGGACGCTTGATCAGATTTCGCCAACTGCTGGGATCGGTTTTGCCGGCGGCCATGGAGAAGAGGTCAGGGATTAGGGATTAGGGATTAGGGATTAGGGATTAGGGATTAGGGATTAGGGA
>CALARR010000179.1 GCA_937889015.1 uncultured Planctomycetales bacterium | reverse complement strand
TCGGCATTCGCCTCGAAGATCCTCGATTCCGGGTCCGAAGGGCTGCGCACGGGCAGGTCGATCATGGAACTCGGCAAGTTCAACACGCTTACGAAGTCCCCTCCGTCAGCCTGATAAAACGCCTTGCCGGTGCTCTCGTCTTTCCAGAATCCGCTGCCGGTGAACACAAAGTCCTCCTCGAGCGGCATCTTGGTCTTCACATGGCGGATCCAATCCTGGGCCCGCGCCGATTGAACCTTCTGTTGCTGGTCCTTCCAGCGAACCTCAATCTCGATCTTCGGGCCGCGCGGAGGGCTGTATTCGGGGTCCCACTTCACAGGCTGCCCCGGCTCGATGCCGAAGGAGAGAAGCCCCGCATGCACCACCCAGGCCTTCATCTGCACCTCCACCACCGATTCGTACGACTTCTCTGGAATCGAGATGAAGTACTCCAGCAGATACGCCGGCCGGCATGTGCGCCCCAGGACGACGATCCGTTTGTTCTTCGGGTCCAACCAAACCGGATAGACCGGATCCGCCTTGACCAGGTCCCCGGGATGCTCGACCAGCGGCGCCCCCAGATCGACGGGCTTGGCACGCGGCTCATCGACGGGTTGGGGCTCGGCCTGGACCTCACACGCGGGACGGCCGGCGCCGGTCGCCGGTTCTCCCGATTCTTTCACTGGGCCGACCGGCGCGGAGAGCGGCGGCTGCCCCTCGGGCGCTGCCGGCCGCTCGGCACGCGTCAAATCCAACGCGGCAGGCGCCTGCACGCCGGCCGCGGAATCCGTATTGGCATCCGCAGTCGAGGCGTCGGCCAGTCGAACCTTCGCGCCAGTCCCAGAACCTGTTGGCAGTTCCGTTTCGCCGGGCCGCCCGACGTGACTGGCATGGTTCTGGGATAGATCTTCTGCTGGCGGGGCATCGCCGCTCTGCGATCCACCCGAACAGCCCGCAACCAGCCAGAGGCCCAGCACCACCCACAATTGGCTGTGCCTCGGCTTCCAGAGGGTCTTGTCTTGGGTGGCAAGAGATGGTCTCATGAGACACTCCGCAAAGACTCCGGACGAAGAGCCATCGGTCAACGACAGAACCAGCCGCTTGCTCCTGCCCCGTAACATAACCGCAGGGCGTGCCCCTTTACAACGGGGGGCCGGCGATCCATTGGACACGGTGGCTATCCCCAACGACTATTGTACGGCATCCCGTTGCCTGTGAGGAAGCAACCCCACGGCGGATCGGGGGTGCCCGGTCGAGGCCCCACGCCGGGACCGGCCACAAGAACCCATTCCTATCCTGAAGACCATAGCGACAGCCACTCGGAAACAATGATTATTGGAAGCGGTTGGACCTCCCGTGATTTGGATGAAGAAAGCCTCGCCACGCCCACTCGGCGATGGCACGCATCGGCCCCGGCCAAGCTCCGCCGGACGACCGGGCCGCAGGGCTGGCAGTGCTGGCAAGCGCATCTGGCCCATCGCTCTCGGCCCCTGCCGCTGGGCCAACTCCTGAGAGCCTATTCCAGAACCATCACAGCCACGTCGGACGGCCCAGCGAAACTGAACGGCCGACAGTTTCCTGGACCGGCTCTAAGAACCTACCCCGGAACCACCACGGTCAGCTCGGGCGGCCCAGCCGCATTGAACTGCCGACAGGTTCCTGGACCGGCTCTAATCCCCTTCGGCGATCCGCTGTCTTGGGCCGCGCAGCCGCTGGCCCAGAATCGCTCGGCCAGCCAAGAACTGGGCCTGTTCGTGACACAGGCCACACCGCGCCGTGTGACCCAACGCCTGGAAAAGTGGCTCGCCCAACTCCCCGACGCCATCCCTAACGCGGTGTGTGCCCTGGAGGTCCTGGCCTGGGCCCACGCCTTGCCGCAGTTGGCGGCCGTGCTTCCCGAGCCGCGCTGGTGGCAGTTGCTGGCCGGGTTCCTGGCCGCCGCTCGAGTGGCCTCCCAAATCGATCTGCACGAACGCCCCCTGGCGCATCAACTCTTGGCCGCAGAGCTGCCCCTCACGTTGGCCTATCTCTTCCCGGAAATCCAAACCTGCCGTACCGCCGCCGGGCCGGGCCAAAGCGCCGTCACGCATGGCCTGCTGGAATTGCTGCATGGCGATGGATTGCCGCATGCCGCACAACTGGACCTGCTCTTCCCCCTGCTGGCGTGCTGGACCCGCTGCCTGGCACTGAAGACGCATTCCGAGCCGGCCACAACCCGATCGACCGGCCGGAACGGCACGCGCCGCGCTGCGGCTGCAAGATCGGCATCCGCCCCTGACGACCGCGCCCCGTTGGCCGCCCGGCCCATGCGGCAGTATCGCCTCTTGCTCCGTAACGCGCTGCGCTTGGTGCGCCCCGACGGAACATGCGGCCTGGACGGCCGCGACTCCCGAACCCAGAATCGCCACAGCCAGGCCGCGCAGCCCCGCAGCACGGAGCTGTGGACAGGTTTCGGGACCGGTTCTGAGACCTTCGACTGGTTGCATGCCGCGGCACAACTCTCGGGCAGCCCCTGGGAGCCGAAGATCGCGGCCATCGTGCTCGGTCCCTGCCGCCCCAAGGCCCAGCCGCGGAGCAAGACCCGTTCGCGGCGCGCGGTGAATGTGGAGACCCCGAGCAGCACGTGCTCCGAAGCGGCGGCCGTGGCGATCCTCCGCTCCGACTGGTCTGCCAACAGTCGGCAGGTCACTGTGGCCTGGCATCAGGAAGCTGTTCCAGCACCATCCCAGCCACGCCGGGCGACCCAGCGGCCCGGGAGTATCGACAGGTTCGGGGACCGGCTCCACGATTCCATGCAGATTGAGATTCGCCACGCCCGGCAGGTGTTCTGCCACGGTCCCTGGACCTT
>CALARR010000178.1 GCA_937889015.1 uncultured Planctomycetales bacterium | reverse complement strand
CCATGGAGGCCCACGTCGGCGACCGCAAGGCCCTCTTCGACATCGGCATCACGGGCCCGCTGGCCGGGTTGGTGCCGACCATCGTGTGTTGCACGCTGGGCCTGCATTGGTCAAAACTGGCCCCAGACATGAGTCCGTGGGGGCAACCGTTGCTCTTCAAGGGCCTGGCCTACCTCACCTTCGGCCGCCTGCCCGAGGGCACCGACATCCTCTTGCACCCGATGGCCTTTGCCGGCTGGGTCGGTTTGCTCATCACGGCCTTGAATCTCTTTCCCATCGGCCAACTCGACGGCGGCCACATTCTCTACGGACTCTTGCGCCGCCGCGCGCACTCGGTGGCTTGGGGCATCCTCGTGGCAGCCGCGGCCACCGTGTTGATCGTCGGTACGCTCTTCGGTCAGCCAGCCGTTCTCGGCTGGCTGGTGATGATCTCGCTGCTGCTGGCCATGGGCCCGCGCCATCCACCGACCGCCAACGACTACGTGCCGCTGGGGCCAGTGCGCACGGTGTTGGGATGGCTGACCTTGGCCTTCGTGCCCATCGGCTTCACGCCCATGCCCTTCCTCGGCTGACACTCTCCAGCCGGATCGCTGGGGGCCGCCCCACGCTCGTCGTGGGTGTGCAGCAAGAAGGTCAGCAGCCTCGACGTTCACCCTCGCCAGCGGCATAGTCGGCTACGCCAAGAACACTTCCAGTGTCTGGACGGCCTCGATCCACGTGTCGTCGGCCAGGCGAATCGTCACCCGCGCGCCTTCTTGAGCCAAGCTTGCGTTCATCGCACGGCCAGCGAGCGTGACCGTGGCCTTGGAGACCTTCTTCTGCTCCGCTATCGACAGGGCCAAGGTCCGCAGACGCAACCGGCCGCACTTGACCGCAACCTGGGCGTTCAGATCCTCGGTCGTCGTTTGCTGCGCGAACGTGCCCCAACCTTGCGCGCTGGTGAACGCCGCTCGGAACTGCTGCGGCGCAACTCGGGGAGCAAAGCCCAGGTGCCCCTTGGGCCCGTGATACTCATAGCCGCACGCGGCCAGGTACACACCGTAGCTGGCCATGGACCGAGCATAATGGTCGCCGCATTCCACTTCGTTCCAAGGATTGCGGCGCGACGCATGATAACGATCGTGAACGGCTCGAGTGATGGCCAGGCCTTCCTGGATCATCCCTTCCCACAACATGTGGCCGGCCACCTGGTACTCGAAGCCGTTCATGCACTCGTTGAAGTAACCGGCGAATCCGGGCTTGGTGTTTCCCACACCGCAGGCCTTCTCAAAGTCCCAGTCCGTGCGCGGGAAGGTGCACATCAGCAGGCCCGCCTCGCCCGGCATCGCGTACCAGCGGCCCGACCTCATCGCCTCGCGGTAGGGGCCCACGTCAGGCGTGAAGTTGTAGCGCCACAGGGCCCGCAGCGACTGCAGAGTCTTGTCCTTCGGAAGCACGCGGCCCAGGCCCACCTGCCAGGCCCAACTCTGCCCAAAGACCTGATCGATTTCGCAGCCTGTGCCTGAGTTGATCGCCTGCGCATGCTCCGGATCGGGCCGATTGATGAAGTACTCGTCGCCCCACAGTCGCTCGACCAGGTTCTTCGCACCCCGCTCGTAAATCGTCCGGCATTGCTCGACAAAGGCCGCATCCCCAGTCTCCCTGGCCATCTCTTCCCCCGCGCGCAGAGCCGCCAAATACAGGCCGCTGAGCCAGGCCACCGGGCCGAACCAGTCGGCGTCGAGCGTATTGTGCTGGGCGCCTTCCAGGACTCCATCGCCATTCGCGTCGCGCTCGATCAGGCACTCCAGAGCCTTGCGGATCTTGGGCCAGTTGCGTTTCAGGAATTCACCGTCGGCCGACATCTGGTGCTCACGCAGCGTGCGCAGGATGACGCCTGCCTGGCCATCCACGGCCAGCCCCGCCCCTTCGCCCCGGAACTTGACGATGCCCGTGTCGGGCTGGAAGGCCAGACCGTAATCCGTACGCTCGCGCAGGTCGCGCTCCAGTTGGGGAAACAGCCGCCCGACGGCATGCGCATAGTGCCAAACGTGCGTGCACGTGCCGGCACAGCAACCGACCCCTTCCCAGCCGTAAAAGCGGCCATCCTGGAACCAGTGACAGGTCGAACTGGCCAGGATCGACGTGTTCAAGAAGGTCCGGTTGAGGAACCAATGCGGCAGACTCGAGTCGTACCAGGTGTCGTGCCACAGCCGGGTCGTGCCGGCCAGCCGCTCGAAATGGCTGGCCACGTATTCGGCGACCGCCGTGGCGTTGGCAAACCGCGCGGCGTAGCGCCGTCCCTCCGAACTCTGAACCGGCTGCAGTCGGTGATTGGGGAAGTGCCAGGTGAGCAGGAAGGTCACCGTCTCCGACTTGCCCGGTTCCAGCGTACGCCGGCACTTCAAGGCGCCGACCAGATCCTGGCCCAAGGGGGCCGTGGCTTCCACGCCCTCCCCTGCCGCAGCCATCATCGCTTGTTCGGCGGGATCGCCTGCAGGCAACGCCAGCAGCGCGGCGGCCTGCGGATCGAGCACGGCCAGGCTCATGCTGCCGAAATCGGCCCGTTTCTCCAGGGGAGGCAGCAGCGCAGTGCTGTCGGTGAACACGATATGGTCCACGCCGATATTGCCCCAACCGCCCTGCCGATCGTCGACAATCTCGATCCTCGCCGTCCGACCTTCGAAAGCCCGCACGTCCAGCGACATGCGTCGCATCTGGTTCTTGTTTTCGCCGACCGCCGTGCGCACGACTTTGCCGTCGACAAGCACATTCAGGCACGTCTTGCCCGCATGGTTCCCGCCGCCCAGGTAGAAGCCGATCGAATGCCGTTGGATCGTGAACTCGCGGCTGGTCAACCGCCCGGTGGCGTTGTCGCGATCGGTGACGCTTTTGCCCGGGGCGCTGGCATGGCTATTCACCACGCGTTGTCCTTCGCCCCCCAGGTCGCCCTGATACTTGGGAATCGCCCTGCGCGCCGCTGGCCCGTCGCCAAAAGCCGTGCCTTGGACGGTCCAGCCTTCGTAGCCGGGTTTTTCGAAGTCCTCGAAGAGGATGTCGGGACGCGGCTCGGTAACGGGCTGCGCCACGGCCTGGCCCGCGTACTCGATGAGGGTCAACTCGCCACGGCGCTGTAAGCGGTTGCGCCGCAACCCCTCGCTCGGTGCGCCCGAGTATAGCCCGATGGCGTTCTCCAACCATCCGACCAACTCCGTGTCGACCTTCTCACGACCAGTATTCTTGAGCGTGAACCGCAGGACCGTAGCCGGCAGGGCCGAGTCCTCGGCCTCCAGCGGCAGGAAGGGCGAGAACGCCTCGAGCGTCACGGAAACCGGCAAGGTCGGGTCGCGGTACTCCACGAAACCGAGGGGATACTCGCCGCGAAAGGCAATCTCGGCGAAACCGCCCGCTCGCAGCGGACGTGTGTCGACCGTGCCGTGCGTTGTGACGCGCAGGGCAAAGCCCTGTTGCAGTGTCGATCGGGCCGCCAGCGGCTTGGCGTAGTGTTCCGCGCCGGTGCGAATGGGCTGATTGAAGATGTCCCAATGCCACAAATGCCCGTCGCCGCCCAGGTAAAGCTGGCCGGCCCCAATCCCACCGATGGGCATGCCGATCGTCTCCAGATCCGCGCCACGATAGACCTCGGGTTCTCCCCGCGCGGTCAGCGAACGGACCCAGGCCGCGTCCAGCTTCTTGTCTGCAGGAACGAGGGACTCGAAGTCCTGCCGCGTGAACGGGCCGGCCATGCAAGCCCTGGAACCGCGCGCCACCGCGGCACCCGCACTGAGCGAAAGCACTCGCAAGGCATCGCGACGCGTCAGGTGGCAGCCGCAATGGGGTGAGTCGCAAGAGTCGCGGTCCATGGTAAGCTCCCTGTTACGAGGCGCCCCCGCAAAGCCCAGGCAGGTCGGGACGCAGTCCCCACATCTCTTGACGGTGTTTCCCGCCGCGGTCAGTTCCGCAGCGAATGGATCGGGGCGGGAATTCGGCCGCCGAAGTGCACGAAGCCGTCGCTCGCGCCCGCATTCCGCACTTCCA
>CALARR010000177.1 GCA_937889015.1 uncultured Planctomycetales bacterium | reverse complement strand
GTCATCACCAACGCTTCTCGATTACGATTACGATTACGAGCACGAGCACCGCCGTCAGCGGCTGAGCAGGAACACGAGCACGAGCACCGCCGCCAGCGGCTGAGCACGAGCACGACACATTTCGCCCGTGGCGCGCAGTATACCGCGCGCCAGCATGCCAGGCAGCCTGGAGGGCGCGGTGCCAGGACAGTGGCGGATGTGTACATCCGTCACGTTGGACACGATCTGTCCCTCAGCCCTGCTAAGCTTGGCGTCACGTTCGCCGCAGGGAGAACACCGCCGCCGCAGACACCGCTTCCACACCAGCCGCCGAGGGACCAACCGTGAACGCCAAGCACACTAAGGACCTATCCCATAACCGTCCCAGCCAGGCTGGGCGGCCCAGCAGGACTGAGCTGCCGACAGGTTTTGGGACCGGCCCTAAGAGACGCACGCCGCAGCAATTTCTGGGCGAAATCGCCACCCAGATCGTGGGACTGCAATACCACGACGCGCCCGTCGAGCCGGGCCAGCAGGTCGAGCTGGTGCGCCAGCCCGACAATCCGCACGACCCCTGGGCCATCCAGGTGGAAAACGACCGCCTGCGCACCATCGGCTACCTGCCGCGCCAGGTCTCGCACTGGTTGGCGCCGCTGATGGATGCGGGCAAGCTCCGCGTGGAGGCCTATGTGCCGGCCGGGCCGGGGTGCGCCGAGGCCGACACGAGCCAGATGCCGCTGGTCCTGATGGCATTCTTGACCACCAAAGGCCAGGCCATCCTCCAATCCCCGTCCGCCGCCACTGCCGGCCACTTGCTGCACGCCCTGGTCCTCCGCGCCTATCTGGATGCGCGCGCCCAGTCCGACCCGGTGCTGATTGGCGGTCTGTGCGCAGGCCTGGAGCCGCTGCTGCAACAGGAATTGCTGCCCGAGAGCAAGCTGCTGCTGTCGCTGATTCCCGGCATGGCCAAGGAACTGCGCGCAGCGCGCGGACTGGCGGCCCTGGCCACGCTGCGAACCACCCTGGGCCAGGTGCGGATCGGCGAACCGCTGTTGGATCACGGTCTGACCATCTTCCCGCTCTCCTGGCCCGCGCCCCAGGAGCCGCCCTACGTGCTCCTGAGCCGGGCGATTGCCATCGGCACGGCGGTGGTCGAAGAGGTGAGCCAGAACGGCAGCGTGCCGCACCTGTGCGTGCACAACAAGGGCCTGCGCGCGCTGTTGATTCCCGAGGGGGAAATCCTGGTCGGGGCCAAGCAGAATCGGGTGGTGAATGTCACGGTGCTGGTGGCGGCCAAGACCGCCTTCACGCTGCCGGTCAGTTGTGTGGAGCGCGGCCGCTGGCAGTATCGCTCCAAAGTCTTCAGCAACCAGTGTTGCGCCCCGCCCAGCTTGCGCTCCAAGAAGCTGCGATCGGTCATGGCCAACCGCCGGGAGCAGGGCGAGGCGCGCAGCGATCAAGGCGAGGTCTGGGACGAGGTGGACCATTGCCTGGCCGACCTGCACATCGCCTCGCCCACCGCCTCGCTGACCGACGCCCTGACGCACGCGTCCGAGCACTTGGAGCAATCGGGCAAGGAGTTGCACCTGGCGGAGAACACGGCCGGCGTGGTGCTGGGCCGCGACGGCCAGATCATCGGCCTGGACCTGTTCGATGCCCCGGCCACCCTGCAGGAAGTCTGGCCGCGACTGCGCGCGGCCTATGGACTGGACGGACTGCGGCGCCAGGCCAGCGGCAAGTCGCTGCGCCCGGAACAGGCGCGCCTGATCCTGGACGCCGTCGCCAACCAGGCGCGCGCCGGCAGCGATGCGCTGGGCCTGGGCGAACACCTGGAGGTCTGCGGTGGCGGCCTGATCGGGTCGGGCCTGATCTACGACGGGCAGCTCTGCCACTTGGCGGCCTTCACCGAGTCGGCCTGAACTCGGGCCGCACCTCCGTTCTTCAGGGGGTCTTTCGGACAGCCTCCCCAAGCGGTATGTTCAACCTTTCTTCGAGCATCCAACTGAGATGTATGCCATGCCTGACCACGCACCGTTGGTTCGTCAGTGGATCCTGTTGCGACTGCTCTCATCGCGGCACTACGGCGCCACCGTGCGCGAGATGGCCGAAGAACTGGGGGTCGGCCAGAAGACCATCCGCCGCGACCTGGAATGCTTCCAGCAGGCCGGTTTCCCGGTCGAGGAACTCCAGCAGGATCACGGGCGCAAGGCCTGGCGCATCGTGCCCGAGCACGGCCAGCCGGGCCTGAACTTCGCCTTCGACGAGGCCCTGGCCCTGTATCTGGGGCGCCGATTCCTGGAGCCCTTGGCCGGCACGCCCTTCTGGACCGCGTCGCAGTCCGCCCTGCGCAAGATCCGGGCCGTGCTGGGCGCGCAGGCCCTGAAGTACATGGAGGGCTGTGCCGAGTTCTTCCATCAGACCCAAGTCGGGGCCGGCGACTACTCGCAGAAGGCCGATCTGATCGACGCCCTGATGCTGGGCATCGAGGAGAGCAAGGCGGTCTTCATCACCTACCACTCGTTGCAGTCCACCGAGCCCACGACCTACGACGTGCATCCCTACGGCCTGGTCTATCACCGCGGCTCGCTGTACCTGGTCGGCCTGGCCGTGCAGGACGGCCAGATCCGTCACTGGAAGCTGGACCGCATGACCAATGCCGAGGCGACGAAGTTCCCCTTCCAACGCCCGGCGGATTTTGACCTGCAAGCGCATCTGCGCGGGTCGTTTGGCGTATTCCAGGGCAACGGCGAGGAGGAACTCACGGTGCGCGTCCGCTTTGGGCCGACCGTGGCGCGTTACGTGCAGGAATCGACCTGGCACGCCAGCCAGCGCCTGGCGCCGCAGAAGGACGGCAGCGTGCTGGCCGAGTTCCTGCTGAGCAACACGGAGGAGATCAAGCGTTGGCTATTGAGCTTTGGCCGGCACGCCGAGGTGCTGGAGCCGAGGCAGTTGCGGGACGAGATGGCCGACGAGCTGCGTCGCACGTTGGAGATCTACTCGGCCGCGGCGGCCGCCACGGCCGCACCGCGTGCGGCAGCGGCCCGGGGCCGAAGGCGCAAGAAGGGAGCCATGCCGCGATGAACGCCAGAGGAGCAACTCGGCAGGAGCGTCTTGTTTGGGTTGGCCGGGACGAGCTACGGGACTACCGTGACACCGAACTGTTGGAAATGTGCGTCGATCGCGACGGCCATCTTGATCCCCAGTTCGTCCATCACGACCTTGCTTGTGCAGTCGACGAAGCTCCAACCCGCCGTGACTCGCCGTTGAAAGAGAATCCAGGCCCGATGAAACTGTTCTGGAGTCAAGAAATGCGATTCGGCACGGCGGCTTTCGATAAGCCACTGGCCAGCCTCCACGGCACGCCGCAGTTCGCCTCGTGCCATCAGGACGGTGACTGTTTCACCGATACAGTAGTCCGTAGTGACGAGTCGTTCAGACGATGTGGCAAACCAGTGCAGGACGCGCTGGTGATTGGGATCGGTCGGCACGAAGAAGGCGAACCAGGCGCTGGTGTCGACGAAGACCATCAGGGGCTTCCGTACAGCACGCGATCGTGGTCGGCGCCGCTGAAGGGCGTGCGATCCCCTTCGATGGGCAGCGCGGCGATCCGTTCGATTTCCGCCAGCATCTGGCGGTGGACATCGTCCGGCAGACGATCGTGCGTATTCTGGATGTCGCGCGGTGCCGGAGATGGCTCGCCCGCCGCGCCGTCCCCGGGCTGCTGCGAGTCAGCGCGGACCACGACCGTGACCTCCGTCCCTTCGGGCAGCGAGACGTGGTCTTCGAGCACGACAACGCCGTTTTGGACCAGACCGCGAATGACCATACCGCCATTGTCGGTCAGGACGGGTGGAAAAACAAGCGTTGGGCGACAGGCGAAACACCCCACCGCAGAAGGAGCCCACACTCGTCTGCGTTGCGCGTGTGTGCCTGCGCCCAGTTCTGGGCGCCGAACCGCAGACGCAATGGTCGCTCGACCGGAATGAGAGGGATTCGTTGATGAACCGTGCATTATACGACGACATGTTTCGGCAGGCACTTGGTCCGAAGCCGACCGACGAGCGATACCAATGCCAGCGCGAGATGGCCGACGAGCTAAACGATTTCGGAAGAAGACATCTCGATCGAGATGACACGATCAGCACGTCAGATTGAGGAGACCACGCAATGCCCAAGATTGACCTGTGCTTTCAGATCACCGGTGCGGAGATCCCTGCAGACCACGGCTACGCCCTGTTGGCGGCGATCTCTCGACTTGTGCCCACCGTCCACGGCGACGAAGGAATCGGAGTCCACCCGATCTTCGGCCGACTTGTCGGTAATCGGCGGCTGGCCCTGACCGACCACAGCCGGCTCACGATCCGCGCCGAAGTGGATCGCGTCGGCGAACTGCTGCCATTGGCGGGGCAGTCGCTGGACCTCCAAGGGGCGCGGATTCGCGTCGGAGTGCCTCACACTTGCGCCCTGACACCTGCCGCGCGGCTCTATAGCCGGCTGGTCATCATCAAAGGGTTCATGGAGCCGGAAGATTTCTTGGCGGCCGCGCGCCGGCAGTTGGAAACGATGCAGATTCGCGGTCAGGCGTTGCTCGTGCCGCGCCTGGAGACTGTGCCGTCCAACTCTGCACGCAGCGGCGGTTCGCGATCTCCTTTCGTCCGCCGGACGCTACGAATCCGTGATAAAGAAGTCGTGGGCTTTGCACTGCGCGTTCAAGACCTCACCGCGGAGGAATCCACCCGCCTCCAGGAGCACGGATTGGGCGGCCGCCGCCGGTTCGGATGCGGCGTATTTGTGGCAGACCGGAGGGAGAAGCCGTGAAAGGTCAATTCGAACGGCTGCTGGCCAAGAGTTGTCCGGACTTAAAGCACATCCCGCAAGCAGCGTTGCTGCCCCAGCACCTGACTGAGGTCTACAGCGCTGCGAGGACAGTCCTGCAGGCCAGCGGCGATGACCAGTTGCGAGCCATTGGGTTGTCACCAGACGCCTGGCGTTTTCGGCTTCGGCGAGTCGTCCTGATGGCAGCCGCTCTGCACGATATTGGCAAGGCCAATAGTCATTTCCAAGAGACTGTCCGGCGGCAACGATCACAACCCCAGGGACTAAGGCATGAGTGGGTCTCATACTGGTTGCTGCAAACGACCGCCCTGCGTGATTGGGTCTCAAGCGGCTTCGAGCAACCGGTGGACTTCCAGATCGTGCTTTGGTCCATCTCAGGTCACCACCCACGACATGATCGGCCAACGCCGCCCGAACCAGTGCAAGGTGGAGGCAGCAAGCTCCTCGTGTTTTCAGAGCACCCGGATTGCAGAGACGCCTTGGCCTGGATGGGTGCCGAGTTTGGCCTTGGCCCGCCTCCCAACTTGAAGAACGTTCTCCTCGACCTGGCTGGTTTGGGTCCTGAGAATCCCATAACCACCATCAAGAAGAGCTTTCTGAGGCACAAGTCGGCTTGGGAAGAGTTGGACGTCAGCCACCGCCTCTTCGCCGCAGTCTGCAAGGCGTGTCTCCTGGGCGTCGACGTGGTTGGATCTGCCGTTGTGCGCGGCATCCAAACGTCCGTTCAGAAGGCCGATTGGGTCTCTGCATCGCTCCAAACCTGCCCCGACACCTCAGACATTGAGAGTTTAGTGCGTGCAAGACTGAAGGGTCGTACCGAGCGACCCTTCCAAAGCCAAGTGGCTGAAAGAGCAGGACGGGTACTGCTTGTGCAAGCCGGGTGTGGCACAGGCAAGACGGCTGCGGCCTATCTTCGCGCAGCGCGTCGATGGCCTGGCAAGCGAGTCTGGTTTTGCTACCCGACCACGGGCACAGCTACTGAAGGGTTTCGCGGATACCTGTTCGATCCAGAACTGGGGCGATCCAAGCACGGAGCCCGGCTCTTCCACAGCCGCGCGGCAACAGACTTGGAGATGGTTCTTCACGTCGTTGGCGACGAAGATACGAGCGACGCGTTGTGGCGCGATGAGGCACTGCTGGCGTGGTCCACGCCGATCGCTTCCTGCACGGTCGATACGGTCCTGGCGCTCCTACAGAATCAGCGGCGTGGTCTGTTTGCTTGGCCGGCCTTGGCGCAGTCGGCCTTCGTTTTCGACGAAATCCATGCCTACGACCAGAAGCTCTTCGGTGGACTGCTTCGTTTCCTGGAGGCCGCAAGCGGCGTGCCAATCTTGCTGATGACTGCGAGCCTGCCTGCTGCACGCCGCGAAGCGATCGTTGCTTGCCTTGCTCGACGTGGGGAAGCCTTGACGGAGGTCACGGGGCCTCCGGAAATCGAGAACTTGCCGCGATACCACCGCAAGGACGTGCCTGATCCGGCGGAGGCTGTGCGGCAGGAACTCGCTGGTGGGGGCAAGGTCCTGTGGGTTTGCAACACGGTGGCCCGCGCCATGGACGTGGCGACAGCCCTCGCGGAGTGGAATCCGTTGCTGTACCACAGCCGTTTTCGTTATGAGGACCGCGTTTCGCGGCACACGGAAGTCGTCAACGCATTTGAACGCGGTCGGGAAGTGCCGGCTTTGGCCGTCTGCACACAGGTGGCGGAGATGAGTCTCGACCTCTCGGCGACGATGCTCGTCACGGACCTCGCCCCCGTACCGGCTCTAATCCAGCGATTAGGTCGCTTGAACCGCTGGGCGATGCCGCCCGCCCCTGGTGAACGTCAGCCGCCGACCCAGCCGTTCCTCGTGGTCGAGCCCGTGAACGAGCATGGGGCGGTGTTCACTTCCCCGTATGATCCGGAAGTCTACGGCGATTGGCCCTTGGTCTCACGACGTTGGGTAGCGGACCTCGGCGACGAGGCTATCAGCCAGACCCGTCTGGCCGACGCATGGCAGGCATTGGACACAGGCGATCCGGAAGTCCCTGCGGCTAGTCCCTGGCTGGATGGAGGGCCTGAGACCCTTGTCGACTCGACAAGGGAGGCTTCGCCCGGCATTACGGTGATCCTTGAGGGTAGCGATTGTCAAGAAGTTCAGGCGGGACGTAAGCTGGTCGCCCAGGTGGCCGTGCCCATGCCTCAGCCGCCCCCACGGTCCAGATGGCGAGAATGGCCACGGATCAAGTATGTGCCGGTGGCGCCGGCGGATTCCATCAACTACGATCCCAAACGAGGTGCATCATGGCGCAAAGAGTAAAGGCGAATAGCGACAGAGACTCGACATTGCCCGCCTGCCTGACGATGAGCCTCTTTGCTCCGGGCATGTCGCCCTTACACCGGGCGGGGTTAGGTGGACTCGCGTGCACGCTGAAGTTCATCGAACGCGAGGTGCGCGCGGGGCGACTCAAGGACAAAAAGACTCCCGGTGGCCCTTGGGCGCAAGGCAAACCCCCGTGGAAGATCAGCCCGCTGGCAGTTGCCCTTCATTTTGGCGATTCAGGTATCACCGCCGAATTTCTCCACCGACTCTTCGCGATCGCGTTCGGGCTTGACCAGGGACTGATTTTCACGCCGGGTGTCTATGGCGGCGTTCCTCCGCCTCTTCCCGTGCGCGCGATGCTTCAGCAGGGCATGACGCTGACGTTCCTGCAACACGGTCGCGTAAGGAACCTCGCGAAGGCGGAGACGATCTGTGACTACCAGCCGGAAGGTGAAAAGGGAAAGACGCTTCAAGTCGAGTACAAGGAGTGTTCCTGGTACAAGCATCAGGACGGTTGGGAGGAATTGGTGGACTCCCGTGGCTGTCTGGAGACCAAGCCGATCGAAGTCGTTGGGCCGATGAATCCGGGGGCTATGGTGCGCCACGTGGCGTTCAACGCGGATACCAAGATCCAGGAAGATGCTGACCACATTTTGCCATTGTATTTCGCTCTTGTCGGTTGTCTGGCCCTCCCCATCAACCGCGGCAATGGTGTTCTGATCGTCCCCGAGGTTGAGGACCTATTGCGGTTCTGTCAGGTACGTCCCTGCATGACACCGCAGACCGTTCGCGAGTGCCAGATTGCCAATTCCAGCGACGCGGCACTTCAGGCCCAGCTTCGCGTCCGGTTGAAGCGGGTGGTGAGCGACCATGACTTGCCCGCGTGCCATGGAATCGAGTTTCGCCCGACTCCGTGGGCGAGTCAACAGAAGTCCCGCGTGCGCACCACTTCGGTGCTGCCCGGCGCGGAAGTCCCCTTGGACCTTTTCGCTGCGGCAATGTTGGACCTCCCACCCAGGATCGTCGCACGCCGGGTGGCCGAGACGCGGGGCAAGGGTAAACGCAAGGAAGCCCTAGAGAAGACGGAATGGTTCTGGGCCGACAGCATCGTCCGTCCGTTAGTGGCGGACAACCTGGCCTCTGGCCGCCCGTGGTACCAAGGATTCGTCGAACTGATGACCAAGCTTGATCCCGTGAACAAGAGGCCGCTACGGGATAAGCTGTTTTTCGAAAAGAAAGGACTTCATGCCATGATCGAGACCAGAGCCTGGCAGGACCAAGGTGAGTCGACGGTCGTTGCGGCCGTACACGAGGCCATACGCCGCCGCTACGGTCACATCTCTACAGAAAACAAGGGCAAGTTGGCTGCAATGAAGAATCGCTGGAAAGGCGAGTACGACCGCTGGCGATTGGCCTTCACCGGCGCGAAAACACCCGAGCAATTCCGGCGCAGCCTCTGCGATCTCTTCAGCCGTGCTGGTGTTAATCCGGTCCTTCAGGAGCAATGGCCTCAGTTGCTTCCCATGCTGACTGATCAGCGCTGGCAGTTGACGCGCGACTTGGCCCTGCTGGCCTTGGCCAGTTATGCCGGCAAAGGCGCGCAGGAGATCGACGAAGGGACCACTGAACAGAACCCGCGAACCTGAAAAATTCCATAACAAGGAGAACGCCGATGAGTCTGCACATTTTCGCCAACCTCGTTACTGCCTTCGGCACCGCCGCCAACAACCGCGGCGAGACAGAAGGCAACATCACCACCCTGCAAAAGCTGGTCTGGCAAGGACAAGTTCATAGTTCTGTTAGCGCCGAGAGCATCCGCTTCTCGCTTCGGCGTCTCCTGGCGGATGCCGAGAAGCAGGGTACCAACCGCCACTGGGACGAAGACGACCGGGTGAATGCCTGGAACGACCATCAGTTCAAAGGGTGGGACAAAAAGGACGGCAAGACCTACATCGACGACGATCTCTTGGGGTTCATGACGGCTGAGGCCGCCAAGGAAGAGGGTGCATCCGGTTCAGCCAATGTCCGCCGTGCCGTGCTTGAAGTTACGCGTGCCGTATCGCTTACCCCGTGGGCCGGCGATGTGACCTTCAACGCTGCCTCCCCAGGCGCTACACCGTCCGCGCAGAAGAAAGGCAGCAACCCTGTCCCCTATGGCACCGAACTTCACGCCACGCGTTACCAGTTCGGCATCGCCATGACTCCCGAACGGTTGCGCAGCCCAGCCCGGGCTGCCAAGGCCCTGCAAGCCCTGGCATGCCTTCGTACGGTGGCCGGTAACCACGGCCGCTTCCTGTTTGATTTTGCCCCCGACACTGTAGTCTTGCGAATCACCGACGACCCGGCGCCACGCCTGCTCTACTGCTTCGAGTCCACTGACGGCGGCAAGACCGTGGAGGCCCCAAGTCTGGTGCAGCGTTTGGAGGCTGGCGACGTCAAGCCCGAGGAGTTGATCGTCGGCGGTGCGGGTGCCTGTAGCCTCACCGGCAAGAAGCTCAAGGAAGCCGGCGCGTGCGTGCTGGAGGGTGTCAAGGCGGCCACCGAGGAGGCCTGCAAGCGCGTCAATCGGCAACTCAACGTGAAGGAGTGACCCGCCATGCTCGGCGTACACGTGACCGTGCCCATCGCCTGCTTCCGCAAGGGGATGGCCCGGGAATATCTGGAAACGGAGCCCATCCCACCTCCGGCTACCTGCTACGGTTTTCTCTTGTCGCTGGTGGGCGAGGTGGATCGTAAACGGCACTCGGGCGTACGCGTGACACCCGTGTTGGTCGGCAAGCCGGACAAGAGTGTGGTCTTGCGAACGGTTTGGCGAGTCAAGAATCGGCCACTCGGGGCGGCTGGTAACACCCGTCCAGACTACCAGCAGTTGCTCACTGGCGTCGAACTGGTGGTCTGGCTCGACTCCGCCGAGGAGATATCCGACACGCCGAACCTGGAAGAGCGAGTCGCGCAGTCTCTCGACCCCAACCGACGGGGCCGCGTGGATCGCTTTGGCGGACTGAGCCTGGGCGAAAGCACACACTTGGTCGATCAGGTGTACACCTTTGACGGAGACCGCGACCACGAGGGCCGTGCTTTCCTACTGGCACCACAAGGTCGCCTTACCTTGCCGGTCTGGGTCGATCACGTCGGCTCGGCCGGAACTCGGTTTGTCACCGGCGACCTAGAGCTAACAACACTGGAACCACCGGAAGTCAACCGTATACCTCGTATCGAACCCAAGGAGGCACAACCTTAGGCTGCACGGCATTTGTCAACACATTTACGCGCCCACGGAGGAGGCCACCAGCCAGATTTCGGAGGACGCATGGACTACGATCAACCCACCTTGATTACGCGCGGCGGCCAGCCGGCGACGGGAGAAACCCATTCCAGTCGACCGGAGACCGTCGAACCGCCCGTTCGCGTCATGGCCTTGCACGCCCTGGCCTATTGCGAGCGGCTGTTCTACCTGGAGGAAGTCGAGGAGATCCGCGTGGCCGACAATGCGGTCTATGCCGGCCGCACCCTGCATGAGGAACTGGCCCAGGCCGACGAGGATCGCGGCGAACTGACCACCCTGGAACTGTCCAGCGAATCGCTTGGCCTGGTGGGCAAGCTCGATGCCCTGCGCCGGCGCGATGGCGCGGTCTTGCCTTACGAGCACAAACGCGGCCGACCGCGTCGCGAAGGCAAGACCGCCACCGCCTGGCCCTCCGACGCCCTCCAGGTCAACGCTTATGGGATGCTCCTGGAAGAACACCTTGGCCGGCCCGTGCCAGAAGGCCGCATTCGCTATCATGCCGAAAACGTGACCGTGCGGGTCCCGTTGGATGTGACAGCGCGTCAGTCGGTGCGCGAGGCCGTGGCCAGGGCCCGGCAGCTTCGCGCCTCGGCCGAGCGACCACCAATCGCGGCCAGCGACCGCCTATGCCTTCACTGCTCCTTAGCGCCGGTCTGCCTGCCCGAGGAGGAACGGTTGGTCACGCACACGCGCTGGGAGCCGGTGCGCATGTTTCCGGCCGAACGCGAGACCAAGACTCTCCACGTCACGAAGCCCGGGGCCAGGGTCTCGCGATCTGGAGAGCAATTGAAGGTCGACGATCCTGACGGCCAGTTCCGGGCCATGCCTGTTCACGACATTGGGGCCGTAATCCTCCACGGCTTTGCCCAGATAACCACCCAGGCCCTACATCTTTGCGCCCAGCAGGAGATCCCGGTGCACTGGGTCTCTGGCGGTGGAAGCTATGTGGGTGGTCTGGCAGTGGGGGCGGGCCGGGTGCAGCGTCGCTTGCGACAGTTCCACGCCCTGGCCGATCCGGGAACCTGCCTACGCTTGGCGCGCCGCCTCTCCCTGGCCAAGGTCGAAAGCACGCTCCGTTACGTGTTGCGCGCCACTCGCGGCAGCGATCGCGACGCTTCAGGCGTTGCCCCGGCGATCTTACGCATGCGCGACTGCCTGCGGGGCATGGCTCGCACCGAAGGGGTGGTCAGCGTGCGCGGGTACGAAGGGATGGCAGCCCGGTCCTATTTTGACATTCTGCCGCAGTTGCTCCGCGCAGACGTGCCGCGAGAAATGCACCCCGACGGCCGCAACCGGCGCCCGCCGCGTGACCGTTTCAATGCCTTGCTGAGCTTCGGTTACGCCTTGCTCTACCAGAACGTGCTCCAGGCTATCCTGGCGGTGGGTTTGGAGCCAGCCCTGGGGTTCTTCCATACGCCGCGTTCAGCAGCCCATCCCTTGGTGCTGGACCTCATGGAGTTGTTTCGCCTGCCGGTCTGGGATATCCCCTTGATTGGCTCCGTGAACCGGTTGCAGTGGGACTTGCAGGGCGATTTCGAGGTCACTGCAGGCCGGGTATGGCTCTCCTCCAAGGGCAGAAAGAAGGCGATCGAACTGTTCGAGAACCGGCTCAACGACACCTGGAGACACCCGGCCCTGGGCTACTCGCTGTCCTACTCGCGCCTGATGGAACTGGAAACACGGCTGCTGGAAAAGGAATGGACTGGCCGTCCCGGATTGTTCGCTCGCATGCGACTGAGGTAGTGTTCCATGAGTAAGCATTGGTATCTGGTAACCTATGACGTGCGGGAACCGCGGCGACTGCACCGGGTCGCCAAGCACCTGGAAGGCTACGGAACCCGCATCCAGTACAGCGTATTCCGCTGCAGGCTCTGCCCCAGGGAAATGGAACGGATGCAATGGGAACTGGCCAAGCTGCTTGACCAGGAGGACGATTTGTTGATTATTGGTATCTGTGGGGAGTGTGCACGCCGTGTGCGCGCCAAGAGCAATAGGACCGACTGGAGCGTGGAGGAGGCCACGTTCGAGATCATCTAGCCTGACGTGCAAGCATCCTGCCGTGACGAGAGGCATGCGGCGATTTCTACACCCAACCCATTCAAAGTCAAGGACTTCGATCCACTCGCTGCGGCCGGAGATGCTTGCCTATTCCAAGGATGACCCGTAACTCGTGTCTCGGAACCGCTTTTTGGCGATGGTTATCGCGTCCATTCGTTCGCCGATTTGAGAAAAGTCATGCCGTACAGCAAATGCTTGAAATCAGCTCGCCTAACCCGCTGCTATTCCAGGACTTGGGAGGCGGGCGGTGAACCTACCTCTGATGCCGAAAGGCGTTGAGCACAACCAGATTGTGAACCGCTTGCCCGGGATCGGCAGTGAACCTACCTCTGATGCCGAAAGGCGTTGAGCACACGACCGTGCCGTGATGCCACGGAACTGAAACGGGTGTGAACCTACCTCTGATGCCGAAAGGCGTTGAGCACGCCTGCTGGCGTTCTATGCCGGCCACTCGCCGCGTGGTGAACCTACCTCTGATGCCGAAAGGCGTTGAGCACCAAAGTCAGCCGCCGCCGGCGATCGTGCGATGCC
>CALARR010000176.1 GCA_937889015.1 uncultured Planctomycetales bacterium | reverse complement strand
CCCAATGACCAAGGGGCTTCCGAACCGCTGCGCGGCCGTTCTCGGCGCGCCGGCCCCCCGCCGCGCGGCCTGCACGCGATGCCTACGACCAGCGTGTGGCCGGCTCGGGCCGGCCGCGATACCATCGCCCCACCACCGGCGTCTGGCCATCCAGAAGCAGCGCATAGGGGTCTGTCTCCGCCCCCTCCGGCAATGCCACCACGGTAAGGTGCGCCAGCTTGCCCGGCTCCAGGCTGCCCATCTCGTGCTGCCATCCCAAGGCGCGCGCCGCGTCCAGGGTGGCCATCCGCACAATCGCTTCTCCCGGGACCTCGCGGTGTTGCCTCGCTGCCGCGCGCATCTCGGCCAGCACGCTCAAATCCGGCGCGGATGCCCGGCTGTCGGTTCCCAAGGCCACGCGAACCCCCGCCGCCAGCATCTTGGCCAGCGGATACCGACTGTGGCCGAAATGGGCGTGGCTCCGTGGGCAGTACACGACCGACAGCCCGGCCCGATGCTGACCCAAGAAGGCGATCTCCTCGTCGTCCAGATAGTTCCCGTGGACGACCAACGCGCGGCCGGCCTGCGCCAAGCGCTTCAAGTAGTCCAACGGCCGTTTGGGAACAGTGAATCGCGATGCCTCCCAGCGGCCGCGCGCCGCCAACAACTCGCGCAGCGGCCCCGTGCCCCATCGCAACAACTGCATCTCTTCGCGCGACTCGGCCAGGTGCATGCTCAAGAGGGTTCCGCTGCGCGCCGCGAGCGTTGCGATCGCGTCCAGCAAGGCGTCATGGACCGTGTGGGGCGCGTGGGGCGACAGGCCCAGGATCTTTGCCCCGATGCCCTGCGAAAGGTGCCCCGTGGCCAGTTCCAACTCCGCGGTGACGGATTCGGCCGTGGGCCCGATCAGCTCCAGAAAGGCGGCCGTGTCGATGGGCGCGGCACAGTAGGCTCCTGGCGGCCAGCCCGGCTGGACCGTGTCGGCCACGGCCACGACCCCCTGTCGCACGCTCTCCGCGAGTCCGCCGGCGATCACCGCCTCGGCCGAGAGCGACCGGCCTTGCCGCCGGCGGATCAGTTCCTCGATCCACGCGACAAACCCGCCGCCCGCAGCGCCGATCGGTTGTTCCACATCGCTCAGTTCCAGATGCGTGTGCGCGTTGATCAGGCCCGGCAACAGGGCCACGTTGCCCAGGTCCTGGACCCGCGCGCCGGGCACGCCGTGCTCGACAGCCACGATCCGCTCGCCGCGGATCGTCACCACGCCGCCCATCAGCGGCCGGTCCGTCCCCGGGAACACGTAGCGCGCGCGTAGCCGAACCTCGCCCATCGTGGGCCTCACTCCTCCGTCCTCAGGCCGCGGCGGATCGCGTCTTCGAGCTGCTCTTCCGGCGACTGGGGGCTGGGTTGCAGGTAGAACCAGGCCAACACCGCCAGGGCCACGAATCCGCCGACCAGCACGATCGGCATCTTGTACAGGCACAGGCTGCTGTCCAGGTTGACCCAGTTCTCCAGGGCCGGATACTTCTGGCAATACTCCGGAAGGTGCGAGGCGGCCACCGCCAGGCTGTTGTGGATCGCATGATAGATCATGCCCGGCAACAGGCTGCCGCTCTGCACCGCAACCAGTCCGATGACCACGCCCACCAGGGTGGCGACAATCGACTGCTGCAAGATCGCATGGCTCACGCCGAAAAACAACGCGCTGTAGGCCACCGCGCGCCCCTTGTGGCCCAAGTGGCGAAACCCCGAGAGGATGAACCCCCGAAACGCCAGCTCCTCGCAGATCGCCGGCGCCAGCCCCAGCACCAGGATCAGCGGCCACACGCCGGGCGCCCCCTGGAACATCCGCTGCATCATCTCCGTCGCTTCCGAACTCAGCGGATAGAGTTGCGCCACCAGGCTCTGCAACAACATCACCACCGGATGCAGGGCTACGGCCAACAGGACCGCCGCCGGAATGGCCCCGAACTTCGGCCAACGCAGCAACAGCGTCTGCCGCGGACTGCTGGTGAACATGATCGTCATCAACAGGGCCGGCGTCAGGATCACCACCAGTTGCGACACCAACGCCGAAACCATGAAACCGTTGAAATCGCTGGGCGCGGGCAGCGTGAAGCTCATGAAGAACCGGATCACCAGGATGATGATCCCGCAGAACACGGCCCCCGCCACGGTCGGCGTGGGCTGGCGGTCGCGCATCAGGTGCCGCAGCCACAGCCCCATGTCCAGCCGCTCGCTCTCGCGGAACAGCACGCTCTCCGAGTTGAACTGCTCCACCGCCCAACGGATCGCCAGCAGGCAGGCGGCCAAGGTCACCGCCGCCACCGGCGCCGCGAAGTGGAAGGCCTGCCAGTAGTTGCCTTCCAGCATGGCCCGCAGCAACAACACGATCCCCGTGATGGGAATCAGGCTGTTGCCCAGCGTCAGTTCCACGCCCGGCGCGATCGATAGCACGGCCAGCGGCATCGTGACCAGCAACAAGGGCATCAGGTAGTATTGCCCTTCCTTCGTGCTCCGCGCAAAGGCGGCCAGGGCCAGCGACAACGCGCTGAACAGAGCCGCCACCGGCAGCAGAGCAATGGCCAGCCATACGGCGGCCAGCGGCGGCGGCGGCCCAAACGCCGGTGAGGCCTTGGCCAGCGGAGCCAAGAGCAGCCAACCCGTCACGCCGATGCTCACCAGGTTCAGCACCGCCGTCGACGCGCTGAAAAGCATGATCGTGGCCAGCTTGCCCACCACGATCTCGCTGCGATGCGCGGGACTGCTCAGCAAGGTCTCCAAGGTCCCCCGCTCCTTCTCCCCCGCGCACAAGTCGATCGCCGGATAGAACGCCCCCGTCAGGGCCCACACCAGCAGCAACACCGGCAGGATCTTCGACCAGGCCGCCGCGCCCACGTGGCCGCGCTCCTGGGCCACGTCGGCCGGCGCCAGTTCAAAGGGCTTCGCCGCCGTGGGCGGCATGCCGCGCTCTTCCAGCTTCCGCGCCACGATCTGCTCCGTCCACCGCCGCAGAATCTCCGAAACCCGCGCGTAGGCGATCTGCGACTTGTCGGTGGCCGTGGTGTAGATCGCCTCCGGCCGGGGCATGTTCTCCTCGCCCGCGTGCACCGCAATCCGCTCGGCAAAGTCCGCCGGAAAAACCAGGGCCACGTCGAACAAACCGATCTGCACCGCGTTCCGCGCCGTCGGCCGGGGATCGACGTTCCCGTTGGCGGTCCCCTGTTCCGAAAACTCGACCTGCAGCAGTTGCGTCTTGCCCGGCTCGCTGAACAGGCTCGCCGCAAAGCGATCCTTCTCGAACAACGGCGGCAGGTTCTCCAGGTCCCGCGCCCCGATCACCAGCACCTTGGTCAATTGCTCCCGCCGGAACTGCGCCATCTGGAAGAAGAGCATCCCCAGCAGCGGATAGAGCAGGATCGGCAGCACGAAGATCATGAACAGCGTGCGGCGATCGCGAAGCTGGTCGCGAAACTCGCGCTGGAAGATCAGTCGGACGTTGGCCCAGTTCATGCGTGCCATGAGATTCCCGCTACGGAGACGCCTCGCCGCCCGCCGGCTCCGGATGCTGTTCGTCGTGCCGCGAGATCAACTGGAAGAACAGCTCCTCCAGGTCCCGTTCGCCGTGCTCCGCGCGCAGTTGTTCCAGCGGACCCTCGGCCAGGATCCGGCCGCGATGGATGATCGCCAACCGATCGCACAGCTTCTCCGCCTCGCGCATGATGTGCGTGGAGAAAAGGATGCACTTGCCGTGATCCCGCAACTCCGCCACCGTGTTCAGCAACGCCCGCGCCACCAGCACGTCCAAACCGGCCGTCGCCTCGTCGAAGATCAACACCGGCGGATCGTGGACAATCGCCCGCGCGATCGACACCTTCTGCCGCATGCCCGTCGACATCTTCGCGCCCAGCAGGTCGCGGATGTCGTTCATCTGCAATCGCTGGAACAACTCTTCCATCCGCTGGTGCAGCGGCGCTTCGGGAATCCCGTGCAGGCGGCCGAAATACTCCACCATCTCCCAGGCCGTCATCCGATCGTAGACCGCCGTGTTGGCCGACATGAACCCGATCTGCCGCCGCACCTGGTCGGCCTGCGTCGTCACATCGTAGCCGTTGATCGTGGCGCTGCCCCCGCTGGCGCGCAGCACCGTGCTGATGATCCGCAAGGCCGTTGTCTTCCCTGCCCCGTTCGGCCCCAACAGACCGTAGATCTGGCCGGGCGCGGCCTGAAAACTGATCCCTCCCAGCGCAACCAGCTTGCCCCGGCGTAAGTCCGCATAGTGCTTGGTCAGCGCATGGACTCGGATCATGGCAGATGCGCGCAGCCCGATGGTGCTTCACAACAACCCTATTGGACAGCCTACCTTACGTACCTCGCCGCGGAGTCCGCCTTCCACTACCTGGGGGGTGGAATTACGCCCCTTTTTCCACCCGGCACGCGCCGTCTACGGACTCTAGCGGTCGATACAGCACGTCGCGACGCATCGGCTGGTAACCCGCCTGCCCAATCGCCCGCCGGATTTCCTCCTGCGAGACGCGAAAACTCGTGCCCGCCGCCGCCACCACGTTCTCCTCGATCATCACGCTGCCCATGTCGTTGGCCCCGAATCGTAAGGCCATTTGTCCGATTTTCAAGCCCTGCGTCACCCAACTCGCCTGCAGATTGGCAAAGTTGTCCAGGTACAATCGCGCGACGGCCAGCATCTTCAGATAGGCAAAAGCCCCCAGCTTGCGCAAATCGGCGAGCTCCGTGTGGCCCGGCTGAAACGTCCAACAGATAAAAGCCGTGAAACCGTGCGTCTCGTCCTGCACTTCCCGCAGTCGCTCGAGATGCTCGATCCGCTCCGCCGGCGTCTCCACGTGGCCGAACATCATCGTCGCCGATCCACGCCCACCCAACGCGTGCCAGGCCCGGCACACCGCCAACCATTGATCCGTCGTGGCCTTGCAGCGGCTCACCGCGCTCCGCACCCGATCCACCAGGATCTCCGCCCCGCCGCCCGGCAGGCTCCCCAGCCCCGCCGCGCGCAGCCGCTCCAAAACCCCGCGCACTCCCAGCCCGGAAAGCTGCGCCAGGTGCTGAATCTCCGGCGGGCTGAACCCGTGCACGTTGATCTGGGGGAATCGCTGTTTGATGTCCTGCAGCAGTTGCTCGTACCAGGCCAGCGGCAACTCGGGGTGCATCCCGCCCTGCAGCAGAATCTGATCGCCCCCCAACTCGATCGTCTCTTCGATCTTGCGGTACAACGCCGGACGATCGATTACATACGCCTCGGCATCGCCCTGCCGACGCGAAAACGCGCAGAACCGGCACCCCCCCACGCACACGTTCGTGTAGTTGATGTTGCGGTCCACATTGTAGGTCCGGTAAGGCTCCGGATGCCATCGCCGGCAAACCGCGTCCGCCGCCCCACCCAACGCCGCCAGATCCTGCGACTCCAACAGGCGCAGTCCTTCCTCGGGCGTCAATCGCTGGCCCGCCGTGGCCTTATCCAGCAGCGCGCTGATCGATGAAGACAAGATTTCCCCCCGCCGGCGCCAACCCGTGACGCTGCGCCAACTTGTGGAACAACTCCAGCCCTTGCCGCTCGCGCGCACCCAGGTCAAACCGCAAATGGTCGCGAAGATACGACAGGCAGTCCGCTTCGCGCAGACCCAGCGCCGGCGCCTCGCTCCGCGCGATCTCCGCCAGTCGGGCCTTGCCGCGATCCCGCGCCGCGGTCAGCAGACGGCCCAGACGCAATGCGTCCGGCCCCGGATGAGCCATCCACACGGCAAACACGAAGGGCAGGCCCGTCCAACGCGTCCACTCGCCCCCCAAATCCCAAACCGCCTCGAACCGTCCCGGCGGGGCCTGCATGCAACGGTCGCCAATCAACAGGATCGCGTCGGCCGGGTTCTCTTCCCAACTCGCGCCGATCGGCAAACACTCCAACCGCGGCTGAATCTCGAATCGCTCGCGCAACAGAATCCGCGCCAACGCCACGCTGGTCCGCGAACCCTCGTCCAAGGCCAGAGTGCGGATCTTGGCCGGCGGCACGCGGCAGAACAGCTTCACGCTCCGCACCGGCCCCTCGCAGGCCACGCAGGCGTCGGAAATCACCACCTGGTCCGCACGGCTAAACGAGATAATCGAAGGCAGCAACGCCGCGCTCAACTCGCCGCTGGCCAGGCGATCGGCCAGGCGGCTGGGCAGATCCGCCACCACGCGCACATCGTCGGCCTCTTCGCTCACACGGTAGGTCAACGGCCGCGAATTCAAGTACACCACGGTCCCCACGACCAGGGGCCGCGATCCTCCGTCGATAGACTCCATCGCGCTCGCTCCAGAACCGGCTAAGAATCCCGATTATACGGCCTGGTGCGGTCGTGCGAAAGGGAACGGCCATCCCTCGTTTGACCCCCGGTCGAGCAAGACCTAGGCTTGCAAAGGCGTGGAAC
>CALARR010000175.1 GCA_937889015.1 uncultured Planctomycetales bacterium | reverse complement strand
CGCCGGCAGCGGTCCGGCTGCCCAGGCCGCCGGCCTGCCCGTCGAGCCGCCGCACTACGTGCGCGTGACCTCCAAGAACTCGCTGCTGCACCTGGGCAGCCTGGACTCGTTCGACATCACCCCCAGCGGCACCAAGGCGGCCGAGCTGCTCTACGACTGCCTGAGCAACAAGCGCGCGGAGTCGGCCCGGGGGGCGATGCAGATCTATGAGCGCATCATCCCCACCGAGAGCTTCGGCGGCGAGTACACGGCCCTGGAGTGGCTGTGCAAGCATTTCCTGGCCTCGCCGGCCGAACAGCAGGCGATGCGCGCCAACCCGGTGGTGGACCGCTGGTACCAGTATCTGTCCGCCGATGACTTCAAACCGCTGAAAGAGTATCTCAAGCAGAAATACCATCTGCAGGAGTGGAAGCACAAGAAGACGCCCAAGTCGGAGGCCAACTACCGTTTCCTGGAGGACTTCATCCTCTTCAACAATCCGCAGCGCGAGCGCTGGGAAAAAACCAGCCAGATGATCGCCGCCCTGGGCCTGAAGCCGGGCAATGCGGTGGCCGACCTGGGCTGCGGGCCGGGATACTACACGTTCAAATTCGCCGAGCTGGTGGGAGAAAAGGGCTTCGTCTACGCCATCGACACCAACACCCAGCACACTCAGTACGTGGACCAACTGGTCAAAGACTTTGGCCTGAAGAACGTCGAGACCTTCACGCCCGTGGGCCTGGACTGGGACCTGGATAAGAAGGTCGACCTGGTGTACCTCTGCTCGCTGTACCACAACATCTACGGCCTGACCGACGGCAACGAGCGGGGCCGGTTCCTGGGAGCGATCAAGCGGGCATTGAAGCCGGGCGGGCGCCTGGTGCTGGTGGACAACGACCTGGTGGAAGACAACACCCTGCCCTACCACGGCCCGTACATCGCCAAGGACCTGGTGATCAACCAGCTCTGGTTCTACGGACTGCGCCTGGTGGGTTCGTACCAGTTCATTCCGCAGCGCTACATGCTGGTCTTCGAGTCGGGGCCCGAGCCGCCGCCGCAGATGCCGCGCGAGCTTCCGCCGGACGGGGTGGCCACGTCATCCAAGGCCTCGTTGCTGCGGATTCTGAAGACCACGACCTTCCCCGGTTTCACGATCGAGGGACGCAACGCGGCGCGCGCATTCCTGGCGGCCCTGGAACAGAACGATCGCCAGCGGCTGGCGGCGTGCCTGGCGACCTACCGCGACTTGACGGCCAAGGAGCGCTTCGGCGACGAGTACACGGCCTTCCAATGGTTCTGCGAGTACCTGTTGGCCTCCGCCACCGAGCGCGAGGCCCTGTTGTCCGACTGGCTGGTGCGCGACTATCACGCCTACCTGGCGGCCGACGACTACCGGATCCTCAAGCTCTATCTCCGCTACAAGTACTTCCTGGACCAAGATCTGGACGCCCAGCGGATGTCGATGCAGGACGAACTGGAGATTCCCAAGTCTTCGGGCATCAACCTGAACCAGATCATCGAGTGGGGCGAGTTCATCGCCTACAACAATCCGCACCGCGAACAATGGGAGAAGACCAGCCAGGTCCTGGACTTCCTCAAGATCAAGCCCGGCCAACACGTGGCCGACCTGGGCAGCGGATCGGGGTACTATACCTTTCGCTTCTCGAAACTGGTCGGTCCCGAAGGGCGGGTCTACGCCGTCGACACGGTGCAGGCCTGCCTGGACCTCGTCAATCGCCTGGCGAGCAAGCATGGGGTGGGTAATATCCGCACGGTGATGGGCGCGGACAACACCACCAACCTGCCTGCCAATAGCGTGGACATGGTCTACATCTGCTCGATGTACCACGCCGCGTACCTGATCTCGATGGAGTATGTCAAAGACGCCTTTGTGGCCAGCATCAAGCAGGCCCTCAAGCCGGGCGGCCGGCTGGTGATCGCCGACAACGATATCCTGGAAGGGCCGGGCGAACTGCCGTACTACGGCCCGGGCATCGACAAGAAACTGATTATCCTGCAGATGAAGCACTACGGCCTGCGCCTGGTGGACCAGGCCCAGTTCATCCCGCAGCGGTACGTTTTGGTGTTTGAGAAGGAGTGACGGCCGCCACACCCCTCGCGCGAGGTGGCGTTGCCGGCAATTTCGTCAAGATCGGCCGGCGCCGGCGCGCGCGGTGGAGATTCGGGAAGTAACTTGTCATAGGGCCGGTTTTCGGCTGTACTGATCACGGTGACCAGGACCAGAAGTCATTTCGAGGGTTGGGGGGGAGCGGACAAGGACAATCTTGCGGAAGGGCCACGAAAGCCTTTCGCAGCCGTTGTGCTTGTCCCCTTTTCCCCACCCGCCTTTGCGGAGAAGCGACGATGAAAACCACGACTTGCAGACTGAGCTGTGGCAACCGGCCGTGCGGCGCGCTGGGTGCGTTGCCGCTGCTGGCCGCCGCCCTGTGGATGTGCGGCCCGGTGCGCCTGATGGCCGATGACGTGGCCGCGATCAAGATCACCCGGACTTACACGGTGAGCGAGACGGGCGATGCGCAGATCAAGCTCCAGACCAAGATGTCCGCCGAGACCTACACCACGGCCAAGTCGAATCACCCCAACACGGCCGTGCTCCTGCGGCGCCTGCTGCCGGGAGTGAACTGGGCCAAGCTGGACAACGTGCGCGGGCAGTTCGAAGACAGCAGCAGCACCGTGACCATCGAATACACCCAGCTTGGCGCGGCGCGGATGACCGGCGATGACCAGTGGGAGCTGGTGTTGGAACCGGACAGCAAGCTGGAACTGCTGGGGGCCTTTGACAACACGGCCATTTTCAGCACCAGCGCGCAGACCGATATGGGCGCGGCGAGCGTCAACCTGCGGATCGTGGGGCCGGCCACGGCCAAGGACCTGCAGTTGAAGAACAGCCCGGAGCGCGTTACCTACCAGTTCAGCCCCGCGCCGGTTCAGGGCACCAGCCCGGCCGCCAGCTTCAGCCTGGATGCGCGCGCCAAGGTCATGTCGGCCCTGGCCAAGTCCTATGCGGACTCGCGGTTGACGGGGTTGTGGGTGGCGCGCGCCGTGTTGAAGAACACGGGCGACCAGGTGCTGAGCGATTATCGCGTGCGCTTCCGCTTGCCGCCCTACGCCGAATGGAGCGAATGGAAGCGGTCGCGGCGCGTGCTGCCCGGCCAGACCGTGGTCGACGCCTATTTCCCCCTGTTGGACGTGGAACGCCTGTCGCAAATCAGCGGCTCGCGCCCGGCCATGATCGAGGTGGAATACGAGTACCGCCAGCAAGACGGGCGCACGGTTCGCGAGGGGACCACGCAGCAGATCCAATTGCTGGGCCGCAACCAGGTGGTGTTCTCCAATCTGTCCGACGACGCCGTGGTGGGATTCTTCGACAAGTACAACCTGGCTCCCATGCTGCTGTCGGCCTTCATCAATGGCGATGACGTGGTGATGCAGGAGCTGGCCTCGCGGATCAACCGGGCCGTGGGCATCAGCAACGTGGCCTCCAAGGACGACGACGCCAAGAAGTTCCTGGTGAACCTGTACGCGTTTCTGGGCACCAACAACATGACCCACCAGACGCCGCTGACCGACACCCTGCGTTTCGGTCGCGACACGCTGCAGAACCGAGCAGGCACGTACCTGGACCTGGCCGTCCTGGTGGCCAGCGCCAGCGAGGCCGCCGGCCTGAAGACGACCTTGTATCTCATGCCCGGCAATTGCCTGCCCTCGATTCGCCTGCCGAACGGGACGTCGGTGGCGCTGGATTTGACCAAGCCCAGCGGCCAGGTCTTCAGCAAGGCGGCCGAGGAAGGGGAACGCCTGGTCAAGGAGGCCCGGACCAAGGGCGAATTGTGCGAGATCGAGCTGTCGAAGTGGCGCGGCCTGGGCGTGCAGAGCCTGGACCTGTCCAAGTTCGAGGAAGGTTTCCTGGAGAAGAACTATCGCTTCGTGGCCAGCAGCCAGAGCTTCCAGTCCGGCTCCAGCGGCAGCACCACGACCTCCAGCAGCCAGACCAGCGGCGATGCGAGCAAGCTGGCCGGGCGCTGGACCTTGCGGCAGACGCCCGACGGACGCACCGTGGAATACACCCTGGTGCTCTCGGCCGAAGGCAAGTACACATACCGCATCGTCATCACGTCGAGCACGCAGCCCACCTCCGACATGCAGGAGACGGGCACGTTCTCGCAAGACGGGACGCTGCTGAAGTTCCAGCCGGGCGAAGGCAAGCCGCAGAACGTCTACTCGTTCCGGCTACGCAACGATGAGCTGGACCTGCAGTTGCAGGGCTCGGCTACGCTGGTCACCTTCCAACGCAGCAAGTAGGGAGCCACTGGCTCAGAAGAACGGCTTGGCCGGCACGGGCTTCGCCGGCAGTGGCTTGGCCGGCAACGGTTTGACCGGCACGGGCTTGGCCGGCGGCAAAACCCGGGGCGGCAAGGGCCTGGGGATCGGATCGGCATGCCCGGGCAGCACCAGCGGACGCGGCTCGATCGAGACCGCCCCTGGGGCCGTCGACCAGATGCTCCGCGCCAACTTGCTGTACTCGTCGGCGGCCTGCCGGGCGAAGTCGCTGAGCACCGCCAGCTCGGTGGGGCCTTCACCGGCAATGCCCTTCTGGAAGACCAGCCGCTGCTTGTCGCGGTGAATCAGGTACAGGTCGCCGTACTGCAGGATGCGCAGGCTTCTTCCCGAAGTCTGGACCTTCATCTGCCCACACGCCACCACGACCGTCCACGGCTGATCGGGATCGACGGCGCTGACCACGCGCCCCACGAAGTAGTTGCGCAGTTGGCTATCCAGCAGGCCGCCGGCGCGGAGCCGCTGTTCTTCGGTGGCCGCGACCGTGGAATACTGCGGGGAGCCGTCAGGGTTGACGGTGATCAGCGGCATGGGCTGGGGATCGCCCACGCGGCGCAGCGCGATCACAGGCGGTCGCACGGAATAGGCCTCGGCCCACAACTTGTAGCCCTGATACGCGTCGCCCAGGCTCTTGAGCCGGGTGAGCATGGCCGGCGTGCGCACGTGCCGGGCGTAGACCCAGCCCGAGGTCTGATCGTGTTTGACCGACAGGAACAGGCCCTGCACGTCGTTGACCAGCAGTTCGGTTCCGGCGGGAATGGTCTGCAGGACGCGGTCCTCGTCCTGCAAGGGACAGTCGAACATGGTCACCACCAGCTCGCCCTTGGCGGCGTCGGCGTCGGTGTCTTCGACCGGCACGGCCCAGGTCGCCGCGGAGCAAGCCAGCAGTCCCGCCAGGGCGATCGCCATCGCAAACGGGCGCGCGGCCCTTACCTGGCGTCCGGTCGCGCGGGGCGTCTGAGCAGCACCAGCCTGGTGCGTCGCATTCGCTCGGGTATCCATGGCGTGGTCCTCCTCGTGCGTTGGTTGATCGGCGAGGCCGTGTGCAGCATTGAAGGCGGTCTCTTGGCCCTCAGATAAGCGATGCAATCAGGGCGCGCCTTCAGCGGCAAACGCCAGCCGTATGTTGCCTTGCCATTCTGAAGAGCAACACGTGCCGAGACGCGTGCGATTGGCGGAAGACCGCCCCGCTAGCGCGGAGAATACACCTATTCGCGGGGAACTGCAATAACCCGATTGTACGGATTGCTGCGCAGCAGGGGCGGAGGCCGGACCACAGGACTCAGCCGGGTTGCGAGCTATCCCACGGCCCAGCAGGCCGGCGTTGCTGCTTG
>CALARR010000174.1 GCA_937889015.1 uncultured Planctomycetales bacterium | reverse complement strand
GCATCAGGTACATCTCGGCGCGCTGCTTGTGCAGCTCGGGCGAGCGAAGCCCCAGTTCGATGGCCCGGTTGTAATCCGCCAAGGCCTGCTGGAGGTCGTTCTGCTTCTCATAGAACTTCGCCCGGCTGAGGAACGCCGGGGCGAAGTCGGGCCGGATGCGCAAGGCCTCCTTGAAGTCGGCCATGGCCTTGTGGATCTCTTGCCGATCCAGATACAACAGGCCGCGACCGCAGAACACGGCCGGGTCGCGCGTGCCCAGGCGCACGGCGGTCATATAGTCGTCCAGGGCCCGATCCAGATCGCCGCGGCGATGATAGACCTTGGCTCGGCTGGCGTACGTCTCGGCATATTGCCCATTGAGGCGAATCGCCTCGCTGAAATCCACAATCGCCCGATCCAGGTCCCCCAGGTCCAAGTAGGCGTTGCCGCGCCCGCAAAACGCCTCGGCCGCATACGCCGGATCGTACTGGATCGACTTGCTGTAGTATTCGATCGCGCCGCTCGGATCGGTGATCCGCATCACGTCGGCCAGACGGCAGCAGGCCTGCGCGTGCCGCGGATTGTTCCGCAAGGCCTCCAGGTAGAAGTCGTGCGCCTTGGCCGTGTCGCCCATCTTCAGATAGGCGTCGCCCAGGCTGCACTCGCTATCCCCGGGCTGCTGAGCCCCGCCTGCAATCAACAGGACTGCGAACGCCAACCAACAGCCACTCGTGCGGCGCAACGCCTGTAGATTCCGAGCCATTGCCACGCCCTTTCCCTCTCGCTCTGCCGGATTTGCCCTCAGCCGACACGCCCAAACGCAACGCTTCGCCACGGGGCGGTCCCTTTGGGTTATCGTTCCGTAGGCCAGGTAGAGTTTGAGGATTCTGCCAGCCTTTTTGGTCTCGCCGTGCGTAACGCTCGTGCTAGAATCGATCGGTTGGGCAGGATTGAACCTAACCCCCAGTTGTGGAAGTCTTTCCGAACGCATTCCCCCACTGACGTCTATGAACCGCGAATTTGCGCAAAGCACCTGGGACCAGAGCCTTGAAGAAGCCTGGGGGAAAATCTTGGACTTGGCAATCGAGGAGGATCTGGGAACCCTGGGAGACCAGACAACCCTCGCCCTGGTGCCGTCCCAAGCCAGCGGACAAGCCGCCGTCGTCGCACGCAAGCCAGGCGTTGCCGCCGGGCTCCGCGCCGCCGCCATGACCGCCCAGCGCATTGACCCGGACCTCCAATGGTCCGCACGCTGCAGCGATGGCCACCGCTTCG
Organism: uncultured Planctomycetales bacterium; assembly: GCA_937889015.1. Classification (GTDB taxonomy): domain Bacteria; phylum Planctomycetota; class Planctomycetia; order Pirellulales; family Thermoguttaceae; genus CALARR01. The sequence goes on along the minus strand of CALARR010000174.1, from coordinate 4,827 downwards.
CTGCCGGCGAGACGGTGGCCGAGCTGTCCGGGCCGGTTCGCGGCCTGCTCAGTGCCGAGCGGCCCCTGCTCAATGTGCTCGGACGCTTGTCGGGAATCGCCACGCTCACGCGCCAGTATGTCGACGCCGTGCAAGGCACCGCCGCGCGCATCTACGACACGCGCAAGACCACGCCCGGTTGGCGGCGGCTGGAAAAATACGCCGTGCGCTGCGGTGGAGGCTGCAATCATCGCCTGGGTCTGCACACGGCCGTGCTCATCAAGGACAACCACCTGGCCTTCGGCGCCCAGGGCTTCCGGCCCGGCGAGTCGGGCCAATACCAGCCGGCCCAGGCCGTGGAAATCGCGCGCCGCTATCTCCAAGGGCAACCTCAGACAGCCGAAATGATCGTCGAAATCGAGGTCGACACCCTCGACCAGTTGGCCCAGGTCCTGCCGGCGCGGCCCGACATCGTCCTGTTGGACAACATGACCGCGCAGCAACTGCGCCAGGCGGTCCAGTACCGTGACGCGCACGCCCCGGGCGTGGAACTGGAGGCCTCCGGCGGCATCAGCCTGGAAGGCCTGCGCGCCATCGCCGAGACAGGCATCCAGCGCATCAGCGTGGGCGCCCTGACCCACTCGGCCGTGTCCCTGGATTTCGGCCTCGATTGGCTGGGATAGCCCTGATCTTTGGGATCGTTGCCTTTCGACGGCCCGACCCTTGTGCCTGACGGCCCCGTTGCCACGTCTCCCCTATACGGATGCAACAACCCGCCCATAGCAACTACTTCACTTACGAACTTTCAATACACCACAAATTATTTTACAGCAATGACTTATCGTATTGCAACACGACCTAACCCTTAGCAGCGCCGAGCCACCGCGTTGAATCGTTGCTTGCAACACCCCGTTGCTTCGCTGTTTGCAACACCTCCAAAGCAACACCCCTCCATTCCATCCAGAGGCGTCAGCCCCCCTTCGTGGCTGCCTGCTGGCCGCCCCTGACTCGCGCGTGCGAGCTACATTTCGGCAGCAGTACAACGTGCGTACCCCCCCGCGCCCTGAGTGGAGGACGGTCTGTCCATGCGCCCTCGTTGGTGGTCTCGACATCCTGAGCTTGGCAATGCCCGGCCCACGGCCGCGCAGACCGCGCGCCGCGATCCCCCTCGGCGCGCGTCCCGGGCCTTCACGTTGCTGGAGGCCCTGGTGGCGATCAGCATGGCCGCCTTGGCCGCCAGCGTGCTCTTGTCAGGCATCAACGCCTCGGTCAAGGTCACCGACGACGCCATGTACGAGACCATCGCCATGGGCATGGCTCAGCAGTTGATGGACGAAGTGCTCGGCTGTCGCTACGTGGAATACGGCGGCTCGGCTTACCTCACCACCTTGGGACCGACCAGCGCCGAGGCCTCCGGCGGCACGCGGCAGTACTTTGACGACATCGGCGACTTTAACGGCGTGGCCAGCCGGCCGCCGGTCGATGCCTGGGGCGTCGAACTGGGCCAAGGCGACACCGCCGGTGCCCTGCGTCACGCCTCCTTCCGTCTGCCCAGCGGCTTCTTCGCTCGCTGGCGACAGGAGGTCTCCGTGTGCTACGTCAACGATTCGAACCCGTCCGTGGCTCTGGCGTCCGGCACGACCAGCGATATGCGCGCCGTGCAGGTCCGCATCGTGTATGTGGACCCACAACGGGGCGAACGGCAATTGGCCCTGCTCAGACAGGTAGTCGTCTATGTTCCGCCCTTGGACTGACCCACAACCGCGCTCGTCCGACCGTGCCCTCGGCGCTCGCGCGCGGCAGACGCACGGCCTGACGCTCATCGAACTGATGATCGCCATGTCGATCATGGTCATGATCGTGGCCGGTCTCAGCGCGCTGGCCAAAGGGGTGCAAATGAGTTTCGAGCACGGCGAGGGCTACGGCGCCGTAACCCAGCACGCACGGGTCGTGCTGGACCGCATGGCGCGGATCGTGAACGAGGCCCACGCCAGCGAGGAATTCCCGGGCTTCATCGTGCTGGCCGAATATGAGGGCACGTGGCGTTTTCCCGATACCCTGGTGGTCTGGCATCCCAGCGGAACACCTGCCGATCCGACCGGTCGGCCGCGCTGCAACGAACTGGTGATCTTCTGCCCTGCTCCCGACCAGCCGAACCAACTCTTGGAGATCACCGTTCCCAACGATTCGACCGTGGCGCCCGCAGCCAGCGATACGGCCGGTTGGCTGAGTTGGGTCCAAGCCATTCAAGGGTCCTATAGCGCCGAGAAGGTTTGCCTGACCAATCTGCTGCGCACGGCCGTGGCCACCGAAGGCGGTTCGACACAGAAGCGGGGCGCGGTGCGATTCGATTCGCGTCTGTTGCCCAGCGACAGCGAGTGGAGTCAGTATCAGGCCGGAAACCTCACCTGGAAGGGCCTGTCCTGGGTCCAGGGCATCTATGGTCCCCAGACCGGCCTGCGCCAGGCCTGGGTACGCATGGAATTGCAGCTCGTGCCCACCACGACCACCAGCACCGGCGTCTTCTACCCCGAGGTCGTCCCGTTCTTCGGTTCGGCGGCCGTGTACTACACCCTCTCCTCCAACCAGAATTGAGTCCCGCAGAATCCGCTCCGGTCCGCAACCTTCATGAACCAGCGCATCCCCATTGCCGCCGACCATCGCCGCGACCGCCGCGCCGCACCGCGCGGGGTGGCCGTGATTATGGTTCTGATGCTGCTGGCCATGACCATGGGCCTGACCTACGCCATGGTCCGCACCCAGAATACGGCGGTCCGCATCGAACGCAACGCCGATCTCCGCTGCCAGGCGCGCCAGGCCGCCATGAGCGGACTGCTGGTCGGCCTGAAGAAGATGCACACCAGCAGTTGGCTGGGGGTCAACACCACGCTCAGCGGAAGCCTCAGTTCTACCCAGACCTACTCCGTCACCTTCTCCACCGGCGACCCGACCCTCACCAGCTCCGACAGCGATTGGACCGACTATCCCTGGCGCGTGACCTTGTTGGCCACCGGCAAGGCCGTGGACACGTCGAATTCCACTCGCTCGGCCTCACACACCGCGCGCGCCGTGGCACGCCTCGTTCCACGCAAGCTGGCCACCGAACCCTCCAACTGGAGCGAATTCACCAACTACACGCTGTTCCAGTACTATCCTGGGACGTTCCACTTCAACGTCCCCTTCCGCGCCACGGGCAAGACCCGCTGCAGTTGGATCATGACAATGGGCTACAGCTACGACTGGGACGAGAACGTCCGCGACCGTTACCTGAGCGACCTGAACCTGTGGCGTGTGGCCAGCGGCAATGACTATCGCCCCTTCAACGGCACGGTCTACCTGCCCTACTCGTATCAGTGGTTCGGCGCCCTCGATCAACTCGCCGGCATGAGCGTCACCACCTCCAGCCTCGGTATGGCGACCTATTCTGCGGCGACCATTCCCAGCAGCGACACCTATCGGCTCTATCCCGGTGGCAAGTACTACAGCGTGGAAACGCTCCCCCAGGAATGCCGCAACGTCCGCTATACCCCCAATCCGTCCAGCAATCCCTTGGGAATCTTCGCACGTTCGGGCAACGTCTATCTCTACAATAACGTCACCATCCAGGGCACGATGCTGGTCCGCAACTCGGGCGATGTGTACGTGGCCGGCTCCAACGTGACCCTCACCCCCTACAGCATGCCCGCCCTGAGCAGCAACCTCTCCCGCTCGATCCAGTTGCCCGTGCTCCTCGGTGGCGACGACCTGTATATCCAACCGGGCGCTGCGGGCAAGTTGCAGGGCATGGCGGCCGTGGCCGGCGACTTCCAGATCAACGAGGACGAGCAGAGCGGCATCAACCTGGAGATGCTGTTGCGCGTGGCCGCACAGAACTTCTACATTTATGGCCGCAGCAACTTCAACCTGACCCACGCGCAGTGGAACGCGTACTACAATGCGTTCACCGACCAGTACAGCACGGGCATCAAGTACTTCCCCGCCTGGCTGGCCCAGCATACGAGCTTGAACCCGGTCCCCAGACTGGTGATCACGCCCGATCCAGAGTCCCCCTACTATCACTGGAACAACCTGCAAACCGGTATCTATGTAGCCGGCGCCTCCGACGGCGGCCTGCGCTGGGAGATCGTCTCCTGGACGGATGCCCCCTGAGCCACCACCCAGCCCCCCCTGGCCCCGACAGGATGCGGATGTGCTGCTTCTCACGGTTTTGAGGCCGAGCCCTGGAAATAGCCGATATCCTGTGACACCGCGGCCCATCGCCCCGGTGCCTGTTTCGACCCGCAAGGAGAACGTCATGAGCAAACGAAGTGCTTGGCTGCTAATCGGGGCGAACGCCCTATTTTGTTGCGTGCTAAGCTTTTACCAGATGAGCGATGCGGCTCCCCCGGGGCCCACCCAGCCGTTTGCCAGTTCTCTGGAACAGCGCAACGACATGGTCGCTCAGTTGAAGGAAGTCAACGCGCAACTCAAGGAAATGAACGCCTTGCTGCGCTCAGGCAATTTGCAGGTGGTGATCCGCGATCCGGCCAAGCAGTAGAGCCGGCCTCAGAAGCGTCGCAGCCGCCCGGGCAACCGGGCCTGAGAGGCGTGGCGCAGCGTTCTGGGAACGACACGCAGCGTGTCGCGGGCCGACCATCGCCGCAGCGGACCGCTCTGGACTACGAACCCGCAAGATCGTGACGCCACGGACCACATCCAGCCACCGACGCACGCAGCACAATGCCCACCGAGCGGCAGCTCGCACCGGCCGGCGGCCCTGCCGCCCATGTCGGTGGGGGCACACGTGTCCCCATTGGTGCTCCGCGTCCAGCGACCAACGGGAGCGACCGCACTCGCACCGAGCGGTAG
>CALARR010000173.1 GCA_937889015.1 uncultured Planctomycetales bacterium | reverse complement strand
CGCGAGCCACCGCAACGCGAGCCACCGCAACGCGAGCCACCGCAACGCGGTGGCCCTCTCTCAGCCCGGGGTTGGCCGCGCAGCGGCTACCCCGGGATAGCAGGCCCAGCGCCAGGCCGAAACCCTGTAAGGGTTTCATCCGAAGACCGACAGTCTTGTTGCCGCATCCACCGGGAGCTCGGCCCCAACGAACCACGCACAAACGAGGACAATACGCGATGATTCAACCCTTTCAGGGTTGGATGGGAAGATGGCTCAGGATCCAGGGTAGCCGCTGCGCGGCAACCCTGGGCTGAGAGATGTCTGCCCCTTCGGGGCAGAGTTGCCTGTTTCAGGACCCCGGCAGGCTCGAGAAGAACTCCCGCAGCATCTGCTCGGGATAGAGACAGAAGGCGTATTCGCGCCAGGCCAGCACGCGACGCAGATGCAACGCGTGGCGCAGCGCTTCTTGCCACTGCGTCAGTGCCTGCCGCTGTCGTTCCACCCACGGTTGCAGGGCCGCGTTGATCCGCCGCAAGGCCTGATGTCGCTGCCGGGCATTGTCGGGCGTCGGCGGGGTCTGGAGCCAGATACGCTTCTCGGCGGCCAACCGTTGTGCCGGACCCTCGGTCGCGGCCGGCGCGTCCAAAGAACGTTCGGCGTGCCACTCCAGGTCGCGGAGTTGGCGCTGGATCGCCGTCAGTTCTTCCGGTCGGACGTCGGGCGTCGGCACGGGCAGATAGACGGTGGCCGAAAGGACCATGAATCCCGGCGCGCGCAGACCGAAGAAGCGCTGGATCAGCCGGTCGGTCACCTGGTCGTACTTGCCGCCGCCGATCCCGTGCAGGAACAAATCGCCCAGGGCCAATCGAGCCCACAAGGTCGTCGCCAGGGCCCGGCTGCGGATCTTGATCCCCTGCCCGGCCAACTCCATCATCCGCGCCACAGCCAGCCCGGCATCGCCTTCCGCCGACAGCGGCAGGGCGATTTTCAGGCCGTGGCGATCCGTGATCTCGATCTCGTCGCCGCGCGCAGCCGCATACAGCGGTCGGCGCACCGGATCGGCCGTGCTCCAGATCCAGAATGGGGCTTCCAGCCAGTCCCCTTCCTCGGCCAGATCGGGCACTGGGTGGGCCGCGTTGCGGATGCGGTTCAGCAGGCGATACTCGTGCACCGCCTGGTTGTACACCTGGCGGAATCGCGGCAATTGGGCCAAGACATGCGACAGCAGCCAGAAGAAGGCCTCGGACTGGCATATCCGGCTCTGCGGCACTTCCAGGGTCTCCAGCCCCCAACGCCCTTCCAGTTGATGGCGCGCTTGCGCCAGGCAGAAACCCAGGTTGTCGTTCAGGCACGACCGAGCCACGACCTTCGGCCAGTAGCGGCAGACCAAGGGATGGTTCACCAGCCCGCGCAGCGACTGCACGACCTCGCGGCCGAAGCCGGCGAACAACTCGCGATCGATGATCCGCCGCTCCTCATAGGGAACCACGACGCCCGGTTGGTCCAACGGGACGCTGACGCGCCGCACCTCCGGCCCCGAACCGCTGGGCACAGGCACGCGCAGCCCTCGGACCACGTCGCTATCGATAATCAGGTTGACCGGCACGGCCGCATGCCGCGCGGCCAGCGCGCCGAGAGCGAAGTTCTTCAGCCACACCCCGGGATGGAACAGTTGCGGTTGGTGGCCGGCCAGCAGCACGCGCTCGTGCCCGTCGGGCCGAGGGCCCTGCACGTCCCGATATCCGCACGTCCAGCGATAGGCCTCGCGGAGCATATCGGCGCGCGCGCGACGCGACACTTCGCGCAGCGACAAGCCTTGCAGGTCGTATTCGCGCTCGGACTGAGCCACAAGGTTGTCCGCCAGGATCGCGCCGGCGTCCGACAACGGGGGGGAGGCGAACAAGGACCGGTCCTCGCGCGGGGCCAAAAGCCGATTCCGCGGCCCGACTGCCGACTGGACACTTTCCGCCGAGCAGGATTCACGTTCGCTCTTGGCGTTTCCGCTGCCCATGCCGGCTAGCCTCCGCAAGAGTTGCAGCCGACCGTCCGTGTGCATTGTTGGACGGCGGCCATCGCCCGGTCCAACACCTGGCGATACACCTCCAGACGCGTGTCCGCGTTGTCCAGGGCCCCGCCAAACGACCGGCTCTCGTCCAGGTAGATCAAGGGCACCGGATGCTCGATGATCTTCAGCTCCCAGGCCGCCGCCTGAACCCAGAGTTCCAGCGGCATGGCATAGCCGGTCTCCGTAAGCCGGAACTGCCGCAGGATCGGCACACGATACGCCTTGAACCCGCAGAAGGCGTCGGTCAGGTGCAGCCCCAGACGCTGGTTCACTTCGGCCGTAATCAGATGGTTGATGCGCCGCCGGGCCTCAGGCGCGGCCGTGTCGCCGGCAAATGCCGTCAGATAGCGGCTTCCGGAAACGATGTCCGCATTACGGCACGCCTCCACGAACTGGGGAATGCGCTGCGGTTCGTGCTGGCCGTCGCAGTCGATGGTGACCAGCACGTCATAGCCGGCTCGGACTGCGAAATCGAAGGCCGAGCGCAGGGCCATCCCGTATCCGAGGTTCTTCTCGTGGCTCACCAGGAAGATGTCGTCACGATGGGCCAGCAACTCCGCAGTGCCGTCAGTCGAGCCATCGTCGACGACCAGCACCTCGTCGCTGTAGCGGACCGTCTGGTCCAGCACCTGCGACAGGTGCCGCAGCTCGTTGTACACCGGCAGGGCTGTGAGGGAGCGGACAGTCATACCCCTATTGTATTGCCCGGGGCACTGTGGACGAACTCCCGGCGGGGGGTGCGGTGTGAGTTTCTCGACCCTTGCACGGCTTCGCTGCCCCAAGCCGTGCGTGCGATGCGTGCAACCCCTTCATTCGGAACGTGTTGCGCGGCGGCGTAACCTATCAGCCGCTTGGCGCATCAGTGTTTTTGGGAGTCGGTCCCAGGGGCAGCAAGGCCGCCAGCCAGTCTGACGGCACCGCGCCCTGGTGTCTCCGCTTCCCCGGATGACTATACTTGCGGAAACGATTCGTGACTTCCTATGGCGACAGACAGGAGAACCCAGAGCATGACAGCTCGTGCCCAGATGCCGTGGGGCTTGATTGCCGTTGGCGGAGTGATCGTCCTGGCCGGCGTGCTCTATGTGCTCCGAACGAACTTCGATCAGGATGCGGCCAGCGGCCGCGGAGGAGATAAAGCCATGTCTACTAGTGCCCAGAGTCTAATTCATCATGCCGACCAGTCCACGTTTGACGAGACGGTGCTGCGCGCTTCCGGCCCTGTGCTTGTCGATTTCTATGCGGATTGGTGCGGTCCTTGCCGCGCCTTGGCTCCCACGCTGGAGCAACTTGCGCGGGAAAACCCCTCGGCCAAGATCGTCAAGGTCAACGTCGACCACAGCCCGAACCTGGCGGCACGTTACGGGGTCAGCGGAATCCCCAATCTGGTCCTGTTTCGCGACGGCCAGGTGGCCGATCAGGTTGTCGGTCTGACGAGCAAGTCCCGGCTGCAGTCCATGTTGACCAGGTGAGCTCCGAGACTCCTGGGAACCGATCCGAGAATCTACCGGCAACTCGGTCTTGCCCGGCCGCTCGACCTGGCCGGGACGGTTCTAGGATCGTCTCTGGGGCAACAGCTTGCGGAACTGGGCGAAGAGGTAGTCGCTGTCGTGCGGGCCGGCCGAGGCCTCGGGGTGATACTGCACGCTGAAGGCCGGGACTTTGCGATGCCGCACGCCTTCGATCGTGTTGTCGTTGAGGTTGATGTGCGTCACCTCCAGGTCCGGCGGAAGGGTCTCCGCTTCCACGGCGAATCCGTGGTTCTGGCAGGTGATTTCCACGCGGCCGGTGTCTCGGTTGAGCACCGGCTGGTTGGCCCCGCGGTGGCCGAACTTGAGCTTGTAGGTCTTGGCCCCGCAGGCCAGCGACAGCAACTGGTGTCCCAGGCAGATGCCGAAGATCGGCCGCTTGCCCAACAGTCCGCGAATCGTCTCCTGGGCGTAGTGCAGCGGTTCCGGATCGCCCGGCCCGTTGGAGAGAAACACCCCGTCCGGCTGCTGGGCCAAAACCTCTTCGGCCGTGGCCGTGCCGGGCAGAATCGTGACCCGGCAACCGATATTGCGGAGGTGCCGGGCGATATTCCACTTCATGCCGTAGTCCAGGGCCACCACGTGCGCACTGGAGACGCACAGCGGCGGCGTGTCTGGCTGCGGCGTCAGGTGAACCAAAGGATTCAACGGCTCGTCCCAAGACAGGGCGCGATCGGGGATCACTTCGCGCACCAGGTCTCGGCCGACCAGTCCCGGGCTGGCCTTGGCCTTGGCGACCAGACTGGCGTCGTCGAGGTCCACCGTCGACAGGACCCCGTTCATCGCCCCCCGGATCCGCAAACGCCTCACCAGGGCGCGTGTGTCGATGCCTTCCAGGGCCACGATGTTGTGGGCCGCCAGGTAGTCCGCCAGGCTGCCCTCGGCGCGATAGTTGCTTACCCGACGGCTGCGCTGCCGCACGATGAACCCGCTGAGGTGCGGCTTGCGGCTCTCGACGTCCTGGGAGTTGACGCCGTAGTTGCCGATCTCGGGATAGGTCATGGTCACGATTTGGCCGCGGTAGCTGGGATCGGTGAGGATCTCCTGATACCCGGTCATCGACGTGTTGAAACAGACTTCGCCGTCGATCTCACCTTGGGCTCCAAACGAGGAGCCGGTGAACACGGTTCCATCTTCAAGGGCAAGCTTGGCAATTTGAGTCATCTGGCGTTGTGAAAGAAGGCTTCGTTCCCAGGTCGATTGTTACGCGTCGGCAGATTGCCTTGCAGAGAAGTCGTACCGCATCGGCCAGCGGCGCGAGTCTCGTCTGTCGCGGCTCGCAGCCGCATCCTGTTGCACGGCTTTTCTGAACATCAATCAAGTCGGCCCCTCGATCGGCCCGATAGCTCTTGTACGGCTGTGGGTCTTCGGACCGAGCGGTACCACTGCTTGGTTCGAGCAGCCTCTACGAGGGTTCTTGCCCCGGCGAGCGAGAACCCTCATTTTTTTGCGCTTCTGACGGCAAAGTCAGACGCCTGCGGCAGCCCTGCACGGGGGCGACACCCCGCCTTGGCCTGCGCCGGCCTCTCTCTCCGACTCACGCGCCGTCCCACGGCCGCGTCTTGACCACCGGGGACCAATTATAGTGCTCTTTTTCGAGCACGAGTAGCGGACGGCCGCCCACCTCTGCGGGAGGGGGTTGTGTGCTCTGTGGGGGTGCCTCGCCCCATTTTCCCTTCTCGGCTCGTCTTGACACGGTCCACGCGCGCCGGCTACGATCCCGCACCCTTTTTCCTGGGGAAGCTCTTCTCGCACCGGAGTCGGCTCATGCGACGTTTTGCTGCCGTGGTCTTGAGTCTGTATGCCCTTGCACAGACCGGTTGTGGCTGGTGTCAGCGTCAACACTACAACGACACCTACCAACCCAACTACTACGCGGCGCCGGCCACCGCTTGCGCCCCGGTTTGCGTCCCCTGCACCCCACAGGTGCAAGTCCAGTCCTGTCCCCCGGGCTGTGCGCCGATTGGGACCATGCAGACCACCGTTGGACCGACAGGCCGTTGAGCGGCGGAACCTGCCGAGTCCAACTCGAGCCGAGTCCGTGGGATCACATCTCGCGTGCGTCTGCCGTCATTTGACGGGCATGTCCATTTCGCCGCGAACCTGGGCGGGCTGGCCCAGGCAGCGCCCAATCTGTCGCACCGCCTGGCGGAGCCGGGCCTCGTTTTCGATCAAGGCCAGGCGCAGGTATCCTTCGCCCGCCGGACCAAAGCCGCCCCCTGGGCTGACCGCCACGTCCGCCTCGCGCAGCAGTTTCATGGCAAAGTCGATGGAACTCATCTGTTCGCACCACGGGGCGGGGATTTTGGCCCATACGAACATCGTGGCCTTGGGCCGGTCGATGCTCCAACCGATCCGCTCCAGACCGTCGCACAGCACATCCCGGCGACGCTGATAGATGGCGGCCTGGCCCTCGACAGCCGCGTCCGTATGGCGCAAAGCCACGATCGCCGCAATCTGGATCGGCGCAAACATCCCGTAGTCGTAGTAGCCCTTGATCGTGGCCAGGGCCCGGATCATCTCGGCATTGCCGGTGCAGAACCCGATTCGCCAGCCGGCCATGTTGTAGCCCTTGCTCATCGTGGTCAGTTCCACGCCGACGTCGATCGCCCCCGGCGCCGACAGAAAGCTGGGTGTCTTGTAGTTATCGAAGGTGACGTCGGCATAGGCCAGGTCGCTGATGACCATGAAACCGTAACGCTTGGCTAGACGCACCAACTCCACGTAGAAATCCGCCTCGACCGTCGTGGTGGAGGGGTTGTGCGGATAGTTGACAATCACCACCTTCGGACGCGGGCAGAGGTGCTGGCACGTGTAAGCGATGTTCGACAACAGCTTGTGGCTGTCGTAGACCTCCAGCAAGATGGCGTTCGCCCCCGCCAACCCAACGGCGTACAGGTGCGCCGGATAGGACGGCGCGGGCACAATCGCCGTGTCGCCAGGCCCCATCAGTGCCAGGCAGGTGTGGCTGAACCCTTCCTTCGAGCCCAGGCAGACGATCGCCTCGCGTTCCGGATCCAGACGCACGCCGTAGTACTTCAGATACTTGCTGGCCACCTCGCGGCGCAGACTCAGCAACCCACCCGATTCGCTGTAGCCGTGGTTCTTGGGATCACGCGCCGCCTCGGCCAGTTTCTCCACGACCACGTCTTGGGGGGGGTCTGACGGATTGCCCATCCCCAGGTCGATCACGTCGTCACCGGCGCGCCGCTTCTGATACATGAGCTTGTTGATCTGGGCGAACAGATAGGGCGGCAATCGCTTCACGCGATCCGAGACCTGGATGTTGAACTGCCGGTCGTGCGAGATCGGCTCGTTGCTGTGGATGACATCGCTCATGGACGCAAAGCCTTTGGCTGTATGTGCGTGCCCCTGAATTCCCAGGGACGATCGAAGACGGGTGCCCTCTGTTGAGGATGCGGGGCCGTCGTGAAAGGTTCTGGACCGGGATTGGATTCTGCGCTGGAAACGAACGGAGGCTCTCACCCAGGCCCGGGATCAGAAGCCTACAGCCATCGGCAGCGCGCACCCCAATAGTCCAAGATACCGCCCGCCAACGAGTCGGGGAAGTCGAACCGGGCCCGGCGCGCCAAGTTGTTCCGTCTCCGTGCCCTAACACATTATCTAGAAGGAAGATGTAGCCGAGACGCTACCGCCCGTGCCAGCGTGGCAGTCTCAGGCATATTCCTGGTACAGAGGCGTGATCACCAATTCCGGCACCAGGGCCGTCGAGGGCAGCTTGGCGATGGTCACCACGCAGGCAGCAATGTCTTGGGGCTGCAGCATTTGGGCCCGCTTTTCGGGTGGGACCGGCACCGGACGTTTCTCGAGGATGGGCGTATTGACCTCGCCCGGGTAGACGTTCGTCACCCGAATGCCGTTTTCACGCTCTTCCAGACCGACGGCCGTGCCCAGGCCGGTCACGCCAAACTTCGAAGCGCAGTAGCCCACTCCCCCAAGCTTGCTGGCACGCTTGCCCGAAATGGAGGAAATGTTCACGATCAGGCCCGATTGGCGTTTTCGCATACCGGGCAGGACGGCCTGCATGCAGTGAAACGCACCGCTGAGGTTGATGGCCAGCATGTGGTCCCAGTCGGCCGGATCCAGCTCGGCCATGCGGCGTTTGGCCACATTCACGCCGGCGCTGTTGACCAGAATGTGCGGATCGCCCCACTGCGACTGGAACCAGGCGAGCAACTCTTGCACCTGCGCGCGGTCAGAGACATCGCACGCCCGACAGAGGATTGGGGTGGGGCCGCAATGGCTCTTCACCGTCCGTTGCAGGCGTTCGCCATCTCGGCCCGTGATGGCCACGCGACACCCCTCTTGAGCCAAGGCCAGGGCGATCGCCTGACCGATTCCGCTGCCGCCGCCAGTGACCAGGGCCGTCTGCTCGCGAAGATCCATGCCATTTCTCCTTGAGCCGTCCACGTTAGCCGTGGACCGGCCGAACCGCAAGGGGCCGAGGGGGGAGTCTGGCGTTGTCGCCCGATGACGGCGTCTGGCTCTTGCCCTGAACTGTCACGGCCAGGTCGAGCGGCCCAGCGGGATTGGGTTGCCGGGATGGTCGGGGACCGGCTCCTAGAACCTCCCGCTTGCGTGACTCGTGGGTGGGGCCAATAATGGCGTCATGGTTGCTCATCTCGACGACGCGATCCTGATCGTCACCCCGGAGAACATCGGCTTCCAATATCGGGTCGCCGGGCCGTTCTTGCGTCTGCCCGCCTATGCGCTCGACTTGCTGATTCGGCTGGGCGTGGTCCTGGTGGCGTTGTTGGTGGTCCGGCTTGCCTTCGGTGCGGCTGGTTTGGCGGGACTCGGTTGGGGTTTGGTTGCCATATTGGTTTTCGGTCTCTCGTGGTTCTATGGCGGGGTGTTCGAGGCCTTTTGGAACGGCCAGACGCCGGGCAAACGGATTGTGGGCATCCGCGTGTTGACGGTCGATGGCCGGCCGATCAATGCCATGCAGGCCGTGCTCCGCAATCTACTCCGGGCGATCGACTGCCAGCCTGGTCCGTTCTACCTGGTGGGCCTGGTGTCGGCCTCGGCCAACGCCCGTTTTCAGCGTTTGGGCGATTTGGCCTGCGGCACGATGGTCGTGGTCGAGCAACGCCGCGCGTGGTTCGGCCTGGTGCGGTCGCGAGATCCCGCCGTGCTCAAAGCGGCCGAGCAGCTACCGGCGGGCGTGGAGGTTTCGCGCACCCTGGGCCGCACGCTGGCGGCCTATGTGCAGCGTTGCGAGACTCTTTCACCCGCGCGCCGCCAGGAAATCGCCCACCACCTGGCCCAACCGCTGCGCGCGCGATTGGGCGTGCCGGCAACGATCCGCGACGATCTGCTGCTGCGCGCCTTGTACCACCGGGCCTTCATTGCCCAGGGACAGGACGAGCGCGCTTTGCGCCAGGGCTCGCCCTTCAAGCCAGCCGCGTCCCCGCCGGTCGGTGTCCTGGCGGGACCAACGGGAGACGTCGCATGAAGGTCGACCAACTCCTGGAATCGCGGCACGCCAATTGGCAGAAGCTGGAGGACTTGAGTGCGAGCATGGCTCGGCGCCCCGAGCCCCAGCGTGTGCTGGAATTTGCCGCGTTGTATCGGGCCGCCTGCGCCGACCTGGCCCTGGCCGACGCGTATCAACTTCCGCCCGACACCATCCAGTATCTGCACCAACTGGTAGGGCGCGCGCACAATCAGTTGTATCGCAGCCGGACCTTTCAGTCTCGGCTCTGGATGCACGAACTGCTGGTGGTGCTTCCGCAACGACTGTTCAGCGATGGTTATCTGCGGTTGGCGTTGGTCATCTTCTGGGGTGTGTTTCTACTGGCGGGCGGCCTGGCCTACAGCAATCCGGATTTCGCCGCGCACCTGGTCCCCAACGAGTACCGCGTGAAACTGGAAGAAGACTTCTCCCGGGAACTCGGTTCGCGACCGGCCGACGAGTCGGGTTTCATGGCAGGTTTCTATATCTTCCATAATGGTGGCATTGGACTGCGCTGTTTCGCTTTCGGCATCCTATTGGGCATCGGTGGCCTGTTCTCGACCGTGTTCAATGCGTCCTTCCTGGGGGCCGTGTTCGGCCACATGGCCACGACACCCCAGGCCGACAACTTCTTCCACTTCGTCACGGCCCACGGCCCGTTCGAGCTGACGGCCGTGGTCCTTTCGGCGGCGGCCGGCATGCGTCTGGGCTTTTCCTTGATCCAGACCGGCGGCCGGAGCCGCATGGCCGCGTTGCGCGAGGCGGGGCGTGAATCGGTGCCCACGATGGGCGCGGCCTTGGTCCTGTTTCTGTTGGCTGCGATGATCGAGGCCTTTCTGTCCCCGTCGCCCGCCCCCTATTGGATCAAGGCCGTGGTGGCGCTGTTGTCCAGCGCGATGTTGATCTTCTATTACTTCGGCCTGGGCGCTCCGCGCCGCATCTCGCGTCCCCTTTGAAGTCCCATGCAGTTGGACCATACACGCATCGCGATCCGCGAACGATCCCTGCTGAACCTGTATGACATGGCCCTGCGCGTCGTGGCCACGCATGGCGGGGCCCTGCTGGCGGCCTGGGCCTGCGGCGTCCTGCCGGCGCTGCTGCTCAACCGCTGGTTGCTGGGCGCCGCCCTGGAGGAGGTCGTGCTGAGTGACGAGGCGGACGCCACCTTCAGCTACGTAATTGGCCTGCTGTACCTCGTTATTTGGGAGCTGCCACTGGCCACGGCCCCCATCACGCTCTACCTGGGCCAGGCCATGTTCGACCAGCGGCCACGGCCACGCGTGCTGCTGGGGCAATTCCTCCGCGCAGTCCCGCAGTTGGTCTGGTATCAGGTTTTGTGGCGTCCCTTGTGGTTCCTCTTGCCCTTCGGCTTCCTCTATCCCTTCGTCGCCCGGGCCTACCTGAACGAAGTCATCCTCCTGGAACGCAATCCGCTCTGGAGTCGCGGCGGAAAGACGATGACCACCAGGGCGCGCGCGGCCGGGTTGCACGCCTTCATGTGGGGCGAATTGTTTCTACAATGGGTCATGGTGTTGATTCTGGGCAGTCTGCTCTTCTTCTCGGTGCTCGGTTCCGCATACTTGCTGCGCGGTGAACTGCTGGGCGAGTGGGGCTTCGACCGCACCTTGCTGGAGATCCTGCTGCCTGTGTCGCTGTGGCTGGTGATAGGCTATTTCTGCGTGGTGCGATTCCTGGCCTACCTCGACCTGCGCATCCGCCGCGAAGGCTGGGAACTGGAACTGCTGGTTCGGGCCGAGGCAGACCGACTGAAGAGGCACCTGGCATGAACAGCCCGCGCCGTCCACGCCCCACCCACCGTTCGGCCCGGCACACTTGGTCCACGCGCAGCATCGCCTGGCTATGGGCTGCCGTCCCTTCCGGGCTTCTGGCGGCGGCCGGCGGCCCCGACACGGCCGTCGAGTCGGGCCGCAAGGCGCTGGA
>CALARR010000172.1 GCA_937889015.1 uncultured Planctomycetales bacterium | reverse complement strand
GTCGCACGATCGGGTCGACGAGGTGGCGACCGTCGCCCCCGACGATACGTTCAGCAGGCACAGCAACCGTCCGTCAGGAGCCTGCGAGAGGACCGGGGCGCCGCGCAGGCCTGCGGCCTCGGCGACGACGAAGGGGCGCGTCCATCGGTCGTCCGTCCCGCGAATCATGCCTGCCACGAGCGAGCGATCCCCGGCCTTGGCCTTCGCGACCGCCAACAAGGGAAGTGCCGGCTGGGCCAGCAGCGGCGACATGCGGCGATCCCGGGGTGGACGCAGCCGAATGACTCGCGGGCAACCTTCGATCGCAGTCGCCGGCGGGGCCGGAGCGGGATGATCGTCCGCGGCATCCGGGGCCGGCGGCGGGGAGGGCCGGGCGGCGAGTGCGCGCGGCTCCGGCAGCACGCCCTGCTCCGGCGCCGCCAGGCTCACCACGCGCCCGTGCATGTTGCAGGCCATCGTCGCCAGCGTGCCGGGTGCGATTTCCACGAAGTTCGGATAGTAGCCCAACGGCTCCTTCCCGTTCTGAACGAACCAGCGTCGGCCCTCGTCGCGGCTCAGCGCCACTGCCACGTTCACCGCGAACACGATCACGCCGGTGCGGGTCTGCACGATGAACGGTGCCGAGGCCTTCTTGCCGGCGAAATCCAACGGCATCGGCTGCGGAGGACTCCATGTCCGCCCTTCGTCCTCCGACTCGCAGACCATGGTCGGGCCATAGGTGTGGGGCTCGATCACGTCGGGCGCGGGACCGCTGTGCGTGCGCATCACCGCCAGCCACTTGCCCGACGCCAGCCGGACGAGCGCCGGCTCCAGATACGAGGTCCGACCGTCCAGGTCGCGCGCGATGGTCGAGTAATCGCCCCACGTGCGGCCGCCGTCGGTCGAGCGCAGCACGCCCGTTTCCGCCGCGGGTCGGCGGTCGCCCCGGGCGCAGTGGATGGGCATGGCGATCGTTCCGTTCGGCAACTCGAGGGGCGGGACGGTCAGCGAACTGGAGCCGCGAATCCCCGCCTGCGGCTCCTGCGGCTTGGCCGGCTGACCGCTGCGGAAACGAATCGGGTCCTGCCAGGTGCGGCCGCCGTCGTCGGAGCGGGCCACGTAGTTGAAGATCCCCGGCACGCCCATCGGCGCGGCCTGGACCCAGAAGAACGCCAAGGCCGGCCCGCCGCGAAGTTGCAGCACGTAGGCATGCCGGTCGGCCAGCGGCGTGTCGAGGAACGGGACCGGCCGGGTCCAGGTCTTGCCCCAATCGCCGGATCGGACGCTCCACAATTTCGACGAAGTGGGCATCACCGGCGAGGCCGGCGGGCCGTGCCCCGTCTCTTCGATAAAAATCGAAAATAACTCCCCGTCGGCCAACTGCGTGATTCCCGGGAACTCGAAGACCGTATCCTTGCGGCCATCCGGGCGACAAGCCTGGAAGCGGTAGTGCTCGACCAAGCCGCCGCCGGAGGCCCAATCGCCTGCGATCGC
The DNA here is from genome assembly GCA_937889015.1 of uncultured Planctomycetales bacterium. Taxonomy (GTDB): domain Bacteria; phylum Planctomycetota; class Planctomycetia; order Pirellulales; family Thermoguttaceae; genus CALARR01. The sequence goes on along the minus strand of CALARR010000172.1, from coordinate 4,818 downwards.
CGGAGGCAGGGGGCCGTCGGCAGGACAGACTACGACGCCGCGACCCTGGCCGTTATCGGCCAGGGTGAAGAAGTCCTTCCGACCTTCGTGGGGAGGCTCGGGACAATTGGAGGACGCCTTCTCCGACGCAAGCACCTCCAACACCCGCTCTTCTGCCCGGACCATCGGTGGCGCGCCAAGCGGGATCAGCAACACCAATGTGGCCAGCGGGGATACACGGCGCAAACACCGATGGAAGAAAATGGTCGTCATGCTGAGATCCCTCGCCAAACAAATGACCGTTGAGGGCCGTTGCTCAGCGCCCCGAGCCGCAGGCCCATTTCAACGCGATGCGGAAAGGCACTGAGCCCAGGGACCGTCTTGACCGCCACATCCACGGAAACACGCTCTGGATCGCTGCATGCATGGCGCCATGTCCACCTGTCCTGTGCCACGATCAGTTCTCACGGTTTGTTTCGAAGTTCAAGCCGCTGTTTTCCACTTCTGCTTCAGGCTCCCTCCTGGCGATCCCTACGGCGACGTCTCCACCCCGGGGATCGACACTTTTGTTGTCCGACCGCTTTGCCACGCTCCGGAAACCAAAGCTATACAAGCGGGCTGCGGAGCCGAGCAGATGGAATCGCAGGCGTATCTCGCGCCCTGCCGGCAACGTCTCGCCCCCTCGCCACCCCACCGGCACGGCCAATCCGTCGCCGGGGGACACCAGGCAGTCGGCGGAACCAAAACCTGCAACCGGTTCCCATGTGGTGGCGTCCAGGACCTCCACCGCCAGCGCGCCGGTTCGTCCGGCCACCCCCTCCACATTCACCGTCAATCCCTTGTCTTGTTCCGCGGGGGCGTGGATGGGGATGGTGGTAACCGTGCCGCTGGCGCCGTAGGATCGCGGCGTGTAATAGGTCCACCCGTTGACGCGGATCGTAGCCACGCCGATCTCCGTCAGGTTGTGTCCGAAGCCATCGGTTCCCTCGCGGCAGCCGGCGGTGGCCCGATAGAACACGCGAACGATATCGCCATCGAGCATGGGCGACATCTGAAAGATGTAGCCCGAATCCCAGGCGCCGGGAGGGCCGACGGGGAGGACCCTCTCGCCGTTCTTCACACGCGTGAAGTTGAACCCGTCGCGGCTGACGGCGAGTCCCACGGCGGTCAGAGGCCGTCCTTGGACGCCCGGCCAGTAGAAGCAGAAGTACAGTCCCTCGGCTTTTCGAACGGTGGAAGCGTAGATTTCGTCCTCGCCTTTGCCGGCCATGGCATCGATGTACACCTGGCCGCGCATTGTATAAGACTTGCTGGTCGAACCGATGCCGGACTGTTCGGGCGACTTGTCATAGGGGTCGTCCGGGTCGAGAAGGTGTTCCAGGCCGGCCCAATGGACCAGGTCCCAGGTCCATGTGACGCCCCACGCCCGGCCGGTTTCCGTGTAGACCCGACCATAGGTTCGGATGGGACGTTCGGGGTCCCTTGCATCAAAGAAGTCGGGCGTGGCATTTTCCCGCATGGCTTCGGCAGCGGTCGTTTGCACCCCCTTCGTCCACGTTCTGCCGTCGGGGGAATACTCCACCCAGTACGTGCCTCGATTCTCGGTTGAGAAGGTGAGCCGCACGAATCTTCTCTGCGGGTCGGACTGGTCCGGATTGCTGTAGTGCTGGGGCGATCGGTTCTGGGGGCCGCCTTTCCAGGGCTCCAGGGGACGTCCCGAGAGCGTCTCGGCTTCGGGAAGACCGTCCGGGAGCTTGTCCACCATCTGGAAATGCACCCCGTCGCTGCTGACGGCCTTGGCGCGGTGCCCCCCCTCGAACGACGACGAGTAGCTCATCACATAGGTCTTCCCGCGTCTGCTCACCGACGGGTTGTTCACCACGCGGCTGTCGCTCCGGGGCGAGAGCGCGGCGATCCTGGTGGGCTTGTTCATTTGGTTGAGAACAAAGTCGACGCCGGCGGTTTCCGCCACCTCGAGCGAGTCCAGGAACAGCACCTCGCGGTCCTCCGCAAGCGAGAGCGACGGGATCTTCAAACGATCGAAGACGACCCGGTCGTTGCCGCCCGCGGCCGCTGCGTAGAAGAGCAGCCCGACGTCGCCGGCGTCCGCGGGCGCGTGTTTCTCGGCATTGACAGGAAGACGTGGCGCGTTGAAAGGTCCGCGGCATTCATGGAGTTGTCCGAAACCTTCTCCCAGCCATCGAGCGCAGTAGGCCCAGCGCCGGGTCGTGTTCTGCCAGAGCGCCCAGACCACGCCATGGCGGTCCTGGAACATGACAGGCCAGCCGAACTGTTCGATTTGCGGGAGCAGGCGGCCGCGGCCCCGTTGGGCCCACATGCCTCGGCGGTGAACGACGATTTCCTCGGCGCTGGCGATCGCGCCGGTGCGCCAGCCATCGCTGGACAGCGTGGCGTAGCCGATGGTCGAGCCTCCTCCGGCACGTTTGGTGATATCGCCTTCGAGGTCCAGGGGGATTCTCCGCAGCCCCTCGTGCTGGAAGGTGATCAGCGGACGTCCGTTGGCGACCATGATGGATGGATGAAACACATACTCCCGGACGACCTGCTCGGCGGGAAGCCATTGGCCGGCGCTGGTCCGACGCGCCACCCAGATCGCAAAGTCCCGCCGGAACGCAAGGTAAATCGATCCGTTCGGCGCCAGGTCCATGACGGCGTCCTGGCTTTCTCGCTCGGAAGCGGGAATCGTGCGGCCGGGCCGCGCCACACCCTCGCGCGTTGCGTCGTCCTCGCGAGGCTTGCGTGGGTCGCCAGGGCTCTGCCTGTCGGCCATTCCCGTGCCGCGTCCAGCCACCACCTCGGCCTTCCCGCCGGATACCGGTTGGAAGTAGACGGTATCGTCCATCGAGTAGCTCACCGCCACCTGACCGTTGGCATCGAGAACGATATCGCCGGGGCGACAGCGGCCCTTGGCCAACAGGCGAGGCTCGGTCCACGCTTCTCGCTTGTTCAGGCACGCGGGAGAGTCCGCTTGGAGTCTCGCTTTTGCGTGCCAAAGCCCGTCACGCGTGTGCCAAATCACGTGCAAATAAGCGTCGCGGTCGACGAGCATGCTCGCCCGGCCGACCTCTCCCCGGCTGGCAAACACGGAGCCGCCCTCGCTTCCCACCAATTCCATCACCGCCAGATCGCCGCCGCGCGGGCGGTAGGGAGTGGCCGGATCCGGCCGGCCCGTGGCCAGATAGATCGTCCGCCGGTTCTGCTCGGCCAGGACAAACCAGTTGCCCCACGCGTCGCGAGCGACCTGGCGGCCGTTCCACGGGAAGGCATCGAACCCGGCCTGCAATCTTACGCTCGACGCGGATTCCGACTTGATTTCCAAGGCAGTGCCCGTTCCCGGCGTGCGCAGTGCGAAGGTGTCCCACATGCTTTCGCGGTCCCGCGGGTCCGTGGGGACAGGCGGCATGCTGGCGTGTTGTGGATACTCGCCATACTCGCCTGCCGAGGCGAGCGACGAGCAGCAGGCCGTGACCACAAGCGTCCACAACACTCGTTCGCTTCTTCGTCGCATTGCCACGATTCTCCTGCAAGAGTTCCGGTCCCATCGCGACCGCCGGTATGGAACCGCGCGGGGCCCGTTCGGCCCGTGCTTAGCAATCGTACCGTCCGGAAGCGGCCGACGGAAGATACGGTCGAAGGGCCCGTCGCTTGACACGGGACCGTCTGTTGGATGTCAGAAATGGTCCCCGTGAATCGGAACTCAGCAGAAGGATCCGACCGTGAAAACAAAGCGTAGTGCAACGGGCAGGCGAGACTGTTCCGGCTCCATGGCGAAACGAGGCCCGCTGGCCGCCAGCACCACCGTGAGTCTTGGCGTCCCCGCGTTTTGCCTCGCGGCGGACGACGACGCACGCTGGGTCCATCCGCTTTGTCAGCCACTGCCGATCGATCGCAACAGCCGCCTGGTCGAGTTGGCCGGCGTCAGTCTGATGACCATTGGCCGAGAGGGAACGCCAACCTCCGCAGCACCCTCTACGCCGGAAGAGCGGCTGCAGACTGCCTGGCAGGAAGCCGTGTACCGAGGACTTGAGCGTCTGAACCCTGCGGATATTCACGCGCGGGTTCTGGGCTGGCGTCTTCCTCAGGAGCCAGCCACCCCCCGTCGCTAATCGTTTTACAAGGCGATTCTCTTTAAGAACCGGCATCCCACGAGTAACTGACCGGGCGTTGCCGGAACAGACTCGATGCGAACCACCTCGATCACCACGTAGATGGGTGTGGCTGGCGTTTTCAACTCCACCACAGCGTGCTTGAATGTCGGCCGATCAGGCATGATCAACGAAAGGCCGCTCGTCGAGACATCGGCGCAGTGAACGGTAGCGAACTTCAGTTGCCCGGTGGGCGTGTCCGGGTTGTCGCACGGCGCCAGCCTCTGGACGGTCGAGAAGGCGTATCGCGGGGTCCGGCGACGGTCTATCGGTGAGTTGTGCGTTTGGACATTGTGGATTAACTGTTGAAGGGCATTCAGGTTTGATCCTGTACCCGGGTTATTGCGGCTCATAGTGGTGTTACCGTCTGCCGTGGCTGGAAAACCAACATGTTGGTCGATAGAACAACTGAAGATACCCTGCTGCAAACTTTCATGTTCGTTACGGAGGGGCTAGTGACAAACGGCTACGCTGACTGGAGAGAATCTGGATGTGTATCCGCATCACGCTGAATTCCATTCGACACGTACGCGCGATGGGAGTCATGCGAGGTAGGCCATTGCCTCCAACATTGCGGTGATGGGTGCACAGCGCTCACCGCCGTGGTAATAGGCCCGGTCAGCTTCGCCACGACGTCGACAATCATGGTGGGCTCGTGCTCATCCGCCGAAAT
>CALARR010000171.1 GCA_937889015.1 uncultured Planctomycetales bacterium | reverse complement strand
CCGGGCGGCCCAGCAAGGTTGAACTGCCAACAGGCCCTGGCACCGGCTCCAAGAACCTATCCCAGAACTGCCCCAGCCAGGCCGGGCGGCCCAGCAAGGTTGAACTGCCAACAGGCCCTGGCACCGGCTCCAAGAAGAATTGTATGCGAACGGCGCAGGGACCGTCAGCCCCAAGGCTCTCGGCCGGGCAACCTTCTCGGACTGTCGTCTCCCCGGTCACCCGGCCCTGCCGACCTCCGCACAGCCGTTGCCACCGTTACGACCGGCCCCCGTCTGCGATGTAGGCAGGAAAAGCCACTGCCGACCAGGAAGAGGTACGAGTTGTAAGGTACGTTTGTCAAGGAATAGGTGTTGAGGCCTGTCGGCCCAGGGAGTCCGCCTGGATTCCAGCCGTCTTGGGGACGCAGGCGTCAATGCGGCGGGCGATGATTCGGTCCTGCAGAGCCCATGAACCGAGGGCCGGGCACCGACCGTAGGTGGGTCGCGGAAGCCCGGTCTTCCCGACCTCCCGTTGGTCGGCCGGGGCCATTAGCAAGGCAGAGATCAATAAAGGCTGTTTCGGGCCGCGGTATGTCGACCACACAAGGAACCATCGGCTCGGCGAGTCCTGCCCAGAGCGCGTCTGGCGCCTCGGGATGGATGGCCGACGTGCTGTTGCTCCTGGAGCAGGGAGTCGGCCTGCGCCCGCATCTGGTCGACGGCACGACGGGTGAACTGCTCTGCCAATCCTCTGTGCAACCGCCCTTGGATTGGCAACGCTATGCGGAACTGTGCCGCGAAGTCGCACGGCGCGGCTGCCCCGAGTTCCTCGACGAGGAAGACCCCTTGCTCGTGCTGGCCGTGCCCTTCGCCCATGCCGAAGGCGAGTCCTGCGTGGCCATCGGGACCTTCCTCCAGCACACGTTGCGGCGGGACGAGGAATTGGACCGGGCGGCAAACCGGCTGGGAATCAGCGCCGGACGCTCGCGGCATTGGGCCAAGGCCCAAGCCCCCTGGTCGCCCGAGAATCTGCGCCGGGCCGCCGAATTGACGCTCGCCCAATGGCGCAGCCTGGGGCATATCCGGCGTCTGGAGCGCGAGACGCAACAGCTTTCCGATCACCTGGCCGCGACTTACGAAGAAATCAGCCTGCTGCACCGCCTGAACAATAACCTCAAAATCTCACGCAGGGACGAAGATCTGGCGGCGCTGGCCCTGGAGTGGCTGGGCGAAGTCCTTCCGGCCGAGACGTTGGCCGTGTACTTCTTCCCCCTGGCCGACGAAGGCGACAACCTCACGCACCGGGCGCGGACCAGGCCCGTGGTCATCACCCCAGGCCACCTGGGCCTGAGCGAGGAGGACCTGCAGCGCTTGGTGCAGCGCCTGGGCGAGGAACAGTCGCACCAACCCGTGGTCGTCAATCCGCCCATCAGTGAACAAGCGGACTGGCCCTGTCCCCAGGTGCGGCAGTTGATCGCCGTCCCGCTGGCCGAAGGCGATAACCTCTTCGGCTGGCTCCTGGCCATCAATCACGTCCACCAGCGGCAGTTCGGCACGGTCGAAGCCAGCCTGCTCAGCTCCGTGGCCGCCATCTTGGGCATCCACAGCGGGAACATCGAACTCTACCGCCAGCAGTCCGAACTCCTGGCCGGCGTGGTCCGCGCCTTGACCTCGGCCATCGACGCCAAGGACCCCTACACCTGCGGCCACAGCGACCGCGTCGCGCGGATCGCCGTGCGCCTGGCCCAGGAACTGGGCTGCGGTCCCGACGAACTGAACACGATCTACCTCTCGGGCCTCTTGCACGACATCGGCAAAATCGGCACCAACGACGCGGTGCTCCGCAAGCCGGGCAAGCTCACCGAGAGCGAATACGAGCACATCAAGCAGCACGTCGAGATCGGCCACCGCATTCTCTACGACCTGCGAAAGCTGGGCGAAGTCCTGCCCGTCGTGCTCCATCACCACGAGTCCTGGGACGGGCAAGGCTATCCGCGGCGCCTGGCCGCCGAGCACATCCCCTTCTCGGCACGCATCGTCTCCGTGGCCGATGCCTATGACGCCATGGCCAGCAACCGCCCCTACCGCACGGGCCTGCCCGACGAAAGGATCGACGAGGTCTTTCGCGCCGGGGCCGGAAAGCAGTGGGATCCGTCGGTGATCGCCGCCTTCTTCCGCGCGCGAAGCGACCTCCGCGAGATCGTTCGCCGTTCGCCGGAGAAGATGGAAATCAGTCTGCCTTCCGGCTAGCTCCCGGCGGCGGCCGAAGGCCTTTGCCCGTTGACCCAAAGCGTCTCAGGCAAGTAATGACATGAGGCCGACCATCGGGAGGCCGGTCTTCTAGGGCGACGGGCTCGACAGCTACGACATTCCTTTTCTGGCATCCAACAAAGCATCAAGGGCCGGTTGTCCTGGGACAACCGGCCCTTGTCATGTCTGTCGGATCCCTATGCCGCGCGGCAATCAACGCCAGCCTTCCTCATGCCCCGCGGGATAGTGCGGCGCGCCGTCGGGAATCATCGTCACGCTGATCCCGCCCGGCGAAGTGCCCGGCTCCTGGTACGGGTCCTGGCAGAAGTCGACCTTGTCGCGGTAGTACGAGCCGTCGGTCATGCCCACGCCGCACTTCTTCGTGCCCGACAGGGCAAAGGTCTGGCTCATCGAGCCGATGGCCTGGCCCACATCCACCAACTCCTGCACAACCTGGTTGCGGAGCGAGGTCAGCCCCACGATCAGCCCGATCACCACAATCGTGGAAACCAGCACCAATTCGGCGGAAATCACAAAACCGGCATCATCAGAGCACAACTTGCGGAACACTCTCATAGACATACTCCAGGGAAACGTGGTGGTAGAATCAGGATGTCTGGCAAACATTTCGATCAACACGATTGCGGTGCGCTGCGCGTCAGCCTTCCTCACGCCCCGTCGGATAGTGCGGGGCGCCGGCGGGCATCACGCTCACGCTGATCCCGCCCGGCGAGGTGCCCGGCTGTTGGTTGGGCTGCTGGCAGAAGTCGACCTTGTCGCGGTAATACGAGCCGTCGGTCATGCCCAAGCCGCACTTCTTCGTGCCCGACAGGGAGTAGCTCTGGCTCAGCGAACCGATGGCCTGTCCCACATCGACCAACTCCTGCACAACCTGGTTGCGGAGCGAGGTCAGCCCCACGATCAGCCCGATCACCACGATCGTGGCGACCAGCACCAACTCGGCAGAAATCACGAAACCGGCGTCGTCGGAGCGCAACTTGCGGAACAGGTTCATAGACGTACTCCAGGGAAACGTGGTGGTGGATCTGTGCATGCCGACGCAGTCCAGGATGGCAATTCCCGGGCTCCCGCGGCCGCGGAACGATCCTGAGCAATACGGACCTCAATAGGATGGCTGGCTGTTGTTTCCAGCTAGGGCTCACGGGTGGGACGCGGTCCCGCCGCTATCGCTGCGGCACACGCGCCCGGCCCGGACTTCTTCTTTCTTCACAAGCGATTGAACGCACAAACGACCGCCCAGGAGTGAACTCCCCAGGACGCTGACACAGGGGACAACGGGCCGTAGGCCATCGATCTTCTTGGCGTCGGTATTGATCCAGATCAGCACGCGGACTTCATCCGCGGCGAGCGAACAGGGAGGGACGGCGATCAGACCGGGATCGCCATACTCCTGGGTTCCGCCTTGTCCGTCCTGCACGACGACCTTGGTCCCCGATCCGGGCGCGGCGCTGATCGCCATATCGTGAACCGCCAGCACGCCGTTGATCGCGCCGACCACGTCCTGCACGTCGCCCCCCTTGCCCGCCTCGCGCGCCCCGGCCGTCGCGGCGTGGGCCACGGCCGATCGCACGATCAACGTGCCGCCATACGCCATGGCTGCAATCAGCAGCAGGGCGAGCACCGGCAACACGAACAGCAATTCCAGGACCTGGAATCCACGTCGCTTGTCCGGCTGTACCGATCGTCGATGCGTGCTCTTCATGGGACTTGCCGCTCCAGGGCCAAGGGTCGCCATGAGGGGCACTCACCTGCGACCTGACTGCCCTGAAGTAGAAGCACGCTGCGTGCCAACGCGCCGATTCTCTTCGTGCGCTCCCGGTCCGACGCCGCAAACCCCTCGCTGGGCCGCGTTACGGGACCGGCTGTGACGGCTGTATCGCCTGGATCGCCTCGTTTTGCCTCTCCAACCCCAAGCCAGGCTGCACGGCGACCCCTGCAGGGGCCCCGGCATGTTGCCTTTTCGCAACCTGCGCGCCACGGACCGTGGCCGGAAGGCATCGATTTGTGGCTCCGCGGCCGCAGATCGCCGCAGATTGACCTACGATTCAATGGACCGATTGGCCCTCAGGCAAGCGCGGCCACGAGAACGCCCCGCGGAAACCCGGTTTCCCGGTACACACGCCACCCTCGTGTGGCCTTCCTTTTCTGAAGATCCCTATTCCTCGGCCTGTTGTTCATCCGATGCACGCATCTCGCCAATCCCCACGAACTGCGCGGCGGCTCCGCAGTGCCTCGATCACGGTGGAACTGCTCTTGAATCTGCCCATCTGGCTGATTCTGTTGATCGCGCTGGTGGGGTTCGGACGCGTACTGGGCGATGCCCAGCAGGTGTCGCTGGCCAGCCGCGTGGGCGCCGCGGTCGCCTCCCAATCGTCCGGCCTGCCCAGTGCCAACCAGCTTCCGGACGAGGTTCGCGACGCCGTGCAGCGCTCGCTGAACGCCGCCGGACTCCAGGCCTGCCAGGTCATCCTGGAACACAACGCCGGCGGCCATCCGTTCACGTGCGCTGCCGGAACCCACTCCGGCACGTCCCCCAGCACACCCTTGCCGACCGACGGGGTGTATGTCCGGATCACGGTCTTGGCTCGCGATCCCGGCCTGGCCGCCAGCCTGTTGCACTGGATCGGGCTGGACTCGACGACCCTTGGGCTGCGACAGTCGAGCACCTTCCGCTACGCACTGGAGATCCAGAACCCGTCGCAGAACTCTCCCGATCCCGCGCGGCCCCCTCAGCCAGCCAAGCCACCAAAGGTCGCCCAGGAGAACCGACCATGAAGGCCCCTCGGTCTGCTTGCCGCCGCTTGAAGGCCGGACGCCGAGCGGTGGTGACCCTGCTGACGCTGTTGTGCGTGCCCCTCTTGCTCACGTTGCTGTGCGCCGTGGCCGAGGTGAACCACCTGTGGCAGGCGCGCCTGCAATTGGAAAATGCCCTGGAGGCGGCATCCCTGGCGGCCATCAAGGAGTGGGGCGACCTCGGCGGCAGCGCCCAACAGATCCCCGCCGCACAACACTTGGGCCGAGCCTACAGTCGCGCCAACCTGGTGCAGGGGCTCCCGCTGGACCTCGACGACCGCAACTTGGTCCCCTCGGCCGTCTGGCGGTTCGGAACCGCCTCGCCCAAAGGCACCGGCTTCGACTTCACACCCTGTCCCGACGCCCAGAGCCAACAGGCGCTGCTGCTGCAGGCCACGATCCGCGTGCCGCCGCTGTGGAAGCTGTCGCTGGGCCACTGGATCGGCTATTCGACGATCACCGTGCAAGTGGCCGCCTACTACGACGCCTCCAGCAAGCCGCCGCGCCCCCGGCTCATTCGTCTCCATCGCCCCTGCGACGACGGTGGAACGATGGAAGGGCTCCAGACGGTCTCCCGAGAATGAGCCGCCGCGACGCGCGGCCATCCGCCACCTCTGCATCCGGCCTGCCGGCCGGCGGCCCTCAACGCGATAGACGGGGCTGCGTGGCGATGTACTGCGGAGAAGAAGGCGTTGCTTCCTGATACCATCCGGCCGCCGTGGGCGTGGCCGGGACCGAAGGGCCGATCTGACAAGGAATCGGCCTGTCCGAACCGGGCGACATTTGTGTCACCGGGTACTGGCTCACCACGGTCGGCGCGTTCGGATACACCTCTCGGCCTCGCTGGACCGTTTCCAACCCCGCTCCCGTCGAGGGCAGTCGATCGGTCGCCGCCATGCGCTGCGCCGGAAGCGCCGCCGATGTCGTCGGGTAGGAGGAGACCGGGTATTGCGGCGCGCCGCTGGGCTCTTGCCAACTAGCGGGCAGGACCGGGGGCGCGGTCATGACTCCCCCCGCCACCTGGCCCCGGTTCGGTGGCCAGGGCGAGGGCCGGCACTCATGGTCGGCAGATGGCGAGTTCTGGGCAGCGGTCTGCATGCCGCCGGCGGGAATCGTGCGCATGTTTCGCGGAGCCGAAGCAATCGTCACCAACGTCGGATCGGATCGCGGTCCAATGGCCGTGGGCTCCGTGGAGCCCGGCCCCTGTTTCCCCGCCAAGGCCCGATGGCCGTCGGCCGACCCCGGCCCCGAACGGCCCGGCCCCTTGTCCGGCGCGTAGCGTGACAACTGGATCATGGCTTCGGCCGCGACGCGCATCGAGCGGTCTTCGCTCAGGGCTCGGTCATAGACGGCCAGGGCGCGCTCGTAGTCGCCTCGCTGGGCCAGGACAAACGCATAGTTCACGTCGGCCTGCGGTCCCGTACTGTTGCGGCGGAACAAGGCCAGGCACTCCTGGTCGCGGCCCAGCGCCCCCAGCGTCAAGGCCAGGTTGTTGGAGTACTTGAGGTTGTTGGGCTCAATCTCCATCGCCCGGCGCAGATACCGTTCGGCCTCTTCCAGGCGGTGCGCCAGGTAGTGCACATAGCCGATGTCGCCCAGGATCTCGGGATCGTTGGGCTTCAGGGCGTCGGCGCGTGCCAACTGTTCTTGCGACTCCTTGAACTTCCCCTGCCTGGCGTACATCACGCCCAGCCGATGAGGCGGAACCGGATTCTTCGGGTCCTTCTCGATGATTTCCTTGTACAGCGTTTCGGCCTGGGCGAACTGGCCGCGGCGCTCGACGAGCTTGGCCATCGCCAGCTTGCTCTTCTGCTCGCCCGCCTTGGGATCGTTCTTGGCGTCCGTCTTGCCTGGGCTGCCTTTCGCGCCCAGGCTCGCGCCGGGGGCGGTCACATCCCGCGACTTATCGCCCCAGAACGGCTGAGCGCAGCCGGCCATCAGCAAAGCGGTCAGACCGCACAGGATCACCAGAGGAGACTTGTTCATGAATTGGCTACCATCCGCCCCATCCACCACCCCAACCGCCGCCCCAGCCCCCGCCTCCGCCCCCGCCCCAATCGCGCGAGTTCTCGAAATAGGTCGCCGCGCGCTCTCCGGCACGGTATTCCGGCGCCAGGTCCGGCGCCACCACCACGATCGCATCGGCGTTCGCCACGCGCATCGCCAACAGGCAGCGGACCACCATGTCCCGCCGCCGCATGTCCAAATCCGAGTTCACATGCACCGGATACTTGTACTCGGTCTCCGGACGGGCCGAGAAATGGCTCCGCTCCACCAGCACCAGACTATGGTGCCCCGAGTTCAGCCGAGCTGCGATCTGCTTCAAATGGTCCTCGCCGGCCGTGTTCAGGAATTCCGCCTCACGCACGAATTCGTGGTCGTGAACCACAAAATCCGAGTGTTCGGCGTTGGCTTCCTGGTTCTGCCAGATCGGATCGCTGATCGTCCCCAACGGCTGACCGGCCGGGTGCGAGCCGCCGGAATCGCCCAGGCAGCCGGCCACGACCATGATGGCCACTCCGATCACCCCGAACAGCAGATCTTTGATATGCGATCGCGACACCATGGACGCGCTTCCTTCTCTGACGTGGTTCTCCCGGCCGTTGACCGCCGCCTGATCGCGCCGGATGCTACTGGGAAAACCCGTGGGGACCTTGGATATAGCGACCTTCTGTTTGCTGATAGCCCGGCTGCGTCTTGACGCTCTGGCGCGCCTCAAAGCCTTCGCGCTGGATGAGGTTGAAGACCGTGCTGCGATAATGGCAATCCGGCTTGCCTTCGTAGTAGCCGCCAAAGTAGAAGGCACAGTCGGTCGGCTCGGTGACCTCCATCCCCGGCAGGATCAGTGGCGCCTCTTCCGGCTCCAGCGGATGGACCAGTTCCGGACTCACCAGGATCATCAGTTCCGTCTCGTCTCGTTTCACATGCCGCTTGCTGAACAACGTGTCCAGCACGGGAATGTCACCGATGAAGGGAACGCGGATCTTGCTCCCCTCCTGTTGATCCTGGATCAAACCGGCGATCGCCAGCCATTGCCCTTCGCGCAGGTCCACGGTGGTCGTGACCGCTCGGGTCTGCAGGCCGGGAATGCCCTGCACCTCGGTGCTTTCGTCGGTACTGCTCAGCGAAGGCGAGACCTCCAGGCGGATGCGATCCTTGTCGACCACGGTCGGCGTAAAGCGGACCACGGTGCCGAAGGAACGGAAACTGGTGGAGATGGCCGAGACGCCTTCCACGCCCACCACCGTCGGCACGGCGAACTCACCACCCGCCACAAAGTAGGCCGAATGTCCGCTGAGCGTCACCAGATTCGGCTCGGCGAGGACCTTGGAGTAACTGTTGGTGTTCAGGGCCTCCATCGTCAACCGCAGATCCTCGGTGGTCAGCACGGCGCTCACCACGCCGTTGAGCCCCAGACTGGAGTTGAAGCTGAAGTCGCCAAAGTTGAGGTTCAACGTGGTCCCCGCGTCACGCAAGGCCGTGCGGCTGAGTTCCGCCACGCGGACCTTGAGCATGACTTGCTTCTCGCCGGGGACCTCGAGCATGTTGATGATGTTGGGAGCGTTGCCCCAACCCCATCGTCCATTGCCATTCAGTCCGCCAGGCCCCACCGCCCCGCCGTAGCCGCCATTGCCCGCGCCCCACCCGTTGTATCCGCCCCAACCGCCACCCCATCCGCCGCCATAGCCGCCGTACCCGCCGTAGCCGCCGTACCCGCCATAGCCGCCGTATCCACCACCATACCCGCCCCAGCCGCCTCGTCCCCAGCCCGCGCCGCCACGGCCATAGCCGGTCCACTCCCCAACTTCGTCGCCAATCAACTGCAAGATCTCGCCGGCCTCGCGCGAATCGCGCGCCTGGCCGCGCACAATCAACTTCTCGGCCACCGGAAACAGGCGCACCATGCTGTTGGGAAACAGCTCGTTGACCTTGCGCTCCAGCGCGCCGTACTCGATCTTCAGACGATCCTCGGCCAACTCGTTCGACGATACGCGGACCAGGTACCGCAGCATTTCCCCCTCAGAGTTCCCGTCTTGGCCCGGGAACCAGAGCGTCATGCTCGTCTCGCCAGGCAAAGCGCCGATGAGCTCGAACTCTTGGGAATTGAACTGCACCACCTCGACGATCTGCGGGTGCGTGATGGAGAACCGGGATACAGGACGCTTGGTGCGGATGATCTTGGAAGTCCGCGGGTCGACGTCCAGCGTGAGTTCCGGCTCTCGCACGTCGGCGATCAGAGACCGTTCTCGTGACCGTGCCTCTGAAGATATGGGGCCACTGGGCAGCGACTCGGTCGCCTGGGCGTAAACCGGCGCGTTTTGGGCCCAAACCGTCCCCAAGCCGATCAGCGAACAGCCAGACAACGCAAGCACTGCCGACAACGACAGCCGCGCAGCACAGACCAGCCAGGATTCAGGAACCAGATTGCCTGGGCACCGTCTCGTGCTCATGTAGCACCACCAGCATCTAGGAAAACGAGTTGCCGCCGCACTTGAACGCTCATTCGCATTCGATGTGGCAATGGTCTGCCACCGCTCCCAAGCGGGCCTCCCCGGCTGCTCTCGCAGACTCGGGGCGAGTTCCGTCGACCTACAGCGCTTGTGCCTGTCGGTTCCGCACGCGTCCTCTCACCACGCAATCCACGCCTGCTTCCACGACGGACGCCATGCACACCACGATCGAGTTTTCGGTGTCAGGCATCCGGGAGAATCGATACCCCCCATTGGTGCATGGGCCTATCTGCGCTCGTCGTTCGACGCTTGGTTCGGTATCGGTTCTTCCGATGGCCACGCTTTTGGGGATTTCTTCGGGCATGCCGATTCTTCCACACAAAAGGGGTATTCCGTTCCTTCGGTGTCGCACATTGCCACCATGCCTTGTGGGGGAGCTTTGGGTCTCGGTCTCGCATGGCGCTCAACTCTCACGCCGAGGACCCTCGCCTGGCGACCCCACCGAGTGACCAATTGTGCCGAATTTGCGCGAAATGCGCCGGCCTCCGCTCTTAGTGAATGCAGCGGTGACCCGGGGCCGATACTGCCAAACGGGTTGATGTGGGCCACCGTGTCCACTTGGATACCTAGCCAAAGTGGATGACAGGGCAGTCGGTCCGTCAGGTGGACGGCCGCTGCAACAAGGCAATCTGGGGCGGAAAGGATTCGCTGGCCGTGCGGCAGATCATACAAACAACCGGCTTCTGGACCGCCTCAACCAAGTCACTCGGCCACCGGAAGGCTTTCCCGGCGCCAGCCCGCAAAGTCTGCCTTGCCCTGGTGACGCTTTTGGCAGTTCTTCCCGCCGCAGTGGCGCAATATCCTGTGACCTCTTTGCAGCCGTCTGCGTGGTCGACGGGTTATCCGCACACCGGTTCCGAGGCGTACGACGTTTCTCTGAGCAACGGCCCCAATTCGCCCGATCCCGCCGCGGTCACTCCCACGGCCTACCTTCCCTACGCCACTGCCCCCACGACCGCCCGAAACGCTCCTGTGGGCCGCGGCTACGCGCCCCAGCCTGTGCCGCCGCCGGCTCCTGCTTATCCCCCGGTGTCCTACGCCCATCCCGTGGCTCCTGCGGCCTATGCCAATCCCGGCTACGCTGCGTACCCCAACTACGCATACCCAACGCAGCCTATGCAGCCCGTGGCTCAACCGGTCGCCTACAACAATCCGCCGGTCTATGCCCCTTATGCTGCTCGTCCTGCCGCGCCTGTGCGGACAAACACGCCTGCCTATCCCCAAGTCGCCGCGCGCACGCCAGTCCCCGGCTACCAACAAGCCGGCCCCGCCGCTCGACCCGTGTCCGGATACCGGGTGGCGCAGAACGTGCCCGTCTATCCGACTGGCCCTGCCCCGGATCCCGCGACCGTAACCAGCCCCATCGCCCCAACTCCCGCGTCCCCCGGACCGGGCTCGGGCTATTGCCCGGATGCGATGAATTATGGCTATGGTGGCTGCCAGGGAGGTTGCGGCGGTTGCGCCCACGGAGATTGCTGGGAGAACGGCATCTTCGGCTGGCGGTTCGGGGACTGCAACCTGGTCCAGCACCACGCCTACTATCCGGCGATGCACGGCTACTACTATCTGCGCCCCTATCATCACGAGCATGTGCCGTTGCAGCAGGCGTTCACCACGAGCTTTGGCGCGGACATGCGCAATCCCTACTCCAACGACTTCTTCAAGGCCATCTACGCCGAGTATCGTGCATCTCAACGCGAGCCGGCGATGGAAGAAGTCCCGCGCCCCCTGCCGTCGGTGATGTCCACGCGCTAGTGTAGTATCTCACTCGGACGGTAGTTTATGGGTGCCATGCCCACGCTCGTCGTGGGCATGCCAAAGCTGGGTGCCATGCCAGCCCCCGCTCATCGTGGGCATGCCGAAGCCTGAAACTGCATGGCCCCGCAAGCAGCGCAGCGAAGGATCTCGAACCGGGCGGATGCTTCGCTTCGCAGAATTACCGACCGAGAAGCGGCCTGCCGCAACAGAAACCATTTACGACTTGACAGCCGCGCCACAAATTCGCTAATTAAAGTGGACGCTTGAATCCGATACATCAGGCGGTTGCTTCGGAGGCTCTTATGTCGGCTGGTACAAGTGCCCGATCCACGCGCGAACGATTGCTGGAGGCCGCCACCCAGGTCTTCTTGGCGGAAGGCTATCGCGATGCCACCTTCCGGCAGATATGCCGTTTGGCCGGGGCCAACAGCGCGGCGATCAACTACCACTTTCGGGACAAGGAGAAGCTCTATCTCGAAGTCATCGAGAGGGTGATCGAGGAGTCGCGTTCACGTTTTCCCCTCCCGCCGGACGATCTACCGCCTGAGCAGAGATTGCGCGCCTTCGTGCAGATGTTGCTCCGCAACCTGTTGCAGGGCGAGATCGACACACCCCTGATGAAGATCATGGCGCGGGAGATGGCCGACCCCACCTTGGGCCTGGATCTGGTGGTCGAGCAGGTCATTCGGCCGGTGCACGCGGCGTTGGGAGAGATTGTGCGACAACTGGCGGAGCCGGGCGTCAGCACGCAACAGGTGCGAGACTGCACCTACAGCATCCTGGGGCAATGCAACTGTTTCCGACATGCGCAGCCGGTGATTTCCCGGCTGGGTCAATACCGCGACTATGATCCGGCGACGATCGAACACATCATCGATCACATCACGCAGTTCTCCCTGGCTGGGATCCGCGCGATGAAGGCCGACGGAGCCGCACAATCGGATTGACGCAGTGATCGCGGGAAGGGAGGCCCGTGATGCCGACGACTTGGAGGATACTGTTCCTGGCCGAAGTGCTGGTGGGGCTGGCCGTGACCAGCGCGCTGCCTGCGCAGGGCCTTGTTGGCCCCTCGGCGCTGCGCGCCGACGACGTGGCGGGCCTGCACTTGGCCCAATTCCACGCCGCACCCAGCGGCCGTTCCTTGTCCCCCTTGTTCGATGACGGCCTGCCGGCAGCGTCCAGTGCGCTGCCGAGCCAACCCGGCGAGCGCTTCGGCACTGCCGACTCCTACAGTTCCTTGGCCCCGGCGATGGACCGCGGCTGGAGTTTCCAGCTCCTGCCCGAGGGCTTGATCTATCACTCGTATCTCGCCGGCGTGAAGGAGTCGCGCCTGGCCAGTGCCTGGAACTATGAGAAGGATTGGGGCTGGATGTGGGACGTGACCCTCGGTGGCCGCGTGGGGATCCTGCGCTATGGCAGCGAGGGCGGTTCTCGCCCCGAGGGATGGCAGTTGGACATCGAAGGCGCCGCCATGCCGCGGTTGGATCTGGAGCACGAGCGGGACGTGATCGCAGCCGATTTCCGCGCCGGGGTGCCGCTCACCTTCGGCCGCGGCCCTTATCAGACCAAGTTCGGCTATTATCACCTCAGCTCGCACCTCGGCGACGAGTTCATGCTGCGGTTCCCGGACGTCGAGCGCATCAACTACAGCCGCGACGTGCTGGTCTGGGGCCATTCGCTGTATTGGGGCGACGACCTGCGGTTCTATGCCGAGGCCGGCTGGGCCTTCTGCTCCGACGGCGGCTCCGAACCGTGGGAATTCCAGTTCGGCATCGACTACAGCCCCGTGGCCGCCACCGGCTGCCTGCGCGGAGCGCCCTTTGCCGCCATCAACTGGCAAATCCAGCAGGAACTGGATTACAGCGGCCGCCTGGTCGTGCAAGCCGGCTGGCAGTGGCGCGGGGCGACCGGCCGCTTGTTCCGCATCGGCGCCCAGTACTTCAACGGCAAGAGCGAACAGTTCGAGTTCTATCGCGATTACGAAGAGAAGATCGGCATGGCCATCTGGTACGACTTCTGACGCCGGCGACGTTCCAGCGACTCAGCCCTCCAAGGCCGCCGCGATCGCGTCCGACTCCACCCCCTCGACCAGTTCCACGTGCCCGATCCGCGTGGGCAGGATCAACCGCAACCGCCCGTGCTGCACCTTCTTGTCGTGCATCATCGACGCCAGGATCTCCTTGCGGTCCAGCTTGGGCACGTCGACCGGCAGACCCAACTGGCTGAGCAACTGCTGCTCGCGCCGCGTCTGCTCGGCGCCGATCCGGCCCAAGCGTTGGGCCAGCCGCGAGGCGCACAGCATGCCGATCGCCACCGCCTCGCCGTGCAACAGCCTGCCGTAGCCGCTGAGACTCTCGAAAGCGTGGCCGAACGTGTGGCCATAGTTCAACACGGCGCGCAGCCCCGTCTCCTCGCGCTCGTCCTTCTCGACCACGTCGGCCTTCAGGCGGCAGCAGCGCGCAATGACATGCTTGAGCACGTCGCGATCGCGCGCCAACAACTGGGCCGTGTGGGCCTCCAGATAGGCGAACAACTCGGCATCCAGGATCACGCCATACTTGACCACCTCGCCCAGGCCCGCCAGAAATTCCCGCTCCGGCAGCGTGGCCAGCGTCTCGGTGTCGATCAGCACGCCCACCGGTTGCAGAAACGCGCCGACCATGTTCTTGGCCTGGGGCAGGTTGATGCCCACCTTGCCCCCCACGGAACTGTCGACCTGGGCCAATAGCGAAGTGGGCACCTGCAGGAATCGCAGGCCGCGTGCAAAGGTCGCCGCCACGAACCCCGCCAGGTCGCCGATCACCCCGCCGCCCACCGCCACCACCACGCTCTTGCGGTCCGCGCCCAGATCCAGCAGCCCTTGCCACAGCGAGAGGGCCATTTCCGGCGACTTGCTCGTCTCGCCCGGCTCCAAGACGATCACTTCCACCTTCTCCACCTGGCCGGCCAGGCTCTCCGCGGCGCGCGCCGCGTGGGTCTTCTCCACGTTGGCATCGGTCATCAGCACGGCGTGCGACACGCGCCCGCCACCGCTGCGACCGCATCCCTTCAGGAATTCCCCGGCCTGGGCCAGGTTGCCCGAACCGATCTGAATGTCGTAGCTTCGCTCGGCCAGATTGACGTGAACGGTAGTCACAATCGTGGGGCGTCCGGAGTGAGTGGGCTTGTTGCGTGATCCAGCGAGACAACCGATCTGCACGGCGCACGCTGCGCCTATTCCTTCAGACGCTCCAGGTCGGCCGCGGTCACGGTGATCTCGCGGCTGAAGCCGCTGTACAACCGCACATAGGCCAATTCTGCCGCCTTGGCCGGCTCGGCCTGCAAACGCTGCTCGATCTGCACGCGCTGGGCCGGATCGCTGGGCGCCAGTCCCTCGGGCCAAATCGTCTTGGTCTCCACGACCAGGGCTTCGCGATAAGGATCAAATTTGTCGGCCATGGGGATCGGCTCCACGGGGTTTGCCTGCAAAGACTCATTCTATGTCGCAATGCCCGGGACGGACAGTGGCCCGCCCCTGCCCCCGGGCCGGACCGTCACTCCGGCACTTCGATCACGAATTGCCGCTCTGCGTGCTGGCGGTCCAACGGCACCTGGACCACGATCCGTCCTTCAGCCGGGCTGGCACGGCCGTCTTTGCGGTAGGGATTGTGTGGCAGCACGGGCCAGCGCAAATCGCTCCCCTCCGGCACGCTCAATCGCCAGCCCGCGTGCGTCAGCCACCGCCCCAATCCATCCGACGGCAACCCGAGCGGAGCGTCGCCCAACGTCACCTTCTGGCCGCCGGCCGTCGCCAAAGGCTGCTTCAAGTGCGGCATGAGGGTCAGATGGGCGGTCACGGGCAAGTCGGACTCGGCCGTGGCCTGCAACCGGTATTCCAACCGGCGATCGTCCTGGATGACGATCCCAATCCGGCACGTTTCCGGGCCGTAGCTCAGTTCCAGGCCCGGCTCGGGCTGCAATCGAAGCTGGGCCTTCGCCGGCACGTGGAACAGCTTGCCCTTGGGCGGAAAGAAATGCGGCTTCTCGTCGCCCGGCTTGTGCGCCAGCAGGCTCGGATCGCCGACGGTGAAATTGCTCCAGGCCGGTTGGAGCTTGGTGTTGCCGCCGCCAAGGATCAAGCCCACGCGATCGTGGAAGATGCTCACCAGGTTCTGCCGGTCCTGGCTCCAGCGGCTGGAGGAGACGGGGGCCGTGTAGGCGGAGAGGCACACGAACCAGGGGCCGCGGCGAATCGTGGCCGCACGATCCGCGCCCTGTTCGCGCAACACGAAGACCTGCGTCTGGCCGGCTGGTGCGCTGGCGGCCACGGACCCTTCCTCGCCGTGTTGCACGAGCGAGGCGATGTTGTCGGCCTCCAGCTTCCACCCAAGCCGATTCCACTGGGTGAGAAGGTAGGCCCGGCCGGCCGGGCTGAAGCTGAAGCCCGCGTTTCCCGGGGCAATCCCGGCGTGGAACGGGTTGCGCTGGTCGACGGTTTCCACGTTCTGGCCGTCGGGATAGGTGAAGTGCTGATGGAATTCGGCCGAGCGGACCAGGGCCGGCAAGACCGACTCGTCGCGCGACATGGCGTAATAGGCGCCCAAGGCCTCGACATACACGAAGTCATAGGCGACGACCGGCCCGCCCCCTTCGGCCCAATAGCCCCCTTCCTGCTGCGCGGCCACGACCTTGCCCATGAATGCGGCCGCCTGCTGCCGCCACTCGGGCCGCTGGAAGATCTGGCCCGCCGCATAGAGCCCCATCGCATGATGGGTCGGAATGTTGTGGATGTGGTTGAGGCCCGACGCGGCGATGCCCGTGTAGCCCAAGGTCAGGGCGTCGCTCCAGCGTTTTCTGGCCTCGGGCGGCATCTGCTCGCGGATCAGGCCGAAGGTGCGGATCCAGCGCGAGTAGGTCCAGGGCATGTGGATGTCGCCCCACGTGCTGCCGTCTTTCTTGCGGAAGACCCACTGCCCCTTGGGATTCATGTCGGCGATCAGCGCATCGCCCGCCTTGACGATCACCTCCAGCAGCTTGGGATCGTGGTAGTAGCGATTTGCAGAATCGCCTGCGGCGCGCGTGGCGTAGGCCACGGCCAGGGGCCACATCGCCTGTTGATCGTTGCAGATCCAGATTCCGCGGCCGAAGCGGCCGGTGGTCGCATCGTAGGTCTTGAGGATGTCGGGCACCTGCTGGACCAGATCATCGAGAAGGCGCTGTTTGAATCGCAGCTCCTCGGCGTGCGCCGTGTGGATCGCCAGACTCGCCAGCAATGCGCAAAGAGCCAGTCGGAACATGGGCGGGACTCCAGGTGTCGGAGTGGGGGGCGCGACAGGCGTGACACGCCCCAATCATAACCACCCAGCCGCACACCGAACAACCGGCTAGGCGCGATCGAACGGGAAGGCGATCACCTCGGCCAGGCTGCTGGCCCCGACGGCCAGCATCACCAGCCGATCAAAGCCCAGGGCCACGCCCGACATCGGCGGCAGCCCCGCCTGCATGGCCGCCAGCAGCCGGTTCTCAGGCGGCAAGGCCGGTTTGCCGTCCGCCACGCGCTGGGTGTTGGTTTCCGCGATCCGGCGGCGCAGCTCCTGCGCGTCCAGCAACTCGTGATAGCCGTTGGCCAGTTCGATGCCCGAGGCGTACAACTCGAACCGCTCGGCCAGCGGCGGGACGCCGGGCCGCACGCGTGCCAGGGCCGACTGGCTGGCCGGATAGTCGTAGACAATCGCCGGCGCCGAGCAGCCCAAGTGCGGCTGCACGCATTCGGCCAACAGCAGGTCGAGCCAGCCGTCGCGGTCTTCAACTCCGAGGCTCTCGGGGGCCACGACGCGCAGACGCCTGGCCGCGGCCATCAACTCGGCCGTCGGCGCTCGGTGCGGATCGAGGCCCACATGCCGGACAAAGGCCTCGGCGTAGCTCAGACGCTCGGCCGGACCGCGTCCCAGCAACGTCTCGGCCAGGTCGCTGGTGAACTGCATCGCCTCGAGCAGTCCATCGCCCAGGCGGTACCACTCGACCATCGTGAACTCGGGATTGTGCAGCGGCCCCAGTTCGTCCTGGCGGAAGACGCGCGCCACCTGATACATCGACGGCCCGCCCGCCGCCAGCAGGCGCTTCATGGCGAACTCGGGCGAAGTCTGCAGAAATCCCGCCCGGGCGCCGGCGCTGTCGACGGCAACGCAGAACGGATCGAGATGCCGGTCCACGACCGTATCGGCCGAAAGGATCGGTGTTTCCACTTCCAGCATGCCGCGCGCGTGGAAGAAATCGCGCAACCGGCGGAGCAACTCGGCGCGTTGCCGAAGCACGCGCCAAGTGGCCGTGGGACGGAACTCGGCGCTGGCCGGATCTGGGGCCGTTGGTTCCACTGCGTGCCGCCTACTTCATTTCGGTTGCGGAAAGCCGCACGGAGTTCCGCCATTCGCGGAGGCGAGAAGCCAGCCCGGTTCGAGATCCTTCGCTGCGCTCAGGATGACCCGGCGAGGGCCTTCCGCAACAGGCACTACTTCACGCGTTCGATGTACTCGCCGGTCCGCGTGTCGACCTTGATCATGTCGCCGGTTTCGACGAAGTTGGGCACGGTAATTTCGGCGCCCGTATCGACCTTGGCGGGCTTGGTGACGTTGGTGGCCGTGTTGCCGCGCACGGCCGGCTCGCAGTACTCGACCTTGAGCACCACGTGGTTAGGCGGAGTGACGCCGATGGGCTTGTTGTTGAACAACAACATGCTCACGGTCATCCCTTCCTTGAGATACATCCAGGCCTCGTCGACCTGATCCATGCCCAATTCGTACTGCTCGAAGGTCTCGTTCTCCATGAAGAAGAACTGCTCGCCCTGGCGGTACAGGAACTGGGCCTGGATTTCCTCGATGTCGGCCGCATCCAACGAGTCGCCGCTCTTGTAGGTCCGATCGAGGACCGTGTCGCGGAGCAAGTTGCGGAGCTTGCACTTGTAGAGGGCCTGGCCCTTGCCCGGCTTGACGAAGTTGCACTCGATCATCAGGTACGGGTCGCCGTCCAACTGGACCTTCAGGCCCTTGCGGAATTGGCTGGTGTTGTAGCTCGCCACGATCGCCTTCCTGTTCGCTTTCGGTTGGGACCAGGTTCTGTTACGATGGATTCATGCAAAGTCTAACTTCCCGATCGGGCTCGCCTAGGGGGATCCCTTCCTATTCCGCAGACCGAGACTGGCGGGAGGAAGTGGCGCTGGCCGTTCGTGATCTGGACGAACTGGGTCGGCTGCTCAATATCCCCATTGACAGGGACCGCCAGACCCATCGATCGCAGGAAGGTTTTCCGCTCCTTGTCCCGCGGACTTACCTGGCCCGAATCCGTCACGGCGATCCACGCGATCCCCTCTTGCTGCAAGTCCTTCCACAGCAGGGGGAACAAGCAGAGGTGGCGGAATTCGGCCCGGACCCACTTCAGGAGGTGGCGTCCTGCAGCCAGGGCTGGCTGCAAAAATACCCGGGACGAATCTTGATCCTAGCAGCCACAGCCTGTGGCGTCCATTGCCGCTTCTGTTTCCGGCGGCATTTTCCTACCCCGCAACACCCTATTGGGGCACAATACTGGCACGCGATTCTGCGGCACGTGGCCGCCCAGCCCGACATCCACGAGGTCATCCTCAGTGGGGGTGACCCCTTGATGCTCGATGACGAGCAGTTGGGTTCGCTGACGGCAAGGCTGGAAGCTATTCCGCACGTCAAACGCCTACGCATCCACACGCGTCTGCCGGTCATGATTCCCAGCCGTGTGAATGCCGAACTGCTGGGCTGGTTGCGCGCGGGGCGGCTGGCGACCTGGATGGTCCTGCACATCAACCACCCGGCCGAACTGGATCGCCCCGTGCAAGCGGCGATCGGGCGGTTGGTCGATGCGGGCGTGCCCGTGCTCAGCCAGTCGGTGTTGCTGCGCGGGGTGAACGATCGGGCCGAGGTGTTGGAGGAACTTTGTCAGCGGCTGGTCGACCTGCGCGTGACGCCCTATTACCTGCACCAACTGGATCGGGTGGCCGGGGCGGCGCATTTCGAGGTGCCGCTGAGCGAGGGCCGGCGCCTGATCGAGGAGCTTCGCGCGCGTTTGCCCGGCTACGCCGTGCCCCGTTATGTGCAAGAAGTTCCCGGTCTGCCCAGCAAACATCCGTTGGCCTGATCAACGCCCCGTGCCGCCAACAGCCCGGCCCGAAATGGGGCGAGTTTGGGGGCGAGGGTGTGCGAGAGGCCCGGCCCAAGGGTTGACTTGAGTCTCGACCCCATGTGGGCCTCCATTCGCGCCGACCTGCACGAACACATCGACGGACTGTGTTCGGTGCTGGGGCGCAGACGGAAGCAGTCCGAGTCCCCTCAGGTGAATGACGGAGGTGAGGGGGCGCCCCCACCCGCACCTTGACCAACCGTCTGGTTCATTGAGCGCGGAGCTGCGCTCCCTGGGAGACATTGCCGCTGGGGGGTGGGCTGGGTAGCATAGATTGGGTGCCGCCGCGTGCGGCGGCCGTCCGGTTCCTGTCCTCTCGGCGTGGTCTGGCTCTTCATGAAACTCCCTCCGGAAGGTGCTCGTTGGCTGGTCTCGCTGCGCTGGGCGGCCTGCACGTCGGTGTTTGCCGTCACCTGCGCTGCGCACCTGGCCTTGGGCGTGCTGGCCAATCCTCTGCCCTTGTACCTCGTGGGCCTGGCGATGGTGGCCTACAACCTGGTGTTCCAATTCACGTTCCGCCAGCCCGAGTGGGACGGGAGCATCGAGCGGAGCATCTTCCTGCAGATCTTGTTGGACCTGATTTCGCTGACGCTGTTGCTGTATTTCTCCGACCTGTCGCGAAATCCGTTTCTGGTGTATTTCGTGTTCCACATGATCATCGCCGGCGTCTACCTGCGCCCGCCAGCGCCGCAGTTCTTCGCCGCACTGGCGACGACGATGGTCGGCGGCCTGATGCTGCTGGAATACCTGGGCCTGATTCCGGTCTTCGCCTTGCGGTTTCCCAGCGATCCGGAAGGCATCCATCCTCCGGACGCCATGTATCTGCTGGGCGTGTTCGTGGCCTTTGCCAGCTCGCTGTGGATGTCCATGTACTTCACCACGTCCATCCGCCGCTACGTGGACCGGGCCCACGCCGAAATCCGGCAGAAGGAGAAGATGCTCGGCATCGGCCAGTTGGTGGCCGGCATCGCGCACCAGATCGCCAATCCCCTGGACGGCGTGCAGAATTGCCTGCGGATCATCGGCGAACGGGTCAAGAACGACGAGCACCTGTCGGAGTATGTGCGGCTCATGGCCGAGGCCCTAGATCGCATCGAGCGGACCGCCAAACGCGTGCAGGCCTTTGCCCGGCCGCACGGCATCGAGCTGCAGAGCTTCGATCCCAACGCCGCGGTGGAGGCCACGTTGCAGGTCTTGGGGCCGCACCCGGGCCGGAACGTGCGCCTGCTGACCGAGCTGGCCGAGGTGCCGCCCGTGCAGGGCGACCCCTACACGCTCCAGGAAGTGTTGTTCAACCTCTGTACGAATGCCTTGGCCGCCATGCCCAACGGGGGCACGCTCACCATCCGTTCGCTGGCCCTGGGCCGCAAGGACGAGGACCAGATGGGCTCGGTGGCGGTGGAAGTGGAAGACACCGGTGTGGGCATTCCGCGCCTGGAACTGGAGCGGATCTTCGAGCCCTTCTACACCACGCGCGCCGACAAGGGGGGCACCGGCCTGGGCCTGGGGCTGTGCCGCATGCTGATTTCCGAAATGGGCGGACGCATCACGGTCCGCAGCGTGTTGGGGCAAGGCACGATCTTCACCGTGATTCTCAACCCAGCCCCGGCCAGACGCCCGTCGCTGCCCGTGGCCTGACCCCGCTTTCACACCCTACCAGAGAGGATCGTTGAACGGTAGAATCGATATCAGGGCGGTGAGGTCGCGTCGCGGCCAGCCGGCCGTTTGAGCCAACCCCACGTGCCTTTGTGGCGGGCGTTTATGGGTCTTCAGGAAGCAATAGCGTACCAGTCCCTCGCAAGAGCCCGAAAGAGCGGCCTCCCGTTGGTTGCCTTCGGTTCATTTGCTATGTAGGACCCAATAGAACCGGCCCGGCCAGGTCGAGCGGCCCCGCAGGTTTGCGGACCGGGTCTGAGATGCCGTACCGAAGAACGACAGGATCCCGCGTGTTGGAGGGTGGCACATGGCGACGTCAGAGGTGAATGTCAGCGGTCGGATATTGCCCGACGGCAGTCTGCGGATCGATCAGCCGATTCCTCTCCCGCCAGGCGAGGTGCAGGTGCGCATTCAGGCCACCACCAGTTCTACCTCTGAGGCCGTCTGGACCGTGATGGAGCAGATTTGGGCTGTTCAGCAGGCACGTGGTTTCGTCCCACGAAGCAGAGAGGAGATCGACGCGGAGATCCGCGCCCTGCGGAATGAAGCCGAGCAGCAGGCGCGGCAGCGCGAGGAGGAGCAATCGCGCTGGGCCGAGCAGCACCGACTCGGGGACTCGCCAAAGGGGGCGGGAGGATGAGATGCTATCTCGACTCCAATATCGTGATGTACTTCGTCGAGAACCGAGCCTTATGGGCGCCAACGGTGGCCGCTCGGTTTGCCGCCATGAGGTCGCGCGGTGACACCCTGGTGACCAGCGACCTGGCTCGCATGGAGTGCCGTATCGGACCCTTGCGGCGCAAGGATCTCGCCTTGCTTGCCGACTTCGACGCCTTCTTCGCCGCCGGTGTATTCGTCGCCAGCATCAGCGCTGAGGTCTGCGACCGCGCAGCGGAAATCCGCGCCACATTCGGATTCACGCCGATGGACGCGATTCATCTGGCGGCTGCCATGGTTTCGGGCTGCGAGGTGTTCCTCACCAACGACGCTCGGTTAGGGTCGTTTTCCCACATGACCATCGAGACTCTTTCGTAAGCACCGCAGCATCGCTTCCCACCTGGCAATCCCGCATGCGAATCCTGGTAGTCGACGACGAGAAGATCAAACGCGTGACCCTGGCCGACGACCTGGCCACGCAAGGCCACGAGGTGGTGGCCGTGGGCGACGGGGAAGAGGCCCTGCGCCAGTTGCAGGAAGGCCGCTTCGACGTTGTCGTCACCGACCTGAAAATGCCCAACCTCGACGGCCTGGAACTGCTCAAGCGGATCAAGCACGGACCGCTGGCCGATCTGGAAGTCATCATGATGACCGCCTACGGCAGCATCCCCGTGGCCGTGGAGGCGGTCAAGCTGGGGGCCTTCGACTTCATCACCAAGCCTTTTCGCAACGAGGACATCTTTCCGTTGCTGGCGCGGATCGAGCGGCAACGCAACCCGATCGCCGAAAACCAGCCGATCTCCGCCTCGGCGGTCGACGAACTGGACTCGCTGATCGTCGGCCGCTCCGCCTTGATGCAACGCGTCAAGCACCTCATCGGCATCTGCGCGCGCACCGACGCCAACGTGCTGCTCTATGGCGAGACCGGCGTGGGCAAGGACCTGATCGCTTCGGTCATCCACCGCAGTTCGCACCGCGCGGGCTTTCCCTTCGTCAAGGTCGGCTGCACCCTCTTTCCGCCGCAGTTGATCGAAAGCGAACTGTACGGCCACGTCAAAGGCTCCTTCACCGGCGCCGACCAGCAACGCATGGGTCGCTTCGACCTGGCCGAAAGCGGCACGCTGTACCTGGACGACGTCGACGACATCCCCATGGAGCAGCAGTCCAAGCTGCTGCGCGCGATTGAGGAGAAGGTCTTCGAGCGCGTCGGCGGCACCACGCCCATCAAGGCCAACGTGCGGATCGTGGCCTCGACCAAGCAGAACCTGCTGGACAAGATCTCCCAGGGCACGTTCCGCCAGGACCTCTACTACCGCCTCGACGTGCTGCGGATTACGGTCCCGCCCTTGCGCGATCGGCGCGAAGACATTCCCGAGCTGGTGTTGCACTTGTTGTGGCGGATCGCCGGCGACCGCCCCTACCAGATCGATCCGCCGGCCGTGGCCCTGCTGGAAAGCCACGATTGGCCCGGCAATGTACGCGAGCTGTATCACACCCTGGAGCGCGCCTATCTGGTCGGGGCGGGGCAGATCACGGCCGACGTGCTCTCGGCCGAGATCGGCGATGTAACCGCCCAGCGCCCTGCGGCGGTCACCGCCCTGGGCTTCCAGGCGGCCATGGACCAGGCCGAACGGGAACTGCTGGAAAACGCCCTGCGCGCCTCCAAGGGCAACAAGACGGCCGCCGCCGCCGCGCTGGGAATGAAGCCCTCCACCTTCCGCGACAAGCTGGCCAAGCACGGCCTGGGATGAGCTAACAAAGGGGTCAGAACGATTTTCTATTGCCCATGGCCGAACCAAGTTGTCTTGCGGCGTTCCGGAACTCCTGACTATTCGTCCGCCGGGCCGACCGCGCAAGCCACCCGACCTCAGTAAAGCGTTCTGACCCCTTTCCTCTTTACTTCTTCGGCTTTCCCTTGGCCGGCGGCTTGCTGGTCGGATCGGCCCCGGGCATTCCCGGGGGCATGCCGCCGGCGCCGGCCTGGAACATGGCCGCCATCTGCGCCGCCTGCTCCAGCAGTTCCGCCAGTCCCTTAGGCATGCCGATCGTCAGGCTCACGGTCGCGCGCGACTTGTCGACCTTGGTCTTTCCCAGCAGATCGCCGACCACGGTGAAGAGCTGTTCGCTCAACTGCGGCGGGAGCATGGGCATGGGCTGCTGCTTCAAGGCCTCGAATTGCTGCTGGCCCATGGCCTTCACGCCTTCCAGCATGGCGGCCATTTGCGCGGCGGCGGCCTCGTCCTTGACCGCCAGTTGCGCGGCCAGCAGGGTCTCGCCGCTCAGGTTGAGCGTGACGCTGGCGGCCTGGATCTGCGTCGCCAAGGCCACCTGGGGATCGGCCTGGGCCAGCTTCTCCAGCGACATCCCGCCGGCCGCCAGCCCCTTGGACAGCGGCTGCGCCGCGTATTCCACGATCACGTCGTTGGCCAGGCCCGTCTTGCGCAGTTGGCCCAGCAACGGCCCCACCGCACTGGCCGGTGTGAGCATCTTCTTCATCGTGGCCTCGGGCGCCACGAGCACGATCTTGCCTCGCGCACAGGCCGCCACGGTCACTTCCTTCGGCCCTTCGGGCTTGAAGGTGTAGCAGGCGGCGCCCTGGATCTCCTTCTTCTGGGCATCGGGAACCACGGCCGGGAAGAGCACGTCGCCATCCAGTTCCGCATCGAACTGCAGGATAACGCCGCCCGAGACCGGCCCCGCCTCGTTGGGCGTGGGATCGACCACGACCACGATCCGCCGCAGCGCGTTGCCGGCCAGGGCTTCGGCCAACTTCATCAGGTTCACCTTCTGCGCGGCCGGGACCTGGGAGAGGGCCAGCATGGCTGCGCCCATGTCCGCCGGCCCGGATTGGTCCGCCTTCTTGGGCAGCTTGGCCAGGATCGGCGACTCGGCCAGACGCTGCGGATGAATGACCACGGCCGCACAGAACTCCGGCGAGATGTAGGCCGATAGGTCGCCCTTGGGCGGGCTTTGGGCCGCAGCCGACTCCACCGCCAATGCGGCCGCCATCATCGCCACCCACACCAAACCCCCGCTGCGCAACATTGCCTGTCGCATGGTTGTACCTCTCTTGACTCTTGCCTATCGAGCGACCAATGCCAGAAAACCCTTAACCGGAGACCGTCGACGCCGACGAGGGAGTCGCACCGAACCGACGCCCGGCTGCGCGGTCTGTGGAGAGCCTCTCTGTCTTCATCGCCGGTCAAACTGCATCAGAATCCGCAACACATACCAGAACAACAGCGCCACCGACGCAAACAACTCCAGCGACGCACCCACGTGCTGATCGGCCGGATAGTGGTGGATCACCTTCGAAGTGTCGTAGAGAATCGCCGCCGCGGCCAGGATGACCATGGCCACCGAGAACAGCAGCCCCAACGTGAAGCCGAAGATCGCACTGCACACGATCAAACCCAAGGCCACGAAACCGCCGATCGTCAGGGCCCCGCTCAGGAAACTGAAGTCCGTACGCGTGGTAAAGGCCACCGCTGTCAGACCGGCGAACAGCACCCCCGTGAGGATCGCCGCGTTCGGCAGCACGTCGGGCGAGGAGAAATACAGGGCGATATACAAGATGGGAACGAAGATCACCGCTTCGGCCACCACGTACACGGCCAGCCCCAGGTACTGCACGGCCGGCGATTGGCCGCTGGCGGCCAGTCCGCGCGCCAGCCAGCCCGTCACCACAAACGCGCCCAGGACCAGCAGCCAACCATAGCGGCTGCCCGACAGCAGATTGAGCATGGTCGCGGCCAGGGGCGAGTTCAGCAGCAGGGCCTCCAAACCCACAAAGGCCGCCACCGCCAGAGCCAAATGGGCATAGGTGCGGCGAATGAAGGCGGCGCGCACGTCCGGTTCGGCGAAGGCCACTGGCAAGCTGGTCGGAGACATGTAGGGGTTCGTGCTCATGGACAGATTCCTTGGGGGCTCGGAAACATCAGAAGGGGTCGTACACGCCGCACAAGTACGAGGGACTCTGCACTGGGAAGGGATTCGCTCGCGCGCGTCTCATCTTGGATCCCACTGCACTGGGCCAATTCTAGCCGATCCCCCCTTTGTGAGAAAGGGTCAGCCTGTCGGCGTGCAACGCGCCGCGCGTGTCATGGCGTTCGGGCGGCCGCGGGTCACGGAATTCCGTTGCCGTGCGGCGGGATTCCGTGGATATCCCCACCGCAGCCGAAACGCGTGGAGTCCGGGGGCTGGCCGGTAAGTCTTTTGTTGTGAATGTGTTGCGGCAATGTTCTTCTGCCGCCTCTGGCCCTGGCACGACGGTTGCTTTACCATGGGGACCACTATGAAAACGCCTGCCGGTTGTCGGCGGCGGCATCCGCGCTGGAGGAAGACTCGATGGTGACCACCCATGCCTTCAAAGGCAGCGCCTTTCTGAAAGAGATCATCGCCGACACGCCGGGCGGCGAGCGGATCGTGCATTGTATGCAATGCGGCAGTTGCGGCGGGTCGTGCCCCAACGGGGCCGACATGCAGTACACGCCCCGCGGCGTCTTCGCCCTCATCAATGCCAACGAGCGGGAGAAGGTGCTGACCAGCAACACCATGTGGTGTTGCGTGTCCTGTTACTTCTGCACCACGCGCTGCCCGCAGCAGATTCCGATCACGGAAATCATGTACGCCCTGAAGCGATTGGCGATCGCCGAGGGGTTGGCCCGGCAGACCGACGCCCCGGCCTTGGCCAAGACCTTCACCGACATGGTGGAGTGGTTCGGCCGCAGCTTCGAACTGGGTTTGGCCAGCCGTTACTACCTGTTCAACAAGCCCCTGGCGATGCTTAAGATGGGGCCCCTGGGTCTGGCCATGTTCACTCGCGGCCGCATGGCCCTGTTGCCCACCAAGATCCGCCAGGTGGGCCAGTTGCAGGCCATCATTCGTAAAGCCAGGGAATTGGGAGGTGCCTCGTGAAGTACGCCTACTATCCGGGGTGCTCCCTGGAACGCAACAGCGCCGCTTACGACGTTTCCGTGCGACAAGTGGCCGACCTGCTGGGAATCAAGCTCGTCGAGCTGGACGACTGGAACTGCTGCGGGGCCACGGAGTTCTTCTCCCAGGACGAGTTGGTGGCCACCTCGGTCATCGCGCGCAACCTGGCCCTGGTCGACTCGCAGCTCAACCAGTTGGTGGCCCCTTGTGCGGCCTGCTATCTGAACCTGTCCAAGACCGACCGGTTGATGGCCGAACACCCGCACATGAACGACAAGGTCAACCAGTGCCTGGCGGCGGGCGGGTTGAACTACAAGCCGGGCAGCGTTCGGGTGCGGCACATTCTGGACGTCATCTACACCGACATCGGCGAGACGGCCATCCGCGACAAGGTGGTTCGGCCGCTGACCAATCTGCGCATCGCCCCCTACTACGGCTGCCAGGTGGTCCGCCCCGACGTGGCCTTCGACAACCCCGAATATCCCATGAAGATGGACGAGCTGTTCCAGTGGGTCGGGGCCGAAGTGGTCGACTATCCGGTCAAGGCCCATTGCTGCAGTGGCCACATGACGCAGATCAGCGAGCCGCAGGCCTACGAGTTGATCCGCCGCCTCCTGGCCAGCGCCGCCGAATACAAGGCCGACATGATCCTCTGCATGTGCCCCATGTGCCAGTTGAACCTCGACGCCTACCAGGCCGCCACGAACAAGTATTTCGGAACGAACTACAAGATTCCGATCATCTTCTTCACGCAACTGCTGGGCGTGGCTTTCGGTCTGGACACCAAGAAGCTCGGTTTCGGCAAGGAAATCGTGGCCGCCGAACCGGTCCTGCAGAGCAAGCTGGGCGCCAACGCCGCAGTCTAGGCGGTCAGCCAGCGGCTGTCCGCCGTCAGCGAAACGAGATGTCATCCCTGAAGTAAACGGCTTTAAGAAGCAAGACAACGATCCATCCCAAGGAGCACGGCACGGTCGAAGCGCGTCGCTGAAAGCTGAGGGCTGATAGCCGATCGCTTCGTCCTGCCACCTCGAGGAGTCTACTCATGGCCGAAAAGGTCGGCATTTACGTCTGCCACTGCGGCAGCAACATCGCGGGCATGGTCGACGTGGAGGAAGTGGCCAAGTGGGCCGGCGCCAATATTCCCGACGTGGTCGTCTCCCGCGACTATAAGTTCATGTGCTCGTCGCTCGGTCAGCAGATGATCGAGGACGACATCAAAAAGGAAGGCCTGACGCGCGTGGTGGTCGGCGCCTGCTCGCCGCACCTGCACGAGAAAACCTTCCGCCGCGCGTGCTCCAACGCCGGTATGAACCCCTACCTCTGCCAGATGACCAACCTCCGCGAGCACGTCTCGTGGGTCGCGGTCGATCGCTCGGCGGCGACCCTCAAGGCCAAGGCCCTCGTCAGCGCCTCCGCCGAACGGGTCAAGATGCAGAAGCCGCTGGAGCCGATGTCCGTCAAGGTCAACCCGGCCACCCTCGTCATCGGCGGCGGCATCGCCGGCCTGCAGGCCACCCTGGAACTGGCCGACGCCGGATACCACGTGTACCTCGTCGAACGCGAACCGAGCATCGGCGGGCACATGGCCCAGTTCGACAAGACCTTCCCCACCCTCGACTGCTCGGCCTGCATCCTCACGCCCAAGATGTCCGAGGTCGGGCAGCACGAAAACGTGACCATGATGACCTACGCCGAAGTGGAGGAGGTCAGCGGCTCCGTCGGCGAGTTCACCGTCAAGATCCGCAAACGCGCCCGCTATGTGGAATACGCGCCCTGCACGGGCTGCGGCATCTGCATCGAGAAGTGCCCGCAGAAGGTGGTGGACACGGTCTTCGAGGCGGGCCTGGGTTATCGCAAGGCGATCTATACGCCCTTCCCCCAGGCCGTGCCCCGCGTGCCGGTCATCGACGTCGACAACTGCCGCTGGTTCAAGCAGCAGAAGTGCAAGGTCTGCCAGAAGCTCTGCCCGACCAACGCCATCAACTACGACCAGCAGGACGAAGTCGTCGAGATCAAGGTGGGCAACATCATCGCCGCCACCGGCTGGAAGATGTTCGAGAGCAAGGGCCTGCCGCAGTATGGCTACGGCCGGCTGGCCAACGTCTTCACCTCGCTGGAGTTCGAGCGACTGTGCAACTCGGCCGGCCCCACCAACGGCAAGATCGTGCTCCGCGACGGCAAGACCGAACCCAAGAGCGTGGCCATCATCCACTGCGTGGGCAGCCGCGACACGAACCACAACGAGTACTGCTCCGGCATCTGCTGCATGGCCTCCCTGAAGTTCGGCCACCTGGTCCTGGAAAAGACCAATGCCGAGGTCTACAGCTTCTACATCGACATGCGGGCCAATCAGAAGGGTTACGAAGAGTTCTACCAACGGCTCCTGGCCGAAGGCATGAACTTCGTCCGCGGCAAGGTGGCCGAAATCACCGACGCCGCGCGCAAGCCCTCCGAGGAAGGCAAGCTCATCATCCAGTGCGAAGACACGCTGCAGGGCCGCCAGCGGCGGATCCCGGTGGACATGGTCGTGCTGATGGGCGCCCTGGAACCCCAGGCCGACGCCAAGGAAACCGGCCTCAAGCTGGGCATCTCCTGCAGCATGGCCGGCTGGTACACCGAGCGGCATCCCAAGCTCGACCCCGTGGCCACCATGACCGACGGCGTGTTCGTGGCCGGCGTCTGCCAGGGGCCCAAGGACATCCCCGCCTCGGTCGCCCAGGGCGCCGCGGCCGCGGCCCGCGTGATGGGCATGATCACCAAGGGCACCGTGACCATCGAGCCGATCGTGGCCTCGGTGACCGAAGAAGAGTGCTCCGGCTGCAAGATCTGCAACACGATGTGCCCCTACAACGCCATCGAGTTCGACGCGGCCAAGGAAGTCAGCCACGTGATCACGGCCCTTTGCAAGGGCTGCGGCACCTGCGTGGCGGCCTGCCCCGCCGGGGCCATCACCGGCGCCCACTTCAACAACCAGCAGATCTTCGCCGAAATCGAAGGCATCCTCTGGGATGCCAAACCCCAGGCGGAACCCGTGTCGGCATAACCACCGTCAGCAAGCCGCGACCGTTGGCCGCGGACCAGATCGCGCGACGCTCCCGTCGCGGCTTCATGAGGATCAAATGAACCATGGCTGAAACAGCAACCTTTGAGCCGAAAATCGTGGGGTTCATGTGCAACTGGTGTTCGTACCGGGCCGCCGACCTGGCGGGCTCGGCACGCATCAAGCACGCCCCCAACGTGCGGATCATTCGCGTGATGTGCAGCGGGCGCGTCGATCCCACGTTCGTTTTCAAGGCCTTTTCGCTGGGCGCCGATGCCGTGATGATGGCCGGCTGCCATCCCGGCGAATGCCACTACATCGAACAGAACTACAAGGCCATGCGCCGCTACTCGATGATCGAGCACTCGCTGAAGCAACTGGGCGTCGAGCCCGACCGCTTCCGCCTGGTCTGGGCCTCGGCCGCCGAAGGACAGCAGTTGGCCGAAGCCGTCGACAAGTTCGTCGAAGACGTCCGCAAACTCGGTCCGCTCAACTGGCATGCCAACCT
Organism: uncultured Planctomycetales bacterium; assembly: GCA_937889015.1. Taxonomy (GTDB): domain Bacteria; phylum Planctomycetota; class Planctomycetia; order Pirellulales; family Thermoguttaceae; genus CALARR01. Next base: position 5,712 of record CALARR010000171.1, on the reverse strand, counting down.
GGCCGAGAGCGATGAGCGTCTGGAAGCCCTGGCCAATATCGTCAAGGAACACGAAGAGGCGTTGGAGGTCCTGCCATGAGTCAAGCTGCCAAGCCTAAACTGGCCATCTACTGGGCCGCCTCCTGCGGCGGTTGCGAGATCTCCATCCTGGCCATCAACGAGAAGATCCTCGACGTGGCCGCGGCCTTCGACATCGTCTTCTGGCCCTGCGCCGCCGACGGCAAGGTCCACGACGTGGAAAAGATGGCCGACGGCTCCATCGACGTCTGCCTGTTCAACGGCGGCATCCGCACCAGCGAACAGGAATACATGGCCCAGCTCATGCGCCGCAAATCGAAGGTCCTGGTGGCCTTCGGCTCCTGCGCCAGCGAAGGCTGCATCCCCGGCCTGGGCAACATGAACACCCGCGAAGAGATCTTCGACGAGGTCTACACCAAGAGCCCGGCTACCGAAAACCCCCAGGGCATTCGGCCGCAGCAGGAAACGAACATGCCCGAGGGCAAGCTGCACTTGCCCATGTTCTACGACACGCTCAAGACCCTCGGCCAGACGGTGGACGTGGACTACTATCTGCCCGGCTGCCCGCCCGAAGCCGACAACATCTGGAAGGCCGTCACGGCCATCGTCTCCGGCCAGTTGCCGCCCAAGGGGGCGACCATCGGCGTGAACACCACGGTCTGCGACGAGTGCTCGCGGAAACGCACGGAGAAAAAGATCAAAGCCTTCAAGCGGACCTGGGAGATCCTTCCCGATGCGGAGACCTGCCTGCTGGAGCAGGGGCTCTTGTGCTGCGGCATCGCCACGCGTGCCGGCTGCGGCGCGCTGTGCCCGCAAGTCAACTCCCCCTGCATCGGCTGCCACGGCGCCAACGAAGGCGTCGAGGACTTCGGTTCGCGGATGATGACCGGCCTGGCTTCGGTGATCGATTCGCAGGACCACGAAGAGATCGACCGGATCATCGCCCAGGGGATTCCCGATCCGATCGGCACCTTCTACCGCTTCAGCCTGGCCTCGAGCCTCATGCGGCGCAAGAAGAAGCCGGCCGACAGCGCGCCCGCGTCCCATTGACCAGACACGCTTCACGCCACGGCGTGGCGAACAAGTGAGCACAGACTTCCATCCACACAGTTAGAACACTGCCCGTTCCACTAGGAGGACGGCCGTCATGAAACGCGTATCGATCGATCCCATCACCCGGCTGGAAGGCCACGGCAAGATCGACATCTTCCTCACCGAGGAAGGCGACGTGGCCAACGCCTATCTGCAAATCCCCGAACTCCGAGGCTTCGAGAAGTTCTGCGTGGGCCGGCCGGCCGAAGACATGCCGAACCTCACCGCGCGGATCTGCGGGGTCTGCCCCGAGGCCCACCACATGGCCGCCACCAAGGCCATCGACGGCGTGTTCCACGTCGATCCGCCTCCGGCCGCCAAGAAGCTCCGCGAGCTGTTCTACAGCATCTTCTACGCCACCGATCACACCACGCACTTCTATGCCCTGGGCGGCCCCGACTTCGTCGTCGGCCCCGAAGCCCCGCCGGCCGAACGCAATATCCTCGGCGTCGTGGCCAAAGTCGGCCTGGAAATCGGCGGCAAGGTCATCAAGATGCGCCGCGACGGCCATAACCTGATCCAGATGATGGGCGGGCGGCGCGTGCATCCCAACTGGGGTCTGCCGGGCGGGGTCAGCCGCGGCATCAACGAAGAACAGCGCCAGGAAATCGAGAAGCTGGGCCGCGAGGCCATCGAGTTCGCCAAGTTCTCGCTCAAACTCTTCGAGGATGTGGTCCTCAAAAACAGCGACTACGTGGCCCTCATCACCGGCGACGCCTACACCCATCGCACCTACAACATGGGCACGGTCGACGCCAACAACTGCGTCAACTTCTACGACGGCAAGATCCGCGTCACCGATCCCGACGGCAAGGAACACATCAAGTACGACGCCGCCGACTACCAGAAGTACATCGCCGAGCGCGTCGAGCCCTGGTCCTATCTGAAGTTCCCCTACCTCAAGACCGTGGGCTGGAAGGGCCTGGTCGACGGCAAGGATTCGGGCGTCTACAAGGCCACGCCCCTGTCGCGGCTGAACGCCGCCGAAGGCATGGCCACCCCGCTGGCCAACGCCGAGTACAAACGCTTCTACGAAACGCTGGGCGGCAAGCCCGTGCACCACACCCTGGCCACCCACTGGGCGCGCCTCGTCGAGTTGCTCTACGCCACCGAGCGCTGGGTGCAGTTGGCCACCGATCCCGAGATCACCAGCAGCAACTATCGCGTGCTGCCCACGCAAACGCCGACCGAGGGTGTGGGCTGCGTCGAAGCCCCACGCGGCACGCTCACGCACCACTATGCCACCGACGAACGCGGCATCCTCACCAAGGTCAACCTGATCGTCGGCACGACCAACAACAACGCACCCATCTGCATGTCGGTCAAAAAGGCCGCCCAGGGCGTGATCGGCAAGGGCAAGAAGCTCACCGAGGGGTTGCTGAACAAGGTCGAGATGGCCTTCCGAGCCTACGACCCCTGCTTCGGCTGCGCCACGCACAGCCTGCCCGGCCAGATGCCGCTGGAAATCACCCTCCGCGGTCCGGATGGGACCGTCGTGGAGCGCGTCTCGCAGTACGTGGACTGACCCCACGCGTGGCGAATGGCGAATCCAGCGTGATGGGCCGTTGCGGCGGACATTCGCCTCACCCCACCGGGTGCCGGACGTGCGCTGTACTTGCCAGGACAGCCCCACTACAATATCGGGAGGCTGTCATGGACCTGCGGAATTCCGCGATGAGCAGCAACATCTCTCCCGAAAACGAACGCTATCTGGAAGATGCCGTTGCCAGGGGTGTCTTTCCCAGCCGCGGCGATGCCCTGAACTCGGCTGTGGAGCTTCTCAAACGTCAGGAACAACTGGTCCGCGACGTGAACGCGGGGATTGCCGAAATCGATCGGGGCGAAGTCTTGCCCCTGGATATGGAGGAGATCAAGACGGCTCGGCGCGCATGGCGGTCGGAAAAGCATGGCCAGGAGGAGCGATGATCGCGATGGTGACCGTCTTGGGCCCCGTGAATGGGCATGTTTGACCCCGGCCGCGTCCGTTCATCATGCCAAGACTCCTGCATTCTCGACTCGCCCACCGAGACTTGGAAGAGCTCTGGGATCACATCGCCGAAGAGAACCCCTCGGCCGCAGACCGTTTTCTGGACAGGATTCAGCAGAGCTGCACGCAACTGGCCGCACAGCCGGAAATGGGCCAGCGGCGCCCCGAGTTTGCCTCCGGGCAGTACCGCAGTTTTTCGATCGGAGCCTACGTCGTCTACTACCGTCCCCTTCCCGACGGGATTGTGATTGCCCGAGTTCTCCACGGTGCCCGGGACCACGGCCGACTCCTCTGAATGAACCCACGATTTCCTGATTCACGATCGGCCCCATGAGAACCCTAGTCCTCGGCCTCGGCAATCCGTTGGTCAGCGACGACAGCGTCGGACTGCGTGTGGCCGCCGCGCTGCGCCCGCTGCTGGCCGATCGCCCGGACATCGAGGTCGGCGAAGACCACTGGGGCGGCCTGCGTCTCATGGAGCGCATGGTGGGCTTCGATCGGGCCATCGTCATCGACGCCATCTGCACCGGCTCCCCCCCCGGCACGCTGCATCGGCTGGCGCCCGGCGACATCCCTACCCAACGCAGCGCCTCGGCCCATGACGTCAACCTGCCCACGGCCTTGGCCTTCGGACGCCAGGCGCGCGTTTCGCTGCCGGCCGACGACCAGATCTTCCTTGTCGGAATCGAGGCGGCCGATATACTGACCTTTGGTGAACAACTGACTCCCGAGGTCGAAGCAGCCATCCCTCAAGCGGTGCAGATCGTCTTGCAGATCCTGGGGGTGCCGTAGACGTTGATTGCCTCTCAGGTGGACAATGCCGTGAGGGCGACCATCGGGAGCCCGGCTTTCCAGGGCAACGGGTCCGACAGCTACGCCAATCCCTTTCTGACATCCAATAACTACCTGGAGGCTACCCATGATTTCTCCCGAACTGTTGCGACGCTACCCCTATTTCGCCGGCATCAGCGATGAGAGCCTCAAGGAAGTCGCCATGATGTGCGACGAGGTCACGATCCCGGCGGAAAAACGCATCTTCAGCACCGGCGATCCGGCGAATCACCTGTTCATCATCGTCTCGGGCGAGGTGAACATCCAGTACGAGTTGGGAAGCGGCGAGATGCGAACGGTGGATACGCTCGTGGATGGCGACCTCTTGGTCTGGTCGGCCCTGATCGAGCCTTACAAGACCACCGCCGAGGGCACCACCACCAAGTCCACGCAACTCATCCGCATCAAGGCCCAGGATCTGCGCGCCATGTGCGACCGCGACCCAATGTTGGGCTATCGGCTGGCGATGCAGGTCGCCAAGCTCTTGGCCCACCGCCTGGAAGGCGCGCGCGTGCAACTGGCGGCCGTAGACTGAACTGCAGGTTGCGGTCCGCTAGCTGATCGCTGAAAGCTGATAGCTCTCTCGTGCACGAAGTCTCCATTGTCCAGGCGCTGGTCGAGCAAGTCGAGGCCGAAGTCCGCAACTCGGGCTGTCGCGGCCGGGTGCTGGGACTGGACCTGGTGATCGGCCGGCTGTCGGGCGTGCACGCCGATTCTATCCGCTTCGCCTTCGAACTGCTCGCGCCCGGAACCATCCTGGCCGAGGCCCAACTGCGCATCACCGAGCCGCCGGCAGAACTGGTCTGCGCCGCTTGCGGGGCGCGCACGCCGATCGAGGATCTGTCGTCCCAGTGTCCCCAGTGCAACAGCGTCCAGGTCCGCATCGAAGGCGGCCGGGACCTGCTGTTGCAGTCCATCGAACTCGAAGAGCCCGGCGGCTAGCGATTGCCGATCGCTTGCCAGCGCGGGCCTGCACCTCCTGCTCAGCCTACCGCCATGAAGATCGTCGCCGCCAAGAAACTGCTCAAAGCCAATGACCAGCTCGCCGCCGAAAACCGCGCTAAGCTCGACGCGGCAGGCGTGTTGGGGGTCAACCTCGTCGGCTCACCGGGTTGCGGAAAGACCACGCTGCTGGAAGGTCTCTTCGCCGTCTTGAAAGGGGCCTCCGGCGCCTTGCGCCCAGCCTCCGGCGCCATGCGTCCGGCCTCCGGCGCTATGCGTCCGGCCGTGATCGAAGGCGACATCGCCGGCTCGATCGACGCCCAGCGCATCGCCGCCCTGAACGTGCCGGTGGTGCAGATCAACACCGACGGGGCCTGCCACCTGGATGCGGCCATGATCGCCGCCGCCACCGCCGACCTGGACTACCAGGCCATCGACCTGCTGGTGATCGAAAATGTGGGCAATCTGGTGTGTACGGCCGGCTTCGACCTGGGCGAGCACGTGCGGATCGCCGTGCTGAGCGTCACCGAAGGGGACGACAAGATCGTCAAGTACCCGGCCATCTTCCAGGGCTCGGACCTGGTCGTGATCACCAAGAGCGACCTGGCGCCGCTGACCAACTTCCGCGCCGAGCGCGTGGTGGACGACGTGCGCCGGCTGAACCCCGAGATCCCCGTGCTGCAGGTCTCGGCCCTCAAAGGGGACGGCATCCCCGAACTGGCCCAGTGGCTGGTGGACCAACGCCGCGTGAACGATCAGGGCGAGTAGAGCGCCGCGGTCGTTCGTCGGGTGCCATGCAACGCCAATAAATCCTAATGGTTCATGCTGCACGTTTGAATGCG
>CALARR010000170.1 GCA_937889015.1 uncultured Planctomycetales bacterium | reverse complement strand
GCGGAGTTCGGCGAAGAGGCGCTGTGAGTTCCCGCCCATGTCGCCGTTGCGAGCTAACATCCTGGCCGCAAAAGATCGCCTGGCCGAGGGCTATCGTCAGATCCAGCGGCGCCACGTCGAGGGGGCGGCCGGGGTGGAGGTATCAGCCGCCCTGACCGATTTGCGAGACGATGTGCTATTGGCCCTGTATCGCGATGCGTTGCAGGAAGTGAACCACGGTCGATCGGCCCAGTTGGCGGATCATCTCGCCTTGGTGGCTCACGGAGGCTACGGCCGTAGGGATGTGGCCCCCTTTTCCGATGTGGATTTGATGATCCTGCACGACGGGACGGCCGACGAAGGCGTAACCGCATTGGCCGAACGCCTGCTCCGCGACGTGTTCGACGCGGGACTGATCCTGGGCCACAGCGTGTGCACTTCGGCTCAGGCATGTTCGCTGGCCATCCAGGATCCGCTGTTGCTCACTTCTCTCGGCGAGTCGCGATTGCTGACGGGCAACTCCCAGCTATTCACCAGCTTCTACCAGCACTTCCAGCGTCAGATGCAGCGGCGTCGCGGCCTCCTCATGGAGGCCATCGATCGGGCTCGCAACGAGGAACGCACTCGCTTCGGCGAGACCGTGTTTCTGCTGGAACCGAACCTCAAACGCAGTCGCGGAACGCTTCGCGATCTGCAATTGTTGCGGTGGTTGGGATTCGTTCGTTACGGGGTGCGCGATCCAGCGCAGTTGCATGCCTCGGGACGATTATCGAAACAGGACCTCACAACGGTATCCAAGGCGAGCGAGTTCCTCTTGTGCCTCCGCAACGAACTCCAATTCTACGCCGGCAAAGCGGGAGATGTGTTGAGCCGTGCCGAACAGGTGCGGATCGCCGAGTTGCGAGGCTATCCATCATACAGTGGAATGCTTCCTGTCGAGCTCTTCATGCGTGACTACTTCCGACACACGGCCCAGGTCAGCCATGTGGTTGCGCAATTCCACGCCAAAGCACGTGCTCGACCGCGGCTTAGCCGATTGGTCACGGCCATGCTGGGGCACCGGATGGATCACTTGCGCGTTGGGCCGGCCGGAATCGTGGCCACGCGACGGAGTCTGGAACGCTTGCGTGGCAATCTGGCCGAGGTCTTGCGCCTGGTAGATCTGGCCAACCGCTACGACAAGCCTATCTCCGCAGAAACATGGGAGTTCGTGCGCCAACATGCGTCCCAGTTGCCGACAGAAATCGATGCGGCGTCGTGTGAAGCCTTTCTCTCGCTGCTGGAGTGTCCGGCGCGGCTGGGCCAACTGCTCCGTGATTTGCACGAAACTGCTATCCTGGAGCGGTTCATCCCGCCCTTCGCCCATGCTCGCGGCCTGCTGCAATTTAACCAGTATCATAAGTACACGGTCGATGAGCATTGCCTGCGAGCTGTGGAGCTACTGACCGAGCAAGCTCGCAGCCCGGGACCGGTGGGGCAACTGTACCAACGTTTGCCTCGCAAGCGACTCTTGCATTTGGCAATGCTCATTCACGACCTGGGCAAAGGGTTTGGCGAGGATCACGTCAGCAAGGGCGCCAAGCTGGCGATGGAGACGGCCCAACGCTTGGGGCTGCCTGCCGCAGACGCGGAGTCCCTCAGGTTCTTGGTGGCACACCACCAGACGTTGGGGCACATGGCATTCCGCCGTGACACGAGTGACGAGCAACTGATCGTCCGTTTCGCAGTCGAGGTGGGGTCGCCCGAGTTGCTTAAGATGCTGTTCCTGATGACGGCGGCAGATTTCGGAGCCGTGGGACCTGATGTATGGGACGACTGGAAGGCTGAGATTGTGCTCGATCTCTACCGGCGAACCATGCAGCATCTGGCCGGTGACGCGACAGCCAGTTTCGATGAGCATCTGCAGCAACGTCGATTGGAGGTGGCTGCCTGCCTGGGGCCTTGCGATGGTGACACATGGTGGACGCGCCAACTGGGTGGTCTCCCCGCAGCCTACCTGGACACCACTCCTGCACGGCAAGTGGTTGACGACCTGCGCATGCTGCACAACCTGGGCTCACACGGCGTGCAGGCGCATGGGCAGTACCTGCGCGATATGGACACCCTGCTGTTCACTGTGGCAACCAGCGAAGACATTGCCCCGGGCATCTTCCATCGGCTCACGGGTGCCCTGACCAGCCTCGGGTTGGAGATTCGTTCAGCCCAAATCAACACCTTGGGAGATCGACTGGTGATTGACCGTTTCTGGGTCTCCGACCCAGACTATACCGGCGAGCCCCCCGCAGAGCGGCTGCAACAAATCGAACGAGGTCTCGCTGATTCGCTGCGCTCTCCGACCGCCACAGCGCCTGTCTTCCGTCGTACTTGGAAGATGCACGGTCAGCCCGACGCACCGACTGTGGGCTTGGCTCAAACCCGGGTGCAGATTGACAATGCTAGCAGCGAACACTTCACCATCGTGGACATCTTCGCCCACGACCGGACTGGCCTGCTGTACGTCATTACACGACGTCTGTTCGAGTTGGGGCTATCGGTAGGACGAGCCAAGATCGCTACCCATCTGGACCAAGTACTAGACGTGTTCTATGTGACCGATCAGGCGGGCGCCAAAGTGAAGGATGAGCGGCGTTTGGAGGACATTCGCCGCCAACTGCTGGACGTGGTCGAAACCACTGGGTAACTATGGTGCGGGGTGACAAAGCCCCCTTGCCTACGCACTACCCAACGCTTTCCCTGGATGCTAGAACAGAGGCTCTCCGGGGGGACGTGACCGTGATCGATTCCGAACGGCTGAAGGCCGCTTACCGCATGGCGCGCGATGATCTGTTGGCCGAGCGCTGTGCCGCGGGGCATTGGGTGGGCGAGTTGTCTTCCTCGGCTTTGTCGACGGCCACGGCCGTAAGTGCGCTAGCCCTGGCAGTCCGACATGGCACACCTGCGCCGGCAGGACGGTTGGACACGCTTGTCCGCGCCGGACTGGATTGGCTCATGCTTCGGCAGAATGCTGACGGCGGCTGGGGCGACACTGATCGCAGTCTGTCGAATATCGCAACCACGATGTTGGTGCGGGCCGCCGCGCATCTGGCAGGAACCGCACAATCGGCGACCGAGAGACTGCAACGTGCTGAGGCGTATATCAATCGTCAGGGGGGCGTGGAGGGACTATGCCGCCGCTATGGGCAGGACAAGACTTTCGCCGTCCCTATCTTGACCAACTGTGCCCTGGCTGGACTGACCCCTTGGTCGAAGGTGGCCCCACTGCCGTTCGAACTGGCCTGCCTGCCCTATCCTCTATTGAGGTTCCTGCAATTGCCGGTGGTGAGCTACGCGGTACCCGCCCTGGTAGCCATAGGGCAGGCCCGCTATTTTCACGGTCGCCCCTCCAATCCGTTGACATGGTTCATCCGGGCAACGACCGTAGAACGTAGTCTGCAAACACTGATTCGCATGCAACCCGACAGCGGCGGCTTTTTGGAAGCCATTCCGCTAACGAGTTTCGTGGTGATGAGTCTGGCTGCAACAGACCGAGCCGGCCATGTGGTGGTTCGCCGTGGCGTCCAATTCCTGCAAGAATGTGCCCGGTCGGACGGTTCTTGGCCCATCGATACCGACCTGGCTACATGGAACACGACGTTGGCTCTCAACGCTCTGGCGGAAGGGGGTGAACCAATCAGCGAATTGGGATGCCTGCCCTGGTTGTTGGCTTGCCAACACCGACGCGTACATCCATTCACCAACGCTTCGCCCGGCGGCTGGGGTTGGAACGATGCCAGCGGAGCCGTACCTGACGCCGACGATACCTCGGGGGCCTTGCTGGCCCTGGCGGCACATGGGCGGCCAACCATGCTTCGAACGGACGTCAGCCTTGCGGCGCAAGAAGCCGTGCAATGGCTCTTGGACCTGCAGAACGATGACGGGGGATGGCCCACCTTCTGTCGCGGTTGGGGAGCCTTGCCTTTCGATCGCAGCAGCGTAGATATCACGGCCCACGCGCTGCGAGCCCTGGCTCGCTGGCGCGAACTGGCCACTGCTTGGCCTGCCCGGGCCGCGCAGCGTATCGACGCAGGTACAGTTCGCGCCCTGGCTCACCTGCGGCAAACACAGCGGACTGATGGAAGTTGGGCGGCGTTGTGGTTCGGCAATCAGTATCGAACGGAGGAGGAAAATCCAGTCTACGGAACGGCTCGGGTGCTGCTAGCCTATCGCGACTTGGGGCGATCGGAAGCCCCGGAGGCCCGGCGGGGACGCCATTGGCTCCTCTCGCAGCAAATGCCGTCGGGCGGTTGGGGGCCTTCACCGGAAATGGCCGGCGAGGACATGTCAAGTGTCGAAGAGACCGCCCTGGCCACCGAAGCCCTCCTTGCAGAAGAAGATGTTTCGTCACAACTAGCCGCTACAAAAGGACTTACCAAGTTAGCCCAGTTTACAGAAGAGCAACAACACCGTCGCCCGGCGCCGATTGGTTTTTACTTCGCTCGTCTATGGTATTATGAAAGGTTGTACCCCCTGGTTTTCGCCGTCTCTGCCTTGGGGCGGAGCATCCGCGGGATGTGAACGGCACGCGCCCGGTCGTCTGCCTGCCTCGATACCTTCCTGGACTCAAGAGAACCTGCCTTGTCCATCGCCCCTCAGCCATGGCGACCGCCCTCGGGCGACTCGACGCCAGAGCAACCGCATGGCGTTGGAGCGGCCCATTTGAAGCATGTGCCGCCGGTCGAGTCGCGCGAGTTGATTCGCGATGAAGCGATTCGCTGTACATCGTTGTGGGACAAGGTGCATCCCCTCTCGCCACGAGAGACCGAACAACGGGCGCGCGAGTTGCTAGAGCGACTTGAACTGCCAGAGGCCTATGTGGGCTGGACAATGGTGGCTCTCGTCACCGCCTACTGGCGAGACCAAGTAGCGGCCGTGCCCTTTGCACGAAGACTGCTATTACTGCCGCACTGCCTGCGCGACGCCACGACCTGCCAGGCGCATACCGACGAGTTGGGCCTGCATTGTCGTGATTGCGGGGCCTGTAATCTGACGAACTTGCGCGCGCTGGGCCAGCAGTTGGGCTATAAGGTCATGATCGCCGAGGGCTCGCCCACGGTGATGCAGATCATTCTCGGCGGTCATGTGGATGCAATCGTGGGTGTAGCCTGCCTGGATGCACTGGAGAAGACCTTCGATAAGCTGCTCGTGGCCGGCATTCCGGCGATGGCGGTGCCGCTTGTTCGCGGTGGCTGCGTGAACACGCAGGCCGAAGAAGATCGCGTCGTGGACGTGATCCGCACGCCGTTCCGTCCAGCCGAGTTTGCCACGCAGAGTTATTTGCACCTGATGCGCGCGGCGGGCAATCTGCTCCAACCGAGAGAACTGGCTCGCCTCTGCCCCGCAAACTACGCTGGCGTTCCCCAAGATGAGCCAAGTGCCGACGACGACTTGCCGGCGGACCCGGCCGCTGCGACTGAATCGTTGGCTTACGGTTTCCTGTGTGCCGGGGGCAAGCATTCGCGGCCGTTCATCACCCTGGCCGCTTACGATGCGATGACCGGCGGCCAGGGTACGCAGCCTGATGCCGTGCGGTACCTGGCACGGCTCAGTGATCCAGTGCGTCGAGTCGCCTTGGCTATCGAGGTCTTCCACAAGGCCTCGCTGGTGCATGACGATATCGAGGATGACGATCCATTCCGCTATGGCCAACCCGCGGTGCACATGGTCCACGGTGTGCCGATGGCGGTCAACGTCGGCGATTACCTGGTGGGGCTCGGGTATCGCTTGGTGGCCACTCAACGAGAGTCTCTGGGGGCTGATGTCGTCGGTGAAATCGTCCAACAACTGGCCCAGGCTCACACCCGCCTGTGCGAAGGCCAGGGGGCCGAGCTCGCTTGGCGTGCCACACGGCAGACACTGGCTCCGCTTGATGTATTGAAGATCTATGCCCTCAAGACTGCCCCGGCCTTCGAGGTGGCCTTGTACGCGGGAATACGCTTGGCCGGCCCAGCCGATTCCTACCGGGAGATGATCCATCGTTTCGCGCGTCACCTGGGAGTCGGCTATCAGATCGTCAACGATCTCGACGACTGGGAAACCACGCCGCACAACAAACGACGTCATGGTGGCGACGTGTTAGGGGGGCGTCCCACCGTGCTGCTCGCTCTGGCGATGGAGCGCCTCTCAGCGGCGGGCCGTGCGGAGATGCAACAACTCCTGGCAGTTCCGGCCACCGATTCCGCCAAGCTGACTCGCGCCGAAGAGATCTATCGTCAGACAGGCGTCTACGCCACGGCCATCGAACTAATTGGCCGACATCGCCAACGTGCTTTGGAGGTCGCCGAGGAGGTACGGCCCGAACCTTTGCAGCGCCTGCTGCATTTCCTGGTCGAGGCGATCCTGACCCGCATTGAACGATGAATATCGTCCATCTAACGGCCGGTGCTGGGGGCATGTACTGCGGAACGTGCCTGCAATCGAATACCCTGGCGGCGGCCCTGCGTGCGACCGGTCACTCGGTCCTGCTGGTCCCGCTCTATACACCGCTGCGGATTGACGAAGCAACTGAAGCCCTTCCAGAGGTCGCCTTTGGCGGAATCCGGGCCTACTTGCAGCAACAATGGCCCTTCTTTCGGCATCTTCCACGTCGGATCCAGCGTTTGCTGGACTCCCCTGCCCTGCTCCATTTGGCCAGTCGTTTCGGTCAGAATGTGCGCCCGGAGAGACTGGGGGCCCTGACCGTTTCAGTACTCCGCGGTGAACAAGGCCGCCTGGACAATCAACTCGACGAATTGGTGCAGTGGCTGGCCAGGGACATCCAACCACAAGTCGTGCATTTCTCTACGGGCCTGCTAGCCGGCATGGCACGACGGATCAGGCAGGGTACCGACGCCAGGATGGTCGCGAACCTGTCCAGCGAGGACGCGTTCTTGGATCGGCTGCCGGACGCCTATCGGCACGAAGCCGTGGGCTTGATGGCACAGGCTTGCAGCGACTTGGATGGCTTGGTAGCCCCCAGCCAATTCGCCCGGCAACGGATGGCCAAGTACCTCCATATCGATCCATCGCGAATCGACGTGATTCGACCAGGGTTAGCCTCGCATGGGCATGCCCACGAACCCCGCGGCACAACCCAGACTTCGTGCGAACAAGAGGGTGTCTCGAATCCCGGGCCCGTCCTGGGATTCCTGGCGCGCATCTGCCCAGAAAAAGGCCTCCATCTCCTAGTCCAGGCCTTTCAACGACTCAGCCGGCTCCCGGCGATGGCTCGCTTGAGGCTGCGCGTTGCCGGACATGTAGGACCTCAGGATCGCGCGTATCTGGCAAAGATCCGGCAAGACCTGTCCCAAGCAGGACTGGCCCACCGTTTTGAGGTCTTCCCCGATCCAGATCGAACCGCAAAGCTGCAGTTTCTGCAGTCGTTGGACATTCTCTGCGTGCCAGCGATTGTCCCGCAAAGCAAAGCCCTCTACGTGATCGAGGCTTTCATGAACGGCGTGCCGGTAGTCCTGCCCGATCACGGCGCCTTTCATGAATTGGTGCATGAGAGCGAAGGCGGTTTGCTGTACCGTCCGGACGACGCAGACGACCTAGTCGCCAAGTTAGGCGAACTGCTGCTTGATCGGTCTAAGGCCAAACGCTGCGCCCAGCGCTGCCTGTCCTGCGCCCAACGTCAATTCACGGTGGCCCGAATGGCCGATGAGATCCTCGCCCTCTATGTTCGACTACGAAACGGGTAAGAACTTATCCCAGAACCACCACAGCCAGGTTGGGCGGCCCCGCAGGACTGAACTGCCGACAGGTTTTGGGACCGGCACTCGAACCGGGACCTCCGCTTGCATGTTCATCGAATGCAATGGCATACTTGATTGACCTAACTGTACGAATTGCGGCGGGAATCGGCCGCTTGGATGAATCGCTGCGGCAGCGCCATGCGCAATGGCTGGCCTCAGCGCAAAGGCCGGACGGTGGTTTTGCCGGGCGTCAAGGGGCAAGCGACCCGTACTATACGAGCTTTGGCCTGCGAAGTCTGGCGATGCTGGGTGCCTTAACCGAGACACAGGCGCGATTGGCGCGCGGCTTCTTGCTGAAGATCTTGCATCAGGCGAAGGAGGGACAGTCGACACCGCAGGGAGGCTTGCGCCCCGCCGACTTCACCGCGCTCGTCTATAGCGCTGTGCTGTTGGAAACCTTGTTTGACATGAATACGTTTGCCGAGGCTGGTCTGCAGCGACAACAGGCGGTACTGGATCACCTGCTGCCCTTGAGGCGAGCCGACGGTGGGTACGCGAAGTCGGCTCGATCAGGAACGAGCAGCACCTACCAGACCTTCTTGGCCGCAACCTGCCTGGAACTGGTGGGACTGCCGATTCCGCAGCCGATGGCCCTCATCGACCTGATCCACACACGGCGACGCCATGACGGGGGGTTCGTGGAAATGGGCTTGCTCGAACGCAGCGGCACCAACCCCACGGCGGCAGCCATCGCCCTGCTGCGTCTGCTCGGGGCTGTAGATGAGCAGACTCGCCAGAGCGCCTCCACAATGCTGCTTGCAATGCAGGGCCCCGAGGGTGGGCTACGGGCCAACCAACAGATCCCCGCGGCCGATCTGCTCAGCAGTTTTACAGGGCTGGTGGCGCTGGTTGACCTGGAGATGGCCCATGGCCTTGATACAGCAGCCTTGGCTCGTTACGCTGCTTCACTAGGTCAGGCAGATGGTGGCTTTCGGAGTGGCCCCTGGGACGATGCCGCGGATGTCGAGTACACCTTCTACGGCCTGGGGTTGCTCGGGTTGCTGGCTGCCTTCGATTGACCGCCGGTAAAGCCCTTGGAGCCGATCTTGAAATCAGTCGACAGGCGGTCCCCCGTTGCGTAATGCCCGTAGTTGTGCGCCCAAATTGCCCTTCGGCTGTTGAAGCCGGGTGAAAGACGCTATCATGAGCCTATGCCACTCATTCTCCGAGACATCGTCAAAGAATACGACACCGCCTCCGGGCCGCTGTGCATCTTGCACGGAGTCTCCCTGGAACTGGACGACCAAGCGAGCCTGGCCATACTGGGTCCTAGTGGCTCGGGCAAGAGCACACTGCTGAACATCGTGGGAACTCTGGAGCGCGCCACCTCAGGGCAGATCCTGCTTGACGGCGAAGACCCAGGGGAACTCGGCCCATCGGCCCTGGCCCGATTTCGTAGCCAACGCATCGGGTTCGTTTTCCAGGAACACCACCTCCTGCCCCAATGCACTGTCCTGGAAAACGTATTGGTGCCGACTCTGGCCCGCACACGTACCGCGCCCGAAGCCCTGGATCGCGCCATTTTGCTCTTGGACCGCGTCGGTTTGCACGGACGGCTGCAACATCGGCCGGGAGAACTTTCCGGTGGCGAGCGGCAACGGGTCGCCTTTGCCCGAGCGCTGATTAACCAGCCACGACTCTTGCTGGCCGATGAACCGACCGGGAACTTGGATCGCGGCACGGCCGACGAGGTGACGCGACTGATGCTGGAACTCCAACAATGGGAACCGCTGATTCTGCTGATCGTGACACATAGCATCCACTTGGCTGAGCAGATGCAGCGGCGAATGGTGCTGAATGAGGGCCGATTGCAGGATGCTGCCGAATTGGGGCTGCCTGGTGTTTGAGGTGTTCCGTCTTCGATCATCGCCACACGACTCATGTCCTTGTTTCGCCTGATTTTCGCTTCATTCTGGTTCTATCGCCGCTCGCATGTCGTGTTGGCATTGGGCGCTGCGGCAGGGACAGCCGTGTTGACCGGGGCTCTCCTCGTGGGCGATTCAATGTGGGCTAGTCTGCGGCACTTGGCCTTGGTCCGACTGGGACGTGTGGAAGAAGCCCTCCTCAGCCCGCGAATGTTCCGCGAGAGACTGGCTGACGAATTGGCCGCTGATCCAGGCTTTCGCGGCAACTACTCCGCCGCCATTCCCGCCATCCTCCTGACGTGCAGCGTGTCCGAAACAACCTCCGCCCGGCGCGCTAATCAGGTCACCCTGATTGGATGCCCCGAGCGATTCTGGACCCTGAGCGGCGACAATCCCGGTTTACCAGGCCCACAACAGATAGCGTTGAACCGCGTCCTGGCCGAAAGGTTGAAGGTACAATCGGGCCAAGGCCTGGTCTTACATCTGCCGGCCTTCTCCGCCATCCCCGCCGATAGTGCCTTGGGACGCAAACAGGAGACGGTCCGTACAGAGCGAGTGACCGTCAGCGCCATTCTGCCCGACGAAGGCTTGGGCCAATTCTCGCTGCAGATGAATCAGCAGACCCCCTTGAACGCTTATGTGCCGCTGGAATGGCTGCAAGACCGACTCCAGCAGCGGGGCTGTGCCAACACGCTGCTGGTCATCGGCAAGAAACGCGGACTCGGCGCTTCACTGAGACTGGAGAAAGTCCTGCAACGGCCTTGGCAGCCGGCTCTGGCCGACTACGGACTGCAACTGCGAAGGACGGAACGTGGCTATCTGCAAGTCACTTCTGAGCGAATGCTGATCGAACCGACACTAGAGACGGAGCTTCTCCACGCTTTGTCAGGACAGGAAGTTCAGCCAGTTCTCACCTATTTGGCCAACGCAATCGCTTGTGGGGAACGACAGATTCCCTATTCCACGGTTGCAGCCCTGGATTTCGTAACACAAGAACCCCTCGGCCCATTCCTGCGATGCGACGGTGGCCACCAAACGGCGGTAACAGAAGGCGAGATCGTCCTCAACCAATGGGCCGCCGACCAGTTGCACGCCAAACAGGGCGATACGGTCCGGCTGCAGTTCTTCGAGCCTGAAAGTGCACATGGTGAACTTCGCCAGCAGTGGGCCGAGTTCCGCCTTGTGGGCATTCTCAGCATGCAGGGAGCAGCACTCGATCGCGAACTGACGCCGGAAGTGACTGGCGTGACCGATGCAAGCTCGATCGCCGATTGGGACCCGCCCTTTCCCTTTGATGCGCGGCAGATCCGGCCGCAGGATGAGGAGTACTGGGAGCGTTATCGAGCCACCCCCAAAGCCTATGTGAGCTTGGCCGCCGGCCACCGCCTGTGGGGCAGTCGCTTCGGCCGAAGTACTGCGTTGCGGATTGCGCCACAGCCAGGTGTTACCCCGACCGCCTTGGAGCAGAAGCTGCAACTGCCACCTGCCGTCTTGGGAATGAAGATACAGCCTGTCAAAGAACAAGCGTTGGCCGCAGCAACGGGCACCACACCCTTCAGCGTCCTGTTCCTGGCCTTCAGCTCATTTACTATCGCTGCGGCCGCCATGCTCGTTGCCCTCCAGTTTCGCTTGAGCGTTGAAGCTCGCTCCAGTCAACTTGGGCTGCTTACGGCTGTCGGCTGGAATCGCCAGCTCACGGCGCGGCTGATGCTGGGTGAAGGACTGTGCATCGCTGCGGCCGGTTGTCTGGCCGGCATGGTCCTGGGTATCGGCTACGCAGCCCTAATGCTGGCCGGCCTGGAGAGCTGGTGGCTGGCCGCCATCGTGACACCCTTCCTGCAGTTGTACATCGATCCGGCCAGCCTCTGGCTTGGGTTGGGCTGCGGATTGATCCTGGCGATGGCGGCTATCGCACTGTCGCTGCTCCGCGTCTTGCGATTCGCCCCGCGACCATTACTGGCCGGGCAACTCGGAGCCGCTCGCACGCGGTCTCGCACAAGCTCGACGGTTCGATCGGTCCAGATCGGCCTGCTCTTGGTCTTGATCGTGTCAGTGGTCGGGCCGTTGGCGGGGACAGGAGACGACGACCAGCGGATCGAACTCTTCTTCGGTGCTGCAGCGGCTACCCTCATAGCCTCCCTGGGACTAGTAGCGACCGTACTGCACACCGGGCGCACGGGACCGGCGATCCAAGTGGGCCGGGGAAACCTGGCTCGTATGGCCTTGCGCTGTGCAGCGCGCAATCCCGGCCGTAGTGCCCTCAGCATCGGCTTGGTCGCAAGCACCGCCTTCCTGATTGCCGCAGTCAGTGCTTTTCGTATCGACCCTGACCAGCAAGTCATCCGCCGCGAAGCGGGCAATGGCGGATTCGCCCTGGTGGCCCAGAGTTCTCAGCCGATCTATGTTGACCTCAACCGCCCCGAAGGGCGACGCGACGCAGGGTTGGCGGAGGCCGATGAGTCGCAACTGGCCAAGACCACGGTCATCGCTCTGCGTGTCAACTCTGGCGACGATGCAAGCTGTTTGAATCTCTATCAAGCCTCGCGTCCGCGTGTCCTTGGGGTCCCACAAGCGATGACCGAACGCGGTGGATTCGCTTGGGCCAGCAGCCTGGCAGAAACCCTCCAGGAACATGCCAATCCCTGGTTGTTGCTGACAGCCAAACGTTTCAGCCAGCCCACCGACACACCCCGGTTGCCGGTGGTTATGGAGAAGAACACGGCTCTCTACGCCTTGCATCTCACCGGTGGCGTTGGCTCCCTGTACGATCTACCTGATGGCCGAGGCGGCACCATACCGATGATTGTGGTCGGACTTTTGGACAACAGCATACTGCAAGGCGATCTGCTAATCAGTGAAGAAGCATTCTGCCGTTTGTTTCCTGACATCAGTGGCAGACAGTTGTTCCTGATCGAAACACCGCCGGACCAGGTTTCCGAGGTGGCACAAACGCTGGAACGTGGATTGGGCGACTTCGGGCTCTCGGCACAGACCAGCCAGGAGCGATTGGCGGCGTTTGTCGCTGTTCAGAACACCTATCTTTCTGCCTTTCAAAGCCTGGGAGGGCTGGGACTGCTGCTGGGCACACTAGGCCTGGGCGCAGTACAAGTGCGAAACGTATTTGAACGGCGGCGGGAGTTGGCTCTGCTGCTGGCCCTCGGCGTACGCCGCGGGCGACTGGCCTCGATGGTCCTACTGGAGAACACGATTCTCCTCTTGGTTGGATTGAGCTGTGGCTTGCTGGCGGCATTGATGGCAGTGCTACCACACATCCTGCACGGAACCGCCTCACTGCCCTGGCGGTCATTGGCCGTAATATTTGCCCTCGTGCTGTCTGCAGGCCTGCTATCCGGAGTCAGCGCGGTTCGAATCCTCGTGTCGCAACCCCTGCTACCCTTCCTGCGGGAAGAGTAGGGCTCAGCAACCAGGCTACCCAGCTAAACTGGGCAACACCATGACGACCCCTTCCCTCGACTGATCATTTATTGCCATTTTCACCAGGCATAATACATGTTAAATTCACCCATGTCGCACGAAACCAATCCCGCGGTTTGTGCGTACTTGAACAAGAAGAACACTTCTGGTCTGCGATCAACATGGAGGGTCGACACATGCTGGTGCTCACACGCAAGAACGGCGAGCAGATTGTCATCGGACGCGACATCACGGTAACCGTGCTGGGAATTCAAGGCGGGCGAGTCAAATTGGGGTTCACAAGCCCTGCCGAAGTGCCCATTCACCGACAGGAGGTCGCACGCCAAATCGCCCTCGCTCCACCGGCCTTGCACTGCGTCGACTGCGCATAGCACAAGTTACGGCAATCCGCGATGGCAGGACGGCGAACTACGCCGGATTACGTCTGCTTCATCCGCCGGGCGATGATGGCTGTGATTCCCGTAGCCAGTGGGGCCACGATCAAGACGCCTCCCTCATCTCCCCGCAACGATAGCCGGTGGCGCAGTCGCTCCACGTCGCAGTCCACGTTCCGCTTCTTGATCTCTAACCGACCGATGTTACGTTCAACCAAATGCCGTCGCAGGCGTTTCACGTCAAACGGCATCACCTCCAGAACCTCGAAGCCGTCTGCTAGCGGGTCGTCGACCGCTCGATCGCCCGTGAGATACCCGCCCCGGCGGCCCGTCGCTTCCAAACCACAACGATCGGCCAACGATCCCAGCAGGTCCGCAGCCAGGACCGCCGGGTCAGGATCGTACACATACTGGCCCAATCGCACGGCGATGCTTGGCCGCAGGACTTGCTGCGCCACGAGCGTAGCCACGGGCGGACATGCTGATCCGACCGGACCACTTCGGACACGTGTGGCACGACTGCTGCCTGGATGTGCAGCTAACGATCCGAACCACGCGACCAATTGCCGGCATTGCCGGTCGCGGCTGATCCATTCCAGTTCGGCTTGCTCGGGCCAGTCCCAAGGTGGCTGGCTGCCTGGAGCCAGTTTGACGGCTCCATGCGGTCCAGACTTCAAGAGCCGCCGCAAGTCTTCCACAGGTGGATCGTGCAGATCCACGCGCGTTGTGCGGCGGCCCTCTGGACGACGATCCGGGTCGATGTGCCAGGCGATCGAGTGGCAAATCGGCCAGTGCAGGGCGTCACCCAACACCAACCAGCCCTTCTGCCCTGCCTCCTTGGCAATTGCGCCGAGGTTGGCCTGAGCCAAGAGGGCCGTCACCGGATCACGTTCGATCCCGCAGACAGCCCCCCGTTGAGCCAGGCCTAGAAGGTCGCCGCCGATACCGCAGCACACGTCGGCGATGGGGCACCCTGCCGGGAACCGGCTGGCCTTGTAGGTCGCGATCAACTCGTCGGTGGCCTGCTCCAGCCCTTTGGCGGCAAAGAACATCCTATCGGCCAAATGGAACTTGGCCCGAGCCCGCCGACGCAACTCGACTTGTTCTAGCAGCAAGTGTACCCGACTGACCGAGAGACTGCGACGCAGTCGGGTAGCCAGGGCGGTCAGGGGCTGATCGCTTTGCGCCACCTCGACCAGCCAAGGAGCGCCCTCGGCAATCAGCCAGCGATAATCATCAAGTTCGGCCAAGTCGCTGTAAACCGCATGGACGGTGAATCTGATCGATACGTCTTCTCTTTCCTAACTGAAGCCGGACCGCATTTCAAGTCGGATCGCCTGTCGTGCGGCCTGGGCAAACTGCGTGGTAGCCGGCAGTCGATGCGAAGCCCGCCCGGGCCGCATGCCGATTCGAAGCGAAGGAGAACCGGCCTCTGGACAAGGACTCTGCAGGATGTTTCGCACTATTGCCCTTAGCGCCTTGGGACTGGCAGTGGCTGCCGGCGCTCCGATCGCCTACCACAACGCCAACGCATTCTTGGCCACGAAACCGGTCAAGACCGTCAGCAAGCCGGTCGTATCCACAGGCGGAGAGGCGGGAAATAAGTTGGGTCCCGATCTTCCCCTGGAAGGTCCCGCCGTAACGCATCTAGCTGAAATATTCCGCTTTGACATCTCGCCGACCTGGGTGGTACACCGTTGGCCGCGGGTTTCAACCGGTATGGGTCAACTCCAACTCCAGGGATATCGAGTCACATTGGTCACCGGCACAGACCAGGCTGACCTTGCCGGGTCACTGACCTACTTCTTCAACCCGCAACAACAACTTCAACGAATTGCCTTCTATGGCACGACCGGAAACCCCCAGAAACTAGTCTCCCTCCTCACGAGTCAATTCCACTTCGCGCGACGGATCGTCAATGATCCGGGCCTGTTCATTTGGGAAGCCCCTGTGCCCAACGGCAGACCGAAAAGCGTGCTTCAAATGCAGGCAGCCGAGGTGCTCAAGCAGAACGAGCCTTATCGGCACTTCAAACTGAGCCTGATCCTGGAACGTCCCGAAGCGTCCTAAGCGGTAGCATTGCCACGGAGGCCACTCCGCAGCCCTACCCGTCCGCCCCCGCGGGAGATTCATAGTCGAATTCCCGCCACACCATGGGCCGCCGTTCAAAAGGCTCGATCCGCAATACGACCTCGCCATCCTGAAAGATTCGCACCGTGCCGTTGGACTGGCTGACGGTGATGGTCACCGCATTGGTGGCCTTGCTGATGGCTGCGGCCGCCCAATGTCGAGCCCCGAGCCCCTTGGATAGCGTGATATTGGCGGCCGAGGAATCCAAGTAACGGCAGGCGGCTTCTACGGTGCCGTCGCCAGAAACGATGATCGCGCCATCCATCTGGGCGATTTCCTTGATCCCTTCCCGAACGCGTGGGTCATTCAGATTGCGTTCCTTGCGGCCATAGCCCCGCACAGGGTCAAAACCGACCGGGCGACTGCAGGCCATGACCTTGCGTGTGTCGCCGACGACGAAGATCGTGCCCACCGGCTTGCCTTCCCGACCTTCTCGGCCGATCTCTACAGCCAGATCGACCACGGTCTTCAAGGTATCTAGCGGCACGCGGGTCTCAAGCTGCCGCAAGTCGCGACCGCTCAACCGGTTGAGATGTTCGTCCAACTCGATGACGCTGATCGAGTCCATAGCTCCGGCCTCGAACCCGCTGTAAAGGGCAACAATCGTCGAGCCGGGCAGAAGAATGTCGTCAGCCACCGCCTCCAGAAGAGCGCGGGTAATCCGCTCGTAGACCGGTGCCTCCGCCGAACTGATGAGCACCGTCGATAGGCCGCTCTCTTTGGCGCCAACCAGCTTGGCTGCAGCATCCGCCGCGACAACGACCTTAATCTCTCCTACCGGCTTTCGGGAACTGGCTCCTGGAGTGTTGGGTTGCCCGGATTCGACTGGCCGCCCAGACTGACCAAAGATGCTCTGCGACATACCTTTGAGCCGCTGCCAGTCGATGACGTCCTCCAGGAGCAGGATTACTGCGTCAGCCTCCAGAGATCGCACCAACTGCAGCGTCGTGCCGAGAAGTCCGACGAATTGCTCATTGAAGCGCAGTGCCTGCATCGTATTCGGCTCCCAGGGGCAGAGACTATAGTACGGCTTTCCCCGCCACCAAGCAACGCCAACCGCCCGACATCTTGTCACAATATCGCATTCCAGCTCCGATCGTGGACGGCCCTCGCCTATTGTACACAGCGAAGGACAGTCACCCACAATTTGCAGGGCCCTCTGCTGCCAGTATCCCGATGGCGATCATCGGGATTCCTGCCTCCCGACATCCTATTGGTCGGCGGGAGCCATCAGCAAGACAGAGATCCGTGGAAGACGAGGTTTGAACGCTACAGCTAATCGAATTACGGTCACGCAGCACTTGACGGCAACGCAGACCCCGAGAACGGGAGCGGCGTCAGCAGACGTGCATCGCCAGCAGCGCGGCGGTGCCTCAGATCCCAACAACCACGTTTCCCGCCCAGAATTGCCTAGAACATTTGCCGCAGTCGGTCGGCAATCGACGTGGGTTCTGCGTGAGGCAAGGACTCACCCTTGACATAGAGCCGCCATCGTGAGACATCGTTGCCTAGATCCTGGCCTGTGACTTTCTGCAGAGAGGCTACGGCACGATACTGCATGGCCGGATCGGGGTCGTCCAATGCCACCCCCAGGGCCCGGACAGCGGTCGGATCCCTGGTCTCGGCCAGAGCCCGAGCCGCGGCGAGCCGTACATCGTGATCTACGTCGCCATTTAGCGCTTCGCACAGCGCGGTGACGGCCGGCGAATCGAGCTTCTTCGACAACAACTCGCACGCCTGGACCCGGACCTCCGAGTCAGGATCTTTCAAGGCCTCCCGCAGGGCCGCCTCGGCTGTGGTAGTCGGAAAGGCTCGCAGAGTTCGCAGGATTTCAGCCCGCAGCAGTGGGTCACCCTCTTTTTGAATTAGCTGTACCAGCATCCCTGAGAGTCGCTGCTGATCATCGGGCGAGCGCGAAGGCGCATCCTTCGCCATCTTCTGAAGCATCACCACCTGTTCGGACGGAGACAACAACCCCCGAGGGTCCGGAGGCGGTTTCTTGGCAAACGGATTCAAACCCTTGCCGGTTCCCGAGCAGCCAACCCCGAGCGCCAACAGGCACACAACGACCCAAGAACCTCTGGAATAAGCAGCTTGCATGGGATCTACGGCTCGCTGACAAACTCAATTGAGGAGGCCACCCGTCGACCGCCAGCAGTCGTACACAGCCCATCCTACTCCAGCTACCTATACTCGCAATCTACCGGCGGAGAGAAGTGCGAGGCGGACTATAGCAATCCGGCTAACGCTCGCCAAGAGGAATCGGCAAGGAGAGAGCAGGCCAGCAGCCCGCACGATGATGGCTGCGGAGGAGATCGCGCCCCCTTCAGTACCGGCGACAAGTCGGATTGAATCCGTCGCAATGGCACTCGGCGCACACTGCCTTCCCCCGTCGCGACCGCTCATTCCTCGGCAATTCCCTGCCGTGCAGCCCGATCCAGGCCGAAGACTGTCTGCCGGGTACTCATCGTGAATCCCTTGCCCATGCCCTCCGCAGGGCGACTCAGTTGGTCGCCAACCATCTCCCGCCAGAAGGCGGCATACTTGGGGTCGTTCGTGAACTCATAGGCGGCGGCGACGAATTCGCTGTTCAGCAGGCACGTAGCACCACGTTTACCCGAGTTGCGGTACTTCGCGCAGTTGGTGATGTAACGGAAGCCCTGGCCGGGAACCCAACTTTCGTTCATCAGCCAATCGGCGCCTCGCACTACCATTCGCCGGACGTCGGGACGATCGAGCGGCTCCTCGTCCAGGTACCGGAGGATCCCAAAGGAGAGTACGCCTACGGCAAATGCCTTACCGCCGTAGGTCGGCAGGTTGTCCACCTCGCTTAGTGGCGGCCAGTGTGGCCAACCGCCCGTGACTGGGTCCTGGCGTTCCAGCACACGATCGATGATGAGCCGGGCAGCGTTGAGGTAGTACGGGTTCCCGCTGAAGCGGTAGGCTGTCACGGCGTTGATCAACGGCCAAGCGGCGGTTCGCTCGATACTGAAGTCGAACCGCGGTGTGAGCTTTTCAGCCTGATTGGTGCAGGCCCGCTCAGCCACGTCGCGGAGAAAACGATCGCCGGTCAGGGCCGCGAAGAGCCAGTTTCCTTCCTGGAAAACGTGCCCCTGTCGATCGATGGCCCCGCGGAGCATGCTGCCGCCGTAAAGCTCCAGATAAGCCTCTAATAACTTGTCACCAGGGGCCAACGCGCGAAGCTGATCTGGGTTCAGCGGCACCCCCACGTGGTTGAAGCTGTGCTCATAGACCAGACCGTTGAGATCACGCACGGCCGGACCGTGTAGTGTATCGACGCTGCTGACATGCCGGGCCATCTCCAGGCCTCGGAAAAAGTAGCGGCGGTCGCCGCTGCGCATCCACTGCACCCCCGTGGACCACGCCATGTCGTATTCGCTATTGCCGTAATTGAGCACTCGCTCGCCAAACCAATCGCCGAAGTGCATCCAGCCAAACGATCGCTGCTTCTCGCGGTCAGCCAGGCTGTTCTGGAAGCCTGTCTCGTAATACTTCTCGTACCGGCCCCACAGCCCCTCGGATTGCGTACGAATCTCCCGACCCAGCACACCAGTGGCGCAGAGATACTCCGGCGCGGCCTGGGGCAAGAGGGGCTGAGCGATCCAAGCCGCAAGCTGGGCCGGCTTCGCGACTGGGTCAGACTTGATCCACACCTGACGACGAATCAATTGACCGCCGCTGACGCGATACTGGCCATTCTCAGACCAGGCGTAGAGTTTGCAGAACAGCTTGCGGCTAGCCGGATCGCCATAGGCGTCTGAGGGCAGTGCCGGCAGCAATTGCACACGCAGCCCATCCGGCGAGATCGTCAGACCGTGCGGATAGGCCTCCCAGAAATGCGGTACGTAAACGGCCATACGTTGGCGATCGGTCTGCAGCAGGGCCACGCCCGTGGCGCGTTGGCCCTGCTGCGTGGCTGAGGGTGTCTGCAGTGTGAAGTGATCGTCGCGATCCTGCAGCAACGAGAGGCCTCGGCCGGAAAGCGGCGTAAGCGGCAGGTCTTCCAACGACGCCAGGACCTGGCCCTGTAGCGTGGGTCCCAGCAAGCCAATGGATCGCAACGTGCGGAAGGTCCGCGGAGCCTTGTCGCTGCTAACCGAGATATCCCAACCCTGGAGCTTGCCCTTCCAGAGATCCAGTCGCACCAGGTATGACCAACCCGCAGGGCCCTGCGGTCCGACCAGGGGGCCCGCCCACTTCACTACGGCCCGAACTGGTCCGTTACTCTCGACAGCGAAACTCTCAGGACCGGCTGGCCCGCAGGTCAACACAGTTCCTTGGCCATCAACCACCTCCAACCCACCCAGCGGAAAGCTGCGCTGCTTGCTGATCTCGATACCGCTTCCACCAGCAATCAGCGTCCAACCTTCGGGCTTGTCGTAGAGCGTCAACAGCGGTGTGCCGGGAGCCGACTGTGGCCAATCGGGCTTGGATTGCAGTCGATAGGCGTCCACCTTGGAGGCACTGTCGGCCAAAAAGCTCAGTACGGCCCACTTCACGCTACCATCGGGCCAGCGTGAGAACATCTCGGCCTGCAACGGCACCGGCTTGCCTTGCGGATCAAACAAACGCAGGTCTTCAACCCGAGCCAGCCGGCCGCGGCCAAAAGGCATGCCGATTGTGGCCGGCCAGGCAGAACGCGCCTGCTCGGTCGGCTCGGCTACCGTGAGCGGGATCGTTTCGGGCGTGGTGACCGGTGGCGTCGGTGGCGCGGCCTGAAAGCGAATTGTCTCGGAAACGATTGGCCGCCCGGCGTGCTTGCTCACAATCCGGGCCTGGTAGTGCTTCGCCGGATCCAGCCCCGTGAGTTGTACGCGGTGGTTTCGACCGTGATAGTCGCTAGGCGCTGTCTTGCACTGAAAGCCATCAATCCCATACTCGACCTGTCCGGTTTCCATGAAACGGCTGGTGATCCAGCACAGATCGGCTCGGCTGGATGTCTCTGACCAAGCGGTAAGATGCTCGCACTTCGGCTCGGGCAGGACGATCGGCATCGTGGCGAGGAGCAGCTTATCCACACGGCAACCGCTCTCGCACACGTTCGTAAAACTCAAACGATCGCCAATGGCCAGATCCAGCGGTTGTGTGAAGCAGAACAAAACCGGCTCATCTTCCGCGCCGGTGGCGGCAATGCGCCCCACTTCGCGGCCGTTGACGGCAACCGACAGTTCTTCCATCGCGGTGGCAGCATCCGTCATGGCCAGGGCCGGCCAGAAGCGGCTCGGAGTCTTGACGTGGTAGGTGAAGGAATCGCCAGCATTGCAGGCTCGCAGCCGGCCACCATTCGCATCGCGTGTGAAGCCGGCAAGCTCCAAATCACCGATGAAGACCCCGAATCCGCGATTGCC
The DNA here is from genome assembly GCA_937889015.1 of uncultured Planctomycetales bacterium. Classification (GTDB taxonomy): domain Bacteria; phylum Planctomycetota; class Planctomycetia; order Pirellulales; family Thermoguttaceae; genus CALARR01. The sequence continues at coordinate 18,068 of CALARR010000170.1, read as the reverse complement.
CGAGTTGAGCCAACGCTCCAAGCCACTGAATGCCTCTTCCCGTCGCACATTCTCCGAGCACTGCGGCACAGGCACAAATCTCAGGTAGTCGTAGTATGCCGGCCCAGGGTTATTTTCCGGTGAGGCGAAGCGATCATCGATCCAGATTTCGAACGGCTCGGAACCAATCTGCCGCTGACCGAGGTTCAACTCGCTGCCGGCATAGCGCTGCCACTGTTTGCCATCCAGGCTGTAGGCCAAGGGCCGGCCGGGCGCGCTGACATAGACCTGGTACAGCCCCGGCTTCAGGCCGCGAACCACACTGTGCAGCGGTGGGGCACCCTCTTCCGGGCGGGCGCGATCGGCCTTCACCGGCGGCGACGCAAGCACGGCCCCGGCCGAACGTTTCTTCTCGATACTTTCCTCCCTGGTCCATAGATTCCAGTGGTCGGCTGTCGTGCGGTCACGGAGCCAAGCCCCGGCCGGCTCGGAAATGAATTCGGCCTCGAAGACAATGCCCTGTGGAGTCACGGCCAAGGTGGCCGTCCCGCAAAACAACAAAGCGCAACACGCATACAACGGCAGAGAGACGGGGCGGTTCATGGCGGGCAAGTACCAGGGGGGAGGGGATCAGACGATCGGCAGGCGAAACCCACCATACCATCCCGGCTGGGGTCGGTCCAGAGACTGGGGCTCCGCTTCGTTTGCACGTCTGCAGAATTCAGACACCCGGCACCCCGCTACGGCTGCTTTCCCAGCGGCGTGGCTACTTGCCGGCCGACTTCAGTTCCGCGGCCAGCTTCGTGATGGGCTCAGACGTCAGATGCTTCTCGGCCTGAGCCTGGGTCTCGGCAAATAAGGCGTCGATCTGCGCCTGCTCGGCCGCATCGCCGGCCGTGGTCCGTTTCTTCGCCAATATCAGGGCGATCACGAACTTGTCGCGCGTGGCGAGTCCCTCCAATTCAGCGAGCGTGGCTTGGGCTTCGGCCAACTGCCGGGCCTTGATCTGAGCACGGGCCCGGACGATTAGGACCTCGCGAAGCGTGAGCACGTCGACCAGATCATCGCGGAGACCAGCGAGAAGTCCTTCGGCCGCGAGCCGCTTGGAGTGATCCGGCACCGTCAGCACCACTCGAGACTGCTCGCCAGGCACCAAAGGCAGAAGGCCCAATGGCTCCTCGCCGCGCACGGCATACACCAATTGCAGGGGCGCAGCACTGCGAACAAGTGCCGCCGTGCCCTGGCGATCGGTGCGCGCCGCCACTCTCGGCAATGAACCGGGCGTGGCCGCCAGCAAGTCACAGCCTGCCACCGGTTTGGCTGGATCGCCACCGTTCTGCAAGACCAGGTTGGTCGGCCGATCGGACGCCACAACCCTTAAGGCCAACGGCTCGGAGCGTACGCCACGGGCCCCAGCCAACGCTACAGGCATAGCGCTGTGCAGGCGGGTTTTGGCTTTAGACGGCTCGACAGTTTGTACCGCCAGCAGGGTTGAGGGGAGACGGACAATACGGTTCAAGCTGCCGTCGGGCTCGTTGTAGCGGACCAAGGGGCGCAGGGCGTCGTCTACAGCCAAAAGCGCCAGTTGCCGATCACGCAACGCTAAGCCTGAACCGCGCACGCGCACGGTTATTTGATCCCCTTTGACCTGTTGGATCAGGGCCAATGCGGCGAAAGACCTCCACATGGCATGGATTGCCGCGTCAGCCAATTTGCAGGGTCGTGTAACGCTGCGGCGAACGACGGGACTGAGCGTGGCCGAGCGCACGTCAAACTCGCGAACCGCTGCTGTGTAGTCGCGGCCGGTCTGAGTCAACGACAGCAGCAGCAGCTTATCGACATCACCTGCCGGAAGTTGTTCCGGTCGCACGTCTTCCAGGTCAATCAGCATGACATCCTGCAAGCTGCTGGGCGCTGGCACGAGTTGAGCCCGCCACAAACCGCCAATGACACCTACTATCCGGGATTGAAGCTGCGCCTGGAAGTCCGCGACCCAAGGACCAGAAAACTCGAGTCGTGGCTCAACGGCCAGCAAGACCTGCACCCTGTAAGGAGTCAACTGCCAAACGGGCGTTTGGTCGGCAGGAATTGCAACCCCCGGACCAATGACCAACAACATTCCCGCTAGCAGGAAGCTGGTCAGTCCGGACGATGAAATGGAATGCATACGGAATTCCTCACGGCGGACAAGTCGGCCGACCATCGAGTTCAAGTTGGATGACTGGTCTCCATCGACCGCCGCTGGCGATCAAGGTTGGCTGGGATCGCTGAACGACAGTTGCCACTGTTGAACCTCGTCGTACGTGGATACCGGCGCAGCGGGCAGACCTTGCAGGCTCTCGTGGACAGCGCAGTGTTCCGGCAACTGCCACAAGGGAATCACGGTCGCCTCCTGGTGCACCAAGCGGTGGATGTGCCGCAAGACGTTGCAGGCTTGCGGCCACTGAGTGGCCTGGTCTAACTGTCTCAAAGCGAGATCCACGTGCGGGCTGCAAGTACCCAACCGGCCGTCTGCCCCCAACAGCCGCCGTGCATCGACCAATGGTTCCCACATCAACAGTTCCGCATAGACCAGATCCACTTCATCCAGCGCAGCGAGCCCTCCATTCGGCTTGATCTCCTTCAGCGTGACCTGAATTCCGGCCAGGGCCAGTTGTTGGCGGATCAGCTCGCAGGCTCGACGGGCAACCGGTTCAGCTGGATGAGCCAACAGCACCGGTACGCTGGCCACTTGAGCCTTGGGAGAGTCGTCCTCCTGCGCCGCCCCACCGGAGGCTGGCCTTCCGGCCTGTGTAGCTTGGGCTATCAGTGCCAAGGCCAAACGCGGGTCGTAGGGCCGCGGGGCGATCGATTCGTCGCTGGCGTAACCAAAGGACTCGTTGCCTTGCGCGGTTGGAAATGGACCGCTGAGCAACTGGCTGCCCTGCAGTTTCTGGCCCGCGGTCAAGCGGTTGAGAACCGTCTCGCGGTCGATACCGTAGACCACCGCCCTGCGGAACCGTCGATCCGCGGGCAGAGGGCGGCGAAAATTGGGCAGTAGACAATGCACCGTGGGGACTGCGTAAACCTGAACGTTGACATGCTTCAAGGCCCGTGCAGCACCCAACTCCCACGGGCAGAGCCGATCAATGGCCTGGATCTGGCCTTGGTTCAAAGCGGCCAACGCCTTGCCCGGTTCGCGAAAACAAATCTCCGTCAGTTCCTTGGGACGCATGGGCTTGCCCGGATGGCGATCGTTGGCTACGTATGTGACCTCGTTGTCACGGCGACTGTCCAGCAGGTAAGGTCCACACCCCAACCTTGACTCGGCCAGCAAGGCCGGATCGGTATAAGGCTGCAACACAGCCGAAAGGAAGGCCTCGGGCCGGGGGCTGGCATGCCGTAGCCCGATTTCCACCCGCCACACGTCGTAGACTTGTATTCGTTCCAGCAGGTCGTCTGCGCCGGGCAGGTATTCGGGCTTGGCCGGATCGCTCATAGCCAACAGGGCCCGTGCCGCGTCGAAACCTGTGAGTACTCCTTCCCCACGAGACCATCGCACGTCGTTCCGCAAGCGGATTTCCACACGCCGTAGCGACTTGTCCAACTCCACATGTCCCACCGGCGAAAGATAGTTGCCACCCTGAGCCCCGGGGCCGGCAAAGAGGACCAATGGCCGGGCCACCATCCGACCAGCACGACGCGCGGCCCAGTCATCGAGGCTCTGGGGATCGAGATTCTCGGCCGGCGTGCTTACACCAATCACGGCCCGGGGGTACTTGGCATGCACCTGCTGGGCCAACTCCTTGAGGCCGCTGGCCTTGGGCCAGATCTGCCGCGCACGGCGTAGCGTCTGGTCGGCTTCGCGGTGCTTGCCCGCCTGCAAGGCCGCCTTGGCCTGCGATAGCAAGTCGGCCGTTTGTTGCTGGAACTGAGCCTGATACTTGGCGACCAGCGGCTGATCGGGATTCCATGCGGCCAATTGCTCCAGAAGGCGACGGGCTGCGGAAAAGCACTCGGCCGCCACATGCTTCTCGACCAGCTTCTCGACGGTCACGGTCAGGGCCGTGGGTAACTCGGGCAACTTGGGATTCCGATCCCGTAGGGCCAGCAAGGAAACCAGGGCCGCATCGTACTTCTGGTCGCGATGGGCCTGCCGTGCCTCGGCCAAGAGACATGCGTCGTAGGCTGCCTCAACCCCCGGTAGCTTGGGGTATCTTGCACGCAGGACGCGGAAGTAGTCATAGGCTGCGCCAAAATGGCCTTTCTCGACCAGATTGCGAGCCTCGTCCAGGAGCATCGTCTCAAACAACTGCACCTTGACGATGTGCTGCCATTGCAGCTCGTAGAGTTTCTGCGGGGCGTCGAGCAGGCGGAACTTCAGTGTATCCGTGGGCGCGGGGCTCTGGGGCAACTTGCGGTCCGGTAGGTCTAGAGTCCGTACAATGAGTTCCGCATTGTCGTTCTGCTCGTTGAGTGTGATGCGATCGAAGGGCTCTTGCAGATAGAGCGGCGTCTGAGCCTCCAACGGGGCAGACTCCGCTAGCACTATAAGCAAACAAAACGCAGCCAGAATTCGGAAGAGGCCACTGGGATATTGCGACTGTGTGTTCTTGGGCCGCTGGGTCTTCACAATCCACCTCAAGGCTGCTTGACTTGGTACAGCGATCCGTCGTGGCCGACGAGCACCAGACTCTGACCAACCACGAGCGGGCCCGCCGCCAGTGGTCGGGCTGTGTCCACTTTGGCCAACGACTTGCCAGTGGTGGCCTCCACCCGGCTGACCACGCCCGAGGCCGATGCCAGCACATATCCGCCCTCCACCGCGGCCGGGGTACCTGCCAAAGGCCCCTCAGTGAGATCGGCCTGCCACACCAGGTTCTGTTGCCCGTCCATACAGAGGAGCTTCCCTCCGGCCGTCAACAACACCCGATTGCCCACGGCGACCGGGCCCCAGGTACAGCGGCCAGCCAGGGGCCAGGACTTGCCGTGCATCAGCGTGGGCAGCGGAAAAGCCCGCAACTGGCCCGAAGCCTCCACCGCGTACCCGACTTCGCCCGCCACGGCCAGTGGCGAAACCAGCCCGGAATCGAGATTCACCTGGGCCATCGCGGCCAGGTGTGGCTTGGGTTTCGGCTTCAGGCCCACTAGGTAAAGCCTCGAATGGCCATCGGACAAGAGTACCTGCTCGCCGACCGGCGAGACTAGCCAGGACCAGTTCCGGCCCGGCGTCAGGCCTGCCTGAAAGGCTTCGGCCTGCTTTCCACCCTGGGCATCCAACAATAGAACCTGGCCCAAACGCAGCGGCAGCAACAGGCCGCCGGCAAAAGGCGTCGGCGGACCACCCAACTCGTCACCCAATGGCAGAGCTTTGACCGTCGGCTTGTCTGCCGCGTCGAGCAAGAACAACTGATCGCGCGCACTACAGGCAACCCCCTTGGAGTCGCAGGCCACGGCGGACGTCAGTGGATCGCGCAGCGCGCCTGGAGCGATTGCGGCTACCGGCGTCGCGACTTGATCCGTCTTCCACGCTCCCAGAGCGACTCGCCATACGCCGCCGTCGCCGCCGACAGCGGTAAGCGTCTGGTCCTGTGCGCCCGACATCGCGGCAGCCAAGGGAGCACCGACGACCGTTTCCCAGAGCTTCTTGCCCTGGGTGGCATCGACGGCGGCGATCCACACCCCTGCGGCCCGATCCGGCTGCCACACATGGAAAAGCGTGTTGCCGATGAGCCGCGGCGGCTGCACACAGACGCCACCAGAATCACTAAGCAACTCGGCTTTAGCCGGCCCTTGGCCGGCGATGGCGTAGCGCGCCAGATGCGTATCGGCCAGCCACCAATGCCCATTGCCCAAGCAACCGTAGCGGATCATCCCCGCCGGACCCGACGGAGCCACTTCGGCCAACATGACGGGCGGTTTTCCGGCCTGCGATTCGGACAGATCCATGACGCGAACGTGCCCCAGATCGCTGGCCAAGACCGCCGTCGCTCCCGACGTGATGAGACAATCGACACGACCGGACGCGCTGATCTGCTGTATGGGGCGCAATGGCAACTTCTCGTCGTGCCCGATAGACAAAACCTCGATCGTGGCGTGCTCCAGCCCGTCGTTCACTGCAACCAGCAAGGTTCGGCCAGCAATCGCCGGCGGAGCCGAGATACTATGCGATTCATGCCCCAGTGAAACCACCTGTTTGCACTGTCCCTCCAGTGTTAACACGTAAAGGCTGTTCTGCTGCGCCGGCTGGAAGATCAAGTTGCCGTCAACGGCCGGGCTCACGGTCACCGACTGGGGTAGCTGCACGAACCCCTGACACTGCCCGCTGGCCACATCCAGCAACAGCAAGCGGCCAGAGGCCGTGGGCACCACCAATCGCTTGCCGGCCAAGGCTGGACGGTAAGGCCGTTCGTCCAGCGGATGGAACCAGCGGAGTCTCCCGGACAGGGCCTCGATGCACAGGATGGCGGACTGAGTCCAATCGATCAGGATCCAGTCGGCTCCAGGCTCGGCAGAAGTAGCCAGCGGGACATAGCCGGTCCCGCTAGCCGCCGGCTCGAAGCCCACAAGACGCCGCCAAAGCAATCGGCCTGTCGTGGCATCCAGGGCGTATACGGCCCCCTGGACCGCAACAGGGATGACCTGACCGGCAACGCCGTCCGCCTTGCCCGGCACCTCCGAACGCCAGAGAACTGTCGTGGCCGTCACCGCACCGGGCGTCTCCTTCGTGGCGGCCGGTTTGGGTTGTGCTGTCCAACGCACAGTCGCCTTCTCGGCTTGGGAAATCTCCGCCTGGGCTTTGCGCAGCGACGAATGGGACGCCAACTCGGCGTAGTCGGCCAGCAGTGTGGCGCGGACTGCATAAGCCTCGGAAGTATTACCACCGGCGGTGGACTGCTGCATCGCGGCGAGCGCCTTCTCCAGATCGGCTGGCCGGGTCAGTTGCCGTTGAGTGAGGGCCAATGTAGTTTCGATTTCCGCCGCCTGCACCGGGTTGCGGAGCGTCTTCGGCACGTAGCGACGCACAAGATCCCAACTCTGGCGTGCGTGCTGCAGCGATTGCGGATCGGGTTTACTCGACAAGGAAGCGGCCAGCCCCGCGGCAATCTGCGGAAGCATGGCGGCCAACTCTTCCTGCGATTGTGGAAATTTGAACTGCGAACTGATGTCGGCCAGCACCTGCTGGGCAACCTTCAAGGACTCCGGCCAGCGAGGCTGCCCGGCCATAGCCTCGTGCAACTGTGAGATGCCCAGCCTGACTTTGGCCCGTCCCGCGTTCTCATGGCGAGGAAAGCTTCTCAAAAAGCTGGTGTACTTCTCCACGGCAGAAGCATAGGAAGCCGACTGGAAAGCGGCGTCAGCCGCCTGAAGCTCCGCGTTTCCATCAGGTCGGGTCAGGATCCAAAGGGCGCCCCCAATGACCAGGGCTGCTCCGACCAGGCCGACGATCAAACTGGTTCGTCTGGACGAGGATTTGCCACGCTTGACCGGACGAGCCCCACCCACGACTTTCTTATTCCCGGTTGTCTTCTTGGGAACCGTCCGTTGACCCGGGCGCGCAGCGCCGGCCGATGTGGCGGCGTCCATAGCTGCCGCGGCCAGCAAAGCGTCGGCCCCGGGGAAGCTCGGAGCTGATTCCACGGCCGAAGCGGATGTGGGGGACGCGGACGCAGTGGGAGCAGACGTCGATGCTGCGGGTGTTGGGGCAGCCGGTTCGTCGGCCAGACCATAGACGTCGTCGTCATCGCTGGGCGCGACGAGTTGCGATTCTTCTCCTCGCGCAGCCAACGATTGGGCCTTGGACGGCCCAGTCGCCTGGTGTTGGGTTTCCACCTTGCGGGCCATGGGTTGCGGATGTGCACCGGGCGATGCGTCCTGCGCCGCACCGGAAGGCGTGGCCTTGGTTTGGGCATGAGCCGGCGAGGGCTTGGCTGCAGGCGAAGAACCAAAAAGATCGACGGGCTCAAGCGGCGCAAGTCCGGAGTCCTTGTCGACGGAGTCTGCGCCGACGCCTGTAACCGGGGAGTGCGCAGTCAGCGATTCTAGCACCTGCTTGGCCTGAGCCGCAGAGAGATGCCCTTTCTCCACGAGACGTTTGGCTAGCGTAGCCGCTGGGACCTTTCCCTCCGATTGCGCCAACTGCTTGCGCAGGCCCTGGATGAGTGGGCCCGGTAGCAGTTGCTTCTGCTCCAAGACGGCCAGCAACTGTTCGGCGAGGATCATCGTGTCGCACCAGGCTGCGGCTTGTAGGACTGTTCCATCACATAGAAGTCATAACCATCGGCCTTGGGCCGAATGCCGAAACGTGTCTTCTGAACCACATCGGCCTTTTCGCCAGCATAGCCGCGCTCGATCTTGGCTAGGGCTGCCTCGATCTCCGGAGGCAGAAACTTGAGCACGGCCCGGTCTTTGATCTCGTGGCCGGCCTGACTAAAGAGCGTGGTCTCAGCCTGGCCCAGATCGCCCCGGCGCCAACTCAGGTAGCAACGATTCTCTGCGGCAGCCGGGCCCGTCCGCGTATCGGGCTTGAGTTTCGCCAGATTGTAGGCGTAGAGAATCTTGCCGCCGGGGATCGGCACACCCAACTCAATACCGAAGAAGTCCAGCTGGCGCGCATAATTCTCGACCGTGTTACCCTTGAAGAACTGGACTTCCCAACTGCGGCCCGCCAGACTGGCCGAAGATGTGGCCGCCTCGGAACCGGATCGATCGGCTGCACGCGGCACAACGCGATGAAGGGACTCGTTGGACAAAGCCGCGGCCTGCGAGGCAACGGCCGGGGCAATCGCTTCCAGAGTGGCTTGCCAGCCAACGCCGGCCCCCGGCGAGGTTTCCGACGGCTCAGCCGCCGCGGCGGCGTCTGCAGCCAGAGGATCGGGCAAGATATAACTATCCTGCAACGCGTCCTCGTCGGGCGGAGTGTAACCGCCGCCACTCTCGCCACCTCGGGACCAAAGGTACAGCCCCACGGCCAGGGCCAACAACAGGCCGCCGACACCAAGTTTCCATCCCAGCCCATTCCTCGGGCGCGTGACAACCGGTTCCCGCACACCGGCTTCGACCGTAGCAGACGGTTTCTGTTCTTGATCCACGGATGCAACTCGTCAATGTTGGTTGACCGCGACGCCACCGACACGGAACGGTGGACTCGTAGCGTTGGGGCTTCACAAAAACATGTCGCGATGTTCCTATTCGCGGCCCTTGACCAAATGGGGACTCCAGCTGATTCGAATGGCAGTCAGAAGTCAGTTACGGAATTGCGCGTCCGGGCGAATCGATGAGTACCACGCCTTCCAGTTCTGGATCAAGTTGCGACGCTCGGCCTCAGTCGGCTGCGGCGACAACTCAAACGCTCCCAGCTTACGACTCAATTGGTGTAATCCCTCGCCGGCCGCCCGGTTCACGGCCGGGTCCGCGTCGTCGAGGGCTAGAATTAGTACGGGTACATAGTCCAGATCTCCATTGGCAGCCAGGGCCAAAACCGCGGCCCGGCGCGCCGCCGGCGAACCCGATTCGACAAGCTCCACCAGTTGCTGGTGGTGCCCGGCCAGCAACTGCGTCGCATCGGCAGCAGGTAGCTGGGCAAGCATCTCGGCCGCCGCGGCATGTTCGGCATGCGCAGGATCGCCCAAGACAGCGATCGCCCGGGGCACGTTTTCGGGCGTGGGTCGCGTCAGGACCTTACCATCGCGCACCGCCACTTGGCTCGTATCCTGGGGCAATCCGCGCCCGCTGACCAACACGCCAGCGCCGAAATAATGGGCCCGCTCGATGCTCTTCTTGGAACTCCGCAACAGGAACAGCACGGCAAAGGCCGTATCGATCACCTGATAGTTGTCGCGATGTTTCCAACTACCGTCTTCGGCCTGGCTACGGATGAGATACCGGGCCGCATCGGAATACCAGCGATCATCCCGTTCGCCTTCGGCTGCCTCGCGAAAGGCGTAATACCGCTCCAAGGCGTAGAGATAATAGTACGTCCACTGAGGTGGATCGACTTCGAAGTGGCTCCGGATCCAATTGTTGCCATCGCTTTGGGCTTCGCGGATCTTGCGAAAATCCACCGGTCCCTTCGCGTCTGCACCACGAGTTGCCTTGGGACGTACCTCGCGCAGAGTTCGCGGCAGGTCCTCGTCGCGCTCAATCTTCTCGGACATCCCTAGCAGGTTGGCGCAGATATAGACGCTTCCCAGCCCCGCGGCAGCCATGCTATGGCGAATGGTCTTGCCTTGCTTGACCCGCCCAGTTTCAGCCACAATTCCTTGGTAGCCGAAGCCGCCATTCGGATCTTGGGTCTTGAGCAGCCAGTTGGTCACACTCTCAATCATCTCCGGTGGCACGCGAAATCCGGCCTGCGTGGCTTCCCACGAACTAAGTACGGCATACTGTGTCATGGACGTGTCACCGGTGGGCTTGTCGGCGTACCCCCAGCCACCGTGAGGCTTCTGCACGGCGCGCAAATAGGCCAACAGAATCTCAATCTCTGGGCCGTACTTGCTCGAGTCCAATGTGATCAGAAATATGATCGACAAACCTGTGCTGTACAGATCCAACCCGAGCGACTTCGCCTCCTGTTCGCGCACCCGGCTCCGTATAGTCTCCACCGCCTGCGCGATCTTGGGATGCTTGGCGGTAGCCCCATTCTTCAGAAGGGCCAACCCGACCAGCGCCTGGGCTCCCGGGCGTTCATCGGTACTGGGCGCCGACTCAAGAAACTGGATGCCCCGCTCCACAGCCGCCTGAACCTCAGGACTGTTGGGAGTGTACTTGGCGGCGCACGCCGATAACGGTCCCCAGACAATGCCTAGTAGTGACAGTCCAGTCAGGGCCACAGTTCTGACTTCACGCCAGACGAAAAGAAGTGCAGGCACATCCACAGCCAAGTCCCCTGTCGGTCCGAAGACATCGCCCCTGGGGTTGCCCCAGAGAGAGCGACGGGAATTGCCGCACAAGTGAGAAGTGAACCCATGCTAATGAACCGGGAGGCGGGTGTCAATCATCTGCGGCAAGGCACAGCAACGGTTCTTGAGGAGCCGGTCCGATGCGTCACCGGGAATCGCGGCGATGCGCCGCGTCTTGCACGCCTCCGCGGCCTGGAATGCGATCCAGGGAGTCGCTCCGCCGCCGGCACTCCCTATCAGTCCCCGCGATCGCGTCTCAAAGCCGGCCCGAGACCGGCCACCTTCAACGAAGGCGCGCGTCAAGACTTCCCGAGGACCGATGCCCTGTAGGAGGGGGCGAATTGACAAGGCGCATGATAGCGGGCTATGATTGGTTTTTGTCACTGCCCCGGCAGCGGCGGATAGGTAGCTCAGTTGGTAGAGCACTGAGAACCCAGGTTTTGCCGGGGGTTGTGACGCCGATTCGGGTTGGGTAGCTCAGTTGGTAGAGCATCGGACTGAAAATCCGAGTGTCGCCGGTTCAATCCCGGCCCCAACCACTCCGAAGCCAAGTTGCGTTTGTCGCAACTTGGCTTTTTTCAGGCAGTTACGGCATCTTCCTGGGGTTCCGGAAGGCCACACACGGCAAACCGGGCCTGACAGCATCGTGCGGCCACTCCCGTTGGACTGTCTGCCGACCTCAGCCTGCGCGGTGCGTCCACCGGCCGCGCTGAAGTTCACTCCGGTGCAGGCCATGCCCCTAGCTCACCCCCACCGACAGCGCAGTCCCGCCACGTACTGCTTCCTGCGAGCCTACTGCGGGAGCAGGCGACCGCCCTTGGCCAGCGGATACGTCTTGCGGTTCAGCCATCGGTTGGCAGGCGCCGAACTGTCGTAGCGAACGCTATGGCCATTGCCCTCGATGCACGAAATGGCTGCCGCGTTGGGGTCGGCAACCGTCAACCCGCGGAGCACACTGTCAGCCGTGACACTCCATCTGCTAGTGGCGTCGAGTCGCAGCGATGCGTCTTGGATCGCACCGGCACGAGTCGTGTTGTTCTGGAACACGGCCTCAATTGAGCTAATCTTGACTCGAAAGCCACGCCCAATCGCCAGCACAGAGAAGGATTCTATTGGCCACAATCAGCGCTACTTCGGTCCCTTGTCGGGCTCGGAAGGTATCTTGGCTCGATTGGCTTGGACTGCTCTTTCGGCTTCTTCTTGAAGAGCCTTGTCGACCGCCTCGGCAGCGGCCGTATCGCCGGGTCCGAGCAGTTCGACGAGTTGCTCCTCCAGCCGTTCCCCGCGGAGGTTCTTAGCCACAATTTTCAACTGCTGGTCCAAGAGGTAGATCTGAGGAATAGCGTGGACCCGATACAAGCGCGCAACCGAGTTTTTCCACCCTTGGCCGTCGAAAAGGTGCGGATAGGTCAGGTGAGCCTGATCCACGGCCGCCACGGCTGGTTCACGCTCGGAATCGAGGTTCAGGGCCTTCTGGCTGGCCGGACTGCCGGGGGAGGAGGGGGTGAGCATGTCCAGAATGCTGCACGCCGGACGCGCCGATTTCCAGACCATCTGCGCTCCTTGCGCACCTTTGTCCTGCTCGGACTTGAAGACCGGCTGGGCCTGACACACAATTCCCACCACCGCCCCGTGCTCGTCCAGGATCGGGCCGCCACTGGAACCGGGGCCGTACTCGGTGGTCACCGCGAGAATCCTGAGAAGTTGCTGCTTGTCGGCGCGGACAGCGAACTTGCCACAGACAATTCCCTGGCTGAACGCATAGAAGCCGTTGGACTTGCCGCCAAACATGGCCGGATGAGAAAGGCAATAGACCGTGGCCCCCATAGGCACGTCGCCCGATACCGGCAGCGGCCGAAGCCCCTGGGCATCCAGCTTGAGCAAAGCCAGGTCATTGAGCCGGCTGGAGGCAAGCACCGCTTTGACAGCAAAGACGCGCCCATCGTCGGTCATCCCCCCTAAGGCTTCGAGTTTCTTGTAGCCCTCCACCACGTGTAGGTTGGTCATGACCAGACCGTCGGCGCCGACCACGAATCCGCCGGCACATTTGGCGTGCCAGCGGCTGCACTTGCTACACTTGTAGATTCCGCCGAGGACCACGACTCCCGGCCGTGCACGGGTGTAGACGACCTCAGCGTGGTACTTCTCGCCAGGGGCGCGGAGCGTTTCAAGAGTGTACGTCCTCTCAGCCTGGGCCTGTTCGGCAAGTTCCGCTGGAGAAGTCGTCTTGTACTGCTCTTTGAGCCGCCCCAACTGATCGGCGAAATGCTGGGCAACAGCCTGAAGGTCCGCGAACGGTTCTCCAAGCGGCCCGGTGTCGGCCTTTGACGGAACGTCACACGGCGCGGTTGGTTCTGCTGCGGCCGGTTGTCCGGGGACGGCTTCCGATCCCCCAAGAGGCGACACGAGCAGGCCGACCGTCGTGGCCACGGCAGCGACGAGTTCAAGAGCCCGACGCCCCCCCGTCCGTTGATGCGACATGTCGCCGCGCGCTATGCTGACTGCGGCGATCTTGGAAGGAATTCCAACTTGCATGTTCGGTCCTCCTCGAGAAAGGCCCCCAATGGCTTGCTGGTGGCTACACCAAGAGCATCGCCACGGCTAGTATTGTAGCAACCGGAGGGTGCAAACGCCCACCAGGTTTCCGTCGCTGAGATAGAAGCCGGTTTCTTCATTCTTCATTGAAGTGGGCCTAGAGTCGCTGTAAGATCAAAGCGTGACTTTGTCGCAGGTTCCAGCCGGTCGCACCATGAAACGTGTCCTTCTGACGATCGTGTTTGGCCTTCTGATCACGGTGGCGCTGCCAGCCGCTACCCGGAAGTGGACATCCAACGACGGACGGTTCTCGACCGAAGCGGAACTCGTCGAGCTTAATGACGAGACCGTGATACTAAAGAAACGCTCAGGCGAGACGGTTGCCGTTCCGTTGGAACGTCTTAGCGAATTGGATCGCCGCTTCCTCCTCTCGTGGAAGAAGAAACTGCCCTCATTAAAGAAGAACGTGGTCAGTTACGTCAACGATGTTAAGCCGCTTTTGGCCACCTATTGCGCGGAGTGCCACAACCCCGACAAGGCCAAAGACGGCTACGACGTGACGACTTTCGCCGCATTGCTGCGGTCAGGAAAGAAGGGGGCAATGGTCGTTCCCAGCAAGCCCGACGAGAGCCGGCTGATGCTAACGCTTCATGGCACAGGCAAGCCGATGCCCCCCAAGAAGTCGCCACAACCGACGGCGGAGGAGATTGCCAAGTTCTCGGCATGGATCGAAGCCGGCGCTGAGGATGACAGCGGCGTCCAAGGGCAGCCCAAGCCCCCCAGAGGGAAAGGAAAGAAGCCGGAGGTGAAGCGGTAGCCAGTGCGTGTCGTACGGACCTGCAACATATGACTTTCCGTTGTCTTCGGAGTCACACGGGGGGAAGAGACGCGACACGTCGACGGGATGCACCCGATCTATCGGGATCGTACCGCGAACTCGCGTCAAGACACGAAGAGGTTCTTCGTGGCAAAACTCGGGTCGCTGGTCAAATTCACACCAAGCCGGCGCAGGCCGGTCTCGTCTCCAGGTGTGGGAATATGCGTCATGTGTACATCGCAACCGCGCAGTTGCTTCAGCTTGTCCACGCACAATTGAGCCATGGGATTGGCGTTGACGCTGATGCCCAAGGCGAACAAGGTCTCCTGCAAGTCCAGGCTCACCGCGCGCTGGCCAAGGATCTCCTTCTTCATTCGCGCCACCGACTCGATGACGCTCGGCGCGAGCAAGTGGATCTCGTCCGGTAACCCTGCCAGATGTTTTACGGCGTTGATCACCAGTGCCGAGGCAGCGTGCATCAGCGGGGAATTCTTGCCCGTGATGATCGTCCCGCCGTGCAACGCGATCGCTGCGCCACAGCAAACACCCTTATTGCCTTTGTCCTGCTGCTGCGCCTCCTCAGCCGCCCGGCGCGCGGGACCGACGACATCGCGGTCCTCGGGCTTGATGTGCAAGACTTCCATCAGTCGTTCCACGCGCTGCACAGTCCGCTCGTCGGCCAACCCCATGACGAATTCTGAGCTGTAGCGGAAGTAACGCCGGATCACCTCAGCGCGGGCCGCCGCCTGGACCACGCTGTCGTTGATAATGCCGGCACTGGCCCGGTTCACGCCCATGTCCGTAGGAGAACGATAGATCGGATCGGTCCCCGTGATTCGCTCCAGGATCGTATGCAGGACGGGGAAGGCCTCAATATCGCGGTTATAATTGATGGCCGTCTGGCCATAGGCCTCCAAATGAAATGGGTCGATCATGTTGACGTCGTGAAGATCGGCGGTGGCCGCTTCATAGGCCACATTTACGGGATGCATCAGGGGGAGATTCCAAATGGGAAAGGTCTCGAATTTCGCGTAACCCGAATGAACCCCGTGGAGATGATCGTGGTACACCTGACTCAGACAGGTGGCCAACTTCCCGCTGCCGGGACCGGGGCCCGTGACCACAATCAACGGTTTCTGCGTTTCGATGTACGGGTTCGCGCCGTAGCCCTCTGAGGTGACGATCCGATCGACTTCGGCCGGATAGCCCACGGTCGGGCGGTGGGTGTAGACCGGAATGCCGCGACGCTCCAACTTGTTCTGAAACTGCACGGCCGCCGGTTGGCCTTCGAATCGCGTAATGACCACTCCCCGCAATTCGACGCCCCACTCACGGACTTCGTCGATCAGCTTCATAGCGTCGGCATCGTAAGTGATGCCGAAGTCGGCCCGCATCTTCTTTCGTTCAATGGCCCCAGCATGGATGCACAGCAGGATCTCGGCCTTCTCTTTGAGCTTCGCCAACAATCGCATCTTGACGTTCGGATCGAAGCCCGGCAGCACCCTGGCCGCATGATAATCGAACAGTAGTTTTCCCCCGAATTCGAGGTACAGCTTGTTCCCAAACCGACCGACGCGATCCAGAATAGCGGCCGATTGTTCCCGCAAATACGCTTCGTTGTCAAAACCAATTGCGTCCTGCATGGAGTTTCTTTCAATGGTGCTCAAGCTCGGAGAGTCATTCATAAGCCAGTGCCCTTATGGCCGTGCAGGCCACGGCGACCTCGGCCCTCAGTTGTGCCCGCTTCGATAGTATGGGCATGCCCGCTTTCTTTGTCCACGGGTACGCGCCGGGCGTCTCCCAGCATCGCCTGAATCACGGCCGAAGCGTACGCAGTCGTCCTGCCGACTTATCGCCCTTCTTTGCCATCGTGTTCGAGATCTGCCGTTTCGACAGCCATTTGCGGTGGGCGCGGTCTCGTCACTGAAATTCCCACGCAGAAGGATGCACGATGAAACACCACTTCCGCTTGGTCGCATCATCCGCGCCCCGCGCTGCCCAGCCGATCATTCCGCGAATTCCCTCAACGCAGGATTCCCGGCGCGCAGCTATTCCGCAAGTCGCACGCTTACCGAGACGCCAAATGGGCTTGCACGATCCAGGGACACTTGCGACGTTCAAGCCGCCTCCCGGAGGGTGGCGGCGAGGTGACACGTCCCAAGATCACGAAACTCCATTCAGGAACCCCGGGCGTCAAAGTGGGCGATCTCGTTCTCGCCCAACCCCAATGCCTCAGGGCCGGGCGAGGGGGAAACTGCGGATCGTGGTTGGCTTCTGTGTTACCGGGTGCTGGCGTCCGGTGGTCAATTCCTTGACCCGATCGGTGACGTAGAGGTCCAACTCATTGAGATACACGATCCGGTCGCGGTTGAAGTCGGCCTTGCCCTCGATCCCTTCGATCAAGGCCTTGGTGAAGGCCCCGTGTCCCCAACCGTCCTCCTCGCGCGATTCTTCGCGGCCCATCGACGAACACATCACGACCACGCCGTAGTCATCGGTGACCAGGTCGCGAACCAGATTGTCGGTAAGGCCGCTGATGGCGCGGCGTTTGTCGCCCCCCAACGATCCGGTGTGGCAGGCGTCCAACAACAGCATCAGGCGTCCGGGAATCGACTGACAGAATCGCTTGATCTGGTCCTCGCCAATACCGGCGATCGCCAACTCCGCCGACGTGCAGTCGGCAGGCATCAAATAGAACAGTCCTTGATCGTCCTTGGCTCCATGCCCCGCGAAGAAAACCACGCCCACATCCCGTTGTGTCATCTGCATGCGTAGCCACTCTAAACCACGGAGGATATTGCGTTGGGTGGCCTCGCCATCCAACAACAGTTTTTCCTCGACCTTGCGGTAGACGCCAGCAGCCTTCTTCTGCAGCACATCGGCTAAGCCGCGCGCGTCGATGGCCCCGTAGCTCAAACGTAGCGATTTCTCTTGATACTCGGAAACGCCTATCGCCAGTACGTACAGGGCCGGCAGTTCCTCCTGGCTCTCCTTCCAACCATACACCACTTCCACGGGACTGGAGATTCCATAGCTCTTGGCCGTTTCGGCCTTGACGGTGACTTGGTGTACGCCGGGCGTCAGCATCACTGTCCACGATTCATCCACGGCGATCGCGTCAGCCGCCTCGGCAGCCCGTCTGACCTCGCCCGACGGCCGGCCGTCGATCAGCAATCGCATTGCCGTGATCGGATCGCGCCCCCGCGGCGTGGCGCTGGCACGCACCTCCAAACGCGGCCGGTCAATCTGAACCTGAGCGCCGTTGGGTGCGTTGATCACAACCTCGGGCGGCAGCACTTCCGCCGCCCGGGTCAGTTGGCTGGACCGTCCTCGCTCGTGATCGGCTGCCTCCAAGGCTCGTTCGGTGTTGCCGGTTCGTACCAAGAGCTTGATCACGTCGGGACGGTAGAGCGATTTGCGGAACTGGGCTGCTGGATAGTACGCGCCCATCTGCTCGCCGCCGTTGTTCACATGCCAGCCGATCAGCCGCTCGCCGCCCGGGCTGGCGGCGTAATAGCCCTCAGGTGTCCAGGCGATCCATTCGTTACCGGCGAAAAATAGCGACAGCAGCGGTTCGTCGTGCTCCAGGTCCCAGATGCGCAGCGTCTGATCGCCGCCAGACGAGAGGAAATAACGCATGTCGGGCGATGGCGCCACGGACCACACGATGCCCGTGTGCCCCAGATAGTTCACCTTCCGCTCGCCGCTGCGCGCATCGAACAGCCGCAGGCTGAAACTGGCGCCGACCACGACCCGGTCTGCCGCCTGAAAGCTGAAGCAGCGGACCCAACCGTCATTGTTGCTGTCGAGTTCAATCGTGGCCAGCGTCCGGTCCGCCTGCTTGACCAGCACGTGAT
>CALARR010000169.1 GCA_937889015.1 uncultured Planctomycetales bacterium | reverse complement strand
GGCGAGAGGCGAGGGGCGAGGGGCGAGGGGCGAGGGGCGAGGGGCGAGGGGCGAGAGCGGAAAGCCGAAAGCCGCGAATCGCGCGTACTTGGGCCCTTTGTCCCTGTGATCCGTCAGCGCGAAGGGCATGCGGCAGCGTGGACTGCGCGCGGCATCCGGCGTGCCTCGCTTCGCTCGGTGCGTCCTACCGCGCGGAGGGGCTGAATTCTGGGTTTCTGCCCCCTGCTTGACAGACGTGTAGCTCTCTTGGAGAATCTGCCTTTAGTGGCAGGTGTGCTCCTCTGCAGTCCAGGATTCTCTTGGGAGGGCTCCATGATGCGCTGCTGTCTGGTGGTGATTCTGTGGGCGGGTTGGCCGTGGCTGGCGTGGGCCGGAGATGAGAAGCCAAGATCGGCGGCCACGACCGACTCCACCGCGAAACAGGAGGTTCCCGGCCCGGACGCAGTCGCCGAGCGGCAGGTGGTGTACCTGGATTTCTGCCGGGGCTTTGAGCTTTGGCTTTCGCGCGGGGCGCGCCAGTCGCACCTGATGCGCGAGTTGGTACGGCAGGCATTCTTGATTGCGGCGCGCGAAGGGTTGGGCCTGACGACGCGAGACGCCTGGCTGGGCGACGCGATGCCCGAGGATGGAGACAACCTGCCGCTGAACCTGGGGGCCAAGGCGAAGCGGCGAAAGGTTGAGGTTCTGCGCGGGAACGGCGCGCAAGCCAAGGTGGTCAGCAGCGTGCTGCTGCCGGATCGCAAGGAGTGGGACTACGGGGGGATTCTGCAGACGGCCGAGGGATACTCGCGGAAGCAGTTCATAAGCGTGCTGAGGGAGATGGGGTTCGCGGGAGAGGCCGTGCGGATGAACCCCGACGCAAGACCTTCCGAGGAGATCGAGAAGGGATTGGCCGAGATGGCGTTTGACGCCCAGTTTCTGGCGGCGCGCCGCTTGCACAAGGCGATGCGCCAGCAGGGCGAGTCGGAGGCGATACTGGGCGCGCTGGTGCGCGCTTACGCACACCTGGGGCTCTTGACCGACTTTCACTGGCACCCGGCGCACAAGGTCTTCCGGGCGCGGTCGATGCTCTATGCGCAGCGGTGCCTGACGCAGGGCGGCAAGAAGTCCTGGGCCCATTTCCATCGCAGCTATGCCTTTGCGCTGGCCGGATGTCACGACTGGGCCTTGAAGGAGCTGGAGCGTGGCGAGGAGGCCTGGGGCGCGGAGGGCAAGCCGGCGGCGATGCGCCCGTCGTGGGTCGAATTGATCGGCCCCTATTGCCGGTTCGAGTGGAAGAAGCTGGACCCGGAGAAAGTCGCCCCGCGCGAGGCGGCGCTGGTCTGGTTGCTGCGCTACATTGCCGTAGAGCAGGGTGAAAGCCACGATGTCACCGTGGAGACGGCCTTGGCCACACTGGAGGAGTTGCCGGACTGCTATCGGATTCATGACGGCCTGTGCGCTTGTGCGGGAGTGAGGACCGGCCACACGGTGACCGTGACGCCCTTGGTGCGATTCGGAAAGGAGTTCTACCGGCGGTTGGAAGAGGTGCCGGAACTGCCACGGAACGTGCGGAGCGTTCTCAAGCAGCGGAGCAGCAGCGGGGGTTTGTTGGGGGCCTTGCTGGGGCAGCGGCCGGACGATCCGACAAAGGAGTTCCGCGACCGGCCGAAGCTGGTGGCGGCGTTGAATCAGGCCAGCCAGCCGCCAACGAAGAAAGGGACCGCGGACAACGGCGCGAAAGACGAGGCATCGGCCGAGAAGAAAGCGGCGTCGAAGAAGCCTGACGCAGGCCCAGGGCGTGAGTCCGCGCAGAAGTCGGACTCGCCTTGCGACACGGGCGAGCCGTCGTGGGCCGCGCTGGGGAACCTGATCGGGGAAATGAGCTTCGTGCAGGTCTATCGCCGGGCGAGTTTCGAGCGCAATTGCCTGGGGGTTGCGGCAGAGCAATTCCTGAAACTGACCGAGCCCATGATCCGAGGGCATCGCTATCAGGCCGTCATCGGGACCTTGGCCTGGGACCTGGAGGCGAAGAAGAAGGCGGCGGCGGAACTGGCGCGCGTCTCGCCGCTGGATTTCGACTGGCAGGCCTGGCCCTTGACTTTGGCGTTGGAAGAGGACCAGCGGAAGCCCTGGTGGGGCCGTTTTCAGCACCGCGACTTTCTGGCGGGCGAGATGAAGCATTTGCTGGACGTGGGCTGGAACAATCCCGCGGAGCAACTGCTGCGGATCAGCGGCCGGTCGCCGCTGGCGCGTGTTCGACTGATGGAGAGGTCCTGGGACAAGGTGCAGGACAAGGTGGAGGCTTGGGAGCGCGAGTGTGCCGACCAGCCGTTCGTGCTGCAGCACCTGGGGGAGGCGTATCTGAAGGCCGGCCGGCTGGCCGATGCCGAGCGCTGCGGCGAGGCGGCGGTCAAGGCGCGCGCCGACCACGGCACACTGGAACTCCTGGCGGGCGTCTACCAGAAGCAGGGCAAGGAAGAAGAGTGGCTGACCTTGATGGAGCGGCGGTTGGCCCTGCCCGACTTCGGCCTCAAGCACGGCCAGGTGAACGAACAGATCGCCCGGCACTTCATGAAGAAGCGGCAATGGAAGCAGGCCGAGCCCTACGCCGAGGCGGCGGCCGAGACCTATTCGGCGTGGGGGCTGGATTGTCTGGCGGAATGCCACGAGGCGCAGCAGCGTTGGGAAGAGGCGGAGCAGGTCTACCGGGCCATCGGCGAGCGGTATCGGGGGTGCGAGTTGGACTGGTATTTCTTCTGCCGGCGCACGGGGCAAGGGAGCCGGGAGGCGGCCGAGACCTTCGCACGACAAGCCCTGGAAAAGATGGGTCCGGCGGCCGAGGGGGAGTTCTCGACGGTCGAGTTGGCGACCTTCTGGATGCTGACGAACGAACCGCAGAAGGCCTTGGACGCCTTGGAACGGACTTTCAACAAGGAGTCCCATCCACAGCCTGGTCTGATGGCTGTGCTGCTGGCCGATCAGCTCAAGAAGGGAGAAGTTCGGGACACGCTTCTGAACCGGGTGATCGAAGAGGGGCCGAAGTACAAGCGTGCGGACGACCTGGTTTCGCCGGAGGTCGTTCTGTTGGCGCGGTGCATCAAGGAGGATCTGGCGCGGGGTGGAAAAGGAGAGATCGACGAACCGCAGTTGTTGCGGCCGACGGCCGACGATGACAATAGATGGCGGACGTGGATCTGCCGGCACCTGGGGAGCTATCGCATGCAGCATGGAAAGCCCAAGGAGGCGGAACAGGACCTGCTGCGTGCGATGAGCACGTACAGGATGAAGGGGCTGGCGCGGACGCTGGCCGGCGCGCAGTTGCTGGCGCAAGGAGTGGGGCCGGACGCGTATCGGGCGGCGGTGCTGCACGGGCCCGAGGACGAGCGACCGGAGAAGGCGGCCAGCGGCAAGCTGCCGGCCAAGTGAGCGCGTCAGGGCTGGGGCAAGAGGCGGGTCTGGGTGGCTTCGGGCGGCTTGAGGTGGGTGTCCATCCAGGCGCACATCAGTTCGCGCGACTCATGGGCCACGGAGTGGCCGCGGCCGTGCATGTAGAAGGCGAAATTCTGCGGCGCCTTGAGCAGTTCGTACACATCCATGATGCGCGTGAGCATCAACACGCGCTGACGCTGGGTGAGCGGGGCGCCGTCGTTGAGGCCGGCGAGGTCCATAAACGCGCGGGGCGCGATGAGGGCGATGATCTCGTGCATGTCGATGGGGGGCAGTTGGCCTTCCAGCAGGCCGGGGCGGATGTGCTTGAGGTAGATGTACCAGCGGTCGCGCGCCCAATTCTCCACGCGCTCGTTGTGGCGAAAGAAGGTGGCGCCGCAGTTGCAGGCCGAGGCCTTGATGCGCTCGTCGTAGGCGGCGAGGAAGTAGGTGCCGTGGCCGCCCAGCGAATGCCCCAAGGCGCCGATCCGCTGGGGATCGACCTGCGATAGCGATTGGAGCACGTCGATGGCGATGGAGTGCTCGAAGGTGAACTTGCCGACCGCGGTCCACTGGGGGTGCTTTTCGTAGAAACGCTGGGTCACGTAGGCGCCTTCAGCGGGCAGACGATGGCCGGCCACGAAATGGTCGGGAGAAATCACGATGTAGCCGCGGCGGCAATAGAAGTCGAGGAAGGCCTTGTCGGGATTGCCCGACAGGCCGGCCGTCTGCTCCTTGCCCTGGGCGGTGGTGCCGTGCAGGGCCACGATGGCCGGGGCCTTGCCGCTCAAGTTCAAGGGGATGCCGAGGTAGGCGTGGGCGCGCTCGTCGGCCTCGACCTGATAGCTGATGAGCTTGCGCGTGTAGAGGCCCTCGACCGCCGTGGACTCGTGTTCCTGGAGGTCCAGCGGGGGCCGGGCGGGCTTCTGGTCGTCGCGGATCAGTTCCAGGTAACGGCGTTTGAGCACCTCGCGCCGCGCCTGCCAGTCATCGGCCGTGCGGATGCCTTCCAGCAGGTCGTCCCAGGAGGATTGGATCACCGGTGGGGCGGATCGTGTACGCTTGGTCTCATCTTGAGCACGCAGGCCGGCGCCGGCGAGGAGCAGTGTCAGGGGGGCCAGGACTATGACCGCGGGCCGTAGTCTCGACCGGGCGGAGAATACCATCGGTAATGCCGCGTGGCGCTGAGTACACATGATGTTGCCTCGCTGGGTTGGAGTTGTGCCTGGCGGGGGTAGTTCGATCTGGTCTGTGAACCTGTCGGCAGCTCAGCGCGGCTGGGCCGCCCGAGCGGGCTGGGGTGGTTTTGCGACAGGTTCCGCGTCTATCGACATTCCTATCCGCGATTGGCCTCGGAGCGTGTCCGCGAATTCGTTCTATCTCCCTCAGGGAGCGCGCCAGGGTTCGAGTGGTTCTGCCTGGAGAGGCTGGACGTTCACGATTCGCAGGTCCCCTCACCCACGGCCTCTCTCCCGCTTCGCGGGCGAGGGGAGCCGCTCAAGGTTCGCCCTCAGTCCTGCGGGATCAGTTGTATGGCATCCACGACGACGAAGCCTTGGGTGCCCTCGTTGCCGATCACGATGTGTGCCGTTCCGGCGGGAAAGGCAAAGACGCCCAACGAGTGGAAAGGCGGCTGGGCCGGGGCCTGACGCTGGTCCACATGCATCGTCTGCTCGCCCTGGGGCGTGCGAATGGTGATCGGCACGCGGTCGGCGCGGTTGGCCTGGGCATTGTAGGCGAGGCGCACCTCGTAGCGGCCGGCCTTGGCGATCGGGATGGAAAATTCCAGCAATTTGGTGCTCTTGTCGGCGTTGCCATCGTGCAGATAGCCGTTGCCCACGTAGGGCTCGGCGCTGTTGGAGTGCTGCCACGCGCCGTTGCGCTGGGCGGCCGGGTCGTCGAGCACGATGCCGGGCAGCCTGGTGGGGTCGAGGCCGCTGAAGGATTCGGGCACATTGCCCCAAGGCAAGTCGGGCGGTTCGTCGGGCAGGGCCAGCTTGCGCGCCACGCGGCGCGCGGTCTCGACGACCGCCGACGAGTCTTTGTAGACGCGGATTTCACACAGCCCGAAGTCGGGTTTGGGCTGTTCGAGCAGCAGCAGGCGGAGCCGATTGGTCTGCACGGCGCCCACGGGCAGGACCAGGCGGCGCTGCGCGTTGTCCTGCACTTCGACCACGGTCTGCCACTGTTGGCCCTGGCCGATTTGCAGGGCGAACCGCCGCGGGGCGTAGTCCTTGGCCTGGAAGATGACATGGACCAGGTTGAACGCCTGCGGCTGGTCCCAGCGCAACTCGAGCCATTGCGGCAGCGGTTGCTGTGGATCGGGGGCCCAGGCGTGGGACTTGCCGTGCGCGGCGCGTGCAAAGCCGTCGATGACGGCGGCGGCGGACATGACCTCGCCGTCGGCTCGCGTGCGCTGGCTGCTGGCCGTGGCCTGGGCGCGGCGCGCCAGGTCGCCGGGGTCGGCATTGGGCAGGTCGATCACGTGGGCTCCGTCTTTGAGCAGTTGCTGCTGCAACTGGGCAAGGTGTTGTTCGCCGACGCCGCGCGGCGTGGTGGAGTGCTTGACGCACAAGGCGGCGGCCGTGCCGGTGGCCTGGCCCATCAGGGCGCAGGTGAGCATGACGCGCGTGTCGGACATGGCCATGTGACTGGCCGAGATGTTGCGCCCGGCCATGAGCAGGTTGGCGACGCTCTTGGAGTACAGCGAGCGCAGGGGGATGGAGAACTGCACGGCGCCGTAGGCGTGGGCCGGATCGTCGTAGTGCATGCCGAACGAGCCTTTGTGGAAGAAGCCGCCGGAATGGTGATCGTCGATGATCCAGCCGCCGTAGGCCACGCGGTCGGGGAAGAGGGTTTGAACGCCGACGTCGTTCTGGGTGAGCACGTAGTCGCCGATGAGGCGGCGGTTTTCGCGCTTGCCGGCCACGTGGCCGACCCAGGCCAGCTTGTGGTCTTCGACCTTGTGCGAATACTTCTCGCAGTTGTTTTTGACGTGGTCCCACAGACCGTAGATCAGGCGCAGCAGATCGTCGCGGATCTCTTCGGCGTCGGCGAAGGTGTCTTGCAGGCCGCCCAATTCGATCTGCCACTGGTGCCCGATTTCGATGCCGGTGACGAGCTTGGGATGGCGGCCGGGGGCGAAGTTCTCGCAGGTCGCAAAGGCGTAGGCCCAGGGGGGCGTGTCGAAGGGTTGCGCCTGGCCCGTGGCGTGATGAAAATACTTCAGCCCGTTGCCCATGGTGTTGGGGCTGGCCTCGTCGGGCGCGTAGGGTTCGTTGTACATGTTCTTGGGCTCCTTGCCCTGGCGATATTCGGCCCCGGCAGCCAGGGCCACCACCGAATCGCCGGAACAGTCGATGGCCACGGCGGTGCGGAAGCGGAGGCGTTGGCCCGAATCGACGTTCAAGGCCTGGATCGCGGCGATGGTGCGGCCGTCGTCTCGGCCGTTGGCAGGCGAGGCGCCGGGCGTGAGGGGGACGGGGCGCATCTGCACGCCGGTGGCGTGGGTGTTCAGATAGAGGTCCAGGTTCGGTTCGTCGCTGACGAAGCGCGCCAGGCGTTTGGAGTACAGCGCGCCTTCGCGGACCTTTTGACGCCCCTCGGTGCGGAACTCCTCGAGCAGGCCGGTCTCGCGCGGGTCGAGGCGATCGATCTTTCCGGGCCACAGCCCGACCGGCGGGACGAGGATTTCGGTGCTGGCGTTGCCGCCGAGGACGGGGCGGTTCTGGATGAGGGCCGTTTTGACGCCCAATCGCGCGGCGGAGACGGCCGAGACGCAGCCGGCCAGCCCTCCGCCTACCACCACGACATCGTAGGGGCCGACGTCCTGGATCTCGCGGCTGACGCCGCCATGCTGGACGCGCAAGGCCGCGATCTCGTCTTTGGACAAGGGCGGGGTCCAATTCGGGTCGTCGCAGAAGACCAAAGCGTCGCACCGCGCATAGTAGCCGGAGAGGTCGTGGAGCCGCAGTTCGACCGGGCCGCTGAGGTCGTGCAGGCCGGCGTCTTCCCATTGCCAGCCGGCGCGGCCGGACTGGCCAAAGACGTGCGGCAGGGTCTTGCCGGCCAAGACGACCTGGAACCGACCGGGGTGATGCTCGGGGACCCAGTCCTTGGTACGGGCCCAGAGGCGATAGCGACCGGGTCGAGGCGGGTTGATCGTGGTCTTGGCATCGCTGACCGGCTTGCCCAAGCCGATGGCCATGAGATAAGGCGAGCCCATCAGGTCGAGGAACTGGGCATCGCAGGTCCAGGCCCCACGATCGGCGAAGCGTTCGGCCTCGATCCAGATGAACTGGGCGGCCGGGGCGGAAGCAACGGTGAGCAACAGGCTGCAGCAGGCCAGCGAGGCACGGAGGGCAGGGCGGGGACGAGGCATGCGTGGTCCTCCACGTTCTAAGGATGTGTGTGATTCTGGAGGGAGTGAGATGGATGGGTGGATCTGGTTTCGGCTTGTGCGCAAGCAACACGAAGCAACATGCAACGCACCAGGCTGTTGCTTGACGAAGGGCGCGTTGCGAGCAGCGCGCGCAAGTCTTTGGTAGTCAAGCGATTGCCGGTCGTTGTCTGCCTGCGATCACGAGCCATACGAATGGACGGGTTGTTGCATCTGTTCTGGGGGTGATGCGTTGCGCGACTCAACACGCGGCTGCGGGTCGGTTCTTGGTGCGGTCTTGCAGGCAGGGGGGAGTCTCCCAATCTGCTGGCGCGCGGAGCGGTGTTGGTTGGTGGAGACGGCAATCATTGTCCCGCGGGCGGATGGGGCCGTCAAATTGGAAATGGACCGGGATGGAGGGGTTGCGGATGGCTTGGGGAACGCGTGTGTGGCGAGAGGCGCGCCAACGAGGGGCAACTTCACGGAGTCACCGGGGATGGCTACAATCGACACACGAACGAGGTGTACACGTAGGGAGGTGTCGTATGGGTATCTTGAAAGGTCGTTTGAGTGATGCTGCGCTCAGGGAATTGCTGCGACGCGATCACACGCTCAACGGAGGAATTCTGTTTGGGCTGGACGGGTATGTGATCGAGATCCAGGCACGCGCTATGGAAGTTCTGAGGGGGCGTCAGCCTTGGCGAGATGTGACGGACATTTCCGGGATGGCGGGCGCGGCTGTGCGTGAGGCTACGACTCGAATTGCCGGGGCTTTCGCCAAACTGCAGATTCCCGAGCCGCAGGTGACCATTCAGATCAACCTCACGCCGGCGACCGTGCTCAAGGAGGGCGCGTGGCTGGATCTGCCGCTGGCGATCATCATGCTGCAAGCTTCGGGATACTTGCCAGATCTGCCGGAGCATTTGGAGGGGGACTTCGTCTTGATGGGCGAAGTCGGTTTGCACGGCGAGTTGCGGCGTGTACCGGGGGCATTGTCCGTGGCCTACATTGCCAAGCCGGGGCAGTCGCTGATTGTCCCTGCTGGAAATGAGAAGGAGTGCGCGCTGATCTTGGCCAAACCGGGGCATGAAGGTTGTCGCGTATTGCCGGTGTCGACTCTGGAGGAAGTAGTGGAGTTCTTTCAAGGGAAGCGAAAACTGGAGAATGCGTTGCGTCAGGAGATTCGCTTCGAGTCCTTCATTCCGCCAGCCGTGGACTTTGGGGCGATTCGCGGTCAAGCGGCGGCCAAAGAGGCGGCTATTATCACTGCGGCTGGAGGGCACAACTTACTCATGATCGGTCCGCCTGGAGAGGGAAAGTCTCTGCTAGCGGGGGCGATACCTGGCATTCTGCCGCGTTTGAGCAACGCGGAGAAGGTAGAACTCACACGAATTTACTCGGCGTACGGAGCCTTGGAGCACGACGGTTTTGCCGTGACCCGCCGTCCGTTTCGGTCCATTCATCATACTATTTCGAAAGAGGCCTTGGTTGGCGGTGGGGCGAAGATCCCTCGGCCGGGCGAAGTGACGTTGGCTCATCACGGAGTTCTCTTCCTCGATGAGATTGCCGAGTTCGCGCGTGGATCATTGGAATCGCTACGTCAACCGATGGAAGCTGGCGAGGTGACCATCTCGCGAGTCGGTGCGACATTGAGCTATCCTTGTCGCTTCACGGTCGTTGCGGCGATGAATCCGTGTCCTTGTGGTTACTTCGGTACCGAATCGTGCACCTGCAAGGAACGGGATGTTGCGGCGTATCAGAAGAAGCTCAGCGGGCCACTGCTGGATCGCATTGATCTGCAGGTCGAGTTACAGCGACTCAGTACCGAGGAACGCTTTGCGGAGACCGATGGTGAACACTCACCGCGACTTCGAGCGAAAGTCGAGGCCGCGCGGGATCGCCAACGGCGACGGTTCGAAGGGACCAACATTCCGCACAACGCGGCCATACCGGGTGGGCAGGTGCGCGAGTACTGCAATTTCTCACCGCAGGGTTTGCAGGCCTACAAGAAGACGATCGATTCGCACACGCTTTCGACACGGTCAATGGACCGTTTTGCGAAGGTAGCCAGGACGGTTGCGGACCTTGTGGGCAGCGAGACGATCGAGCCCGAACACTTGAGCAAGGCCGCAAGTTATGTGATTGGCGGCATGTTGCGCGGGAATGGGTAGCAGTAGTCCCTGCCAAAATGGCTGGTCACTGGCGGCTCGTTCTTGTGGCTGCGCACGAACGTCGGCAAGACAGGACTCGACCAAGGGGGCAGCATCTCTCTCGGTGGCGCAGGTGGCCGTTGGTGTCGCCCCTTCAGGGCTTGGGTTGGTGTTGGGGCGTGGTTCCCTGGGCTGGCGCCCAGGGCTGGTGGAGGTGTGCCCTTCGGGCCCAGGCGGAATGTGGGTTCCCGTCGGGCCCACGCGGATATCGACGCGGCCGTTGGTGTCGCCCCTTCAGGGCTTGGGTTGGTGTTGGGGCGTGGTTCCCTGGGCTGGCGCCCAGGGCTGGTGGAGGTGTGCCCTTCGGGCCCACGCGGAATGTGGGTTCCCGTCGGGCCCACGCGGATATCGACGTGGCGGTTGGTGTCGCCCCTTCAGGGCTTGGGTTGGTGTTGGGGTGTGGTTCCCTCGTTGTTATACACAAGTATCGTGTTTGGTTTTTGCGGCATTGGCTCCGGGA
>CALARR010000168.1 GCA_937889015.1 uncultured Planctomycetales bacterium | reverse complement strand
TGCGGATCCTCCACGAACTGCTGAAGAGCGACTACGAGTTGGCCAAGGCCACCAGTGGCGAGCAGTGCCTGGAGATGCTCCCTAACTTTGCGCCGGACCTGGTGGTGCTGGACATCATGATGCCGGGAATGGACGGCTATGAGACCTGTCGGCGGATCAAAACCGGCCCTTTAGGCAAATTCACGCAGGTGATGCTGGTGAGCGTCAAGGCTTCGACCAGCGAGCGTCTTCAAGGCTACGACGTGGGGGCCGACGACTTCATCATCAAGCCTTTCGACCACGACGAACTGCTGGCCAAGGTCCGCATCCAGTTCCGGCTGCGCGGGGCGATGGAAGACCTGTGGACGGCCCACGGCCAGATCCAGCAGTTCAATCGCGAATTGGAGCAATTGGTTGCGGCCCGGACCTCGGAAGTGGTGGCCACGCGCGACCTGGCGATCTTCGCCCTGGCCAAGCTGGCCGAATCGCGTGATCCGGAGACGGGCGAGCACCTGGACCGGATGCGGAACTACAGCCGCATTCTGGCGGAAGAGTTGCACCGCGAGGGGCCCTGCCACGATCAGATCGATGCGGCTTTCGTGGACAACATCTATCGCTCCAGCCCCCTGCACGACATCGGCAAGGTGGGCATTCCGGACGCGATCTTGCTGAAGCCGGCGCGGCTGACCAAAGACGAGTTCGAGGTCATGAAGACGCACACCACGATCGGGGCCGACGCCCTGGAGGAGGCTGAACGCCATCACCAGTGTGCGGATTTCCTGGCCATGGCCATCGAGATCGCGCGCCATCACCACGAACGCTTTGACGGACGCGGCTATCCCAGCGGCCTGGCCGGCGAGAAGATTCCGTTGGCTGCGCGGATCGTGGCCCTGGCCGACGTGTACGACGCGCTGACTTCGGCCCGGGTGTACAAGCCGGCCTATGACGCCGACGTGGCCCGGCGGATGATCGAGGAAGAGGACGGCCGGCAGTTCGACCCGGCGGTGGTGACGGCCTTCCGAACGCGGTACGACGACTTCCTGGATTTGTTGCACGCCAGCCAGGCACGCGGCGCGCAGGCGACGGCGGCGGCGAGCTGAATCGCGCTGGCATTGGAACGCGCTTTGCACTGGGCATACACGCCGCCGAGCCGCTATCCGGCGCTGCGGCCAACGTAACCACCCCTTTCCTTGCGCCCGCCAGCAGATACGCCGAATCGGTCGTGATGGCCGATCGCCGTGAGCCAGCAACCGCGCGACGAGTCTTTCGCCACCGATGGCGAAGCAGTCGCCATGGGCTGCCGCGCATCACAACCCTCGACCGACCATGATTGAAGACAATCCGGGCCCGCCGCAAGAAGCCGGAGTCCGCCCTGCGGAGTCCGACCACGATCCTGTTCCGCGCGCACCGTTACCGGGGGCCAAGCCGACCGATGGGGTGGACCAAGCGGCTTTGATCTATCGCTCCGACGAGCTACTGCAGGGTCGGCGGCAAGTCTTGATCGAGCACGGCAGCGACATGTATCGCCTGCGTCTGACCGCCTCGGGCAAGCTGTACTTGACCAAGTAGAGCCGCTGCGTAACGACTACGGCAGGGACCGAACGGGCTCCCCGACGCCGTCTCTACGCCAGCACGGCCAGGGCGGTTTCGATCTTGCCCAAAGGCGCGCTGACCTGCACGCCGGCCACGCGGTCGCGGACGCGTTGGATCGATTCGCGCGCGATCTCAACACCCACTTTCAACTGGTCCTCGCGGCTGGTCACGGACGCCATGCGCTGCATGATCGAGTCGGGAATCACCACGCCGGGCACTTCGTTCTGCATGAACGACGCGTTGCGGTAACTGGCCAAGGGCCAGATACCGGCCAGAATAGGAATGCCGTAGGGCTGCACCTGATCGAGAAAGCGGAGCAGGGCCTCGGGGTCGAAGACGGGCTGGGTGATGGCGAATTCGGCCCCGGATTCGACCTTCTGGCGAAAGCGGTCAAGCTCGCGCGCCTGATCCAAGGCCGTTGGGTCCAGGCCCACTCCGATCACGGCCCGGGTTTGCGGGTCGATGGCCTGTCCGCCCAGGTCGATTCCGCAGTTGAGTCGCCGCTGCACGGCCGCCATGCCGATCGAGTCGGCGTCGAACACGCCGGTGGCGTGGGGGTAGTTGCCCAACTTGGGCGGATCGCCGGTCACGAAGAGGATGTTGCGGATATCGCAGGCGGCGCAGGCCAGCAGGTCGGCCTGCATGCCGATCAGGTTACGATCGCGGCAACAGAAGTGCAGGATGGCCTCGATCTGGGCCTCCTTCTGGATGCGATCGGCCGTGACCAGGGGCGAGATGCGCGAGCTGGCGCGCGGGCCGTCGGGGATGTTGATCGCGTCGACGCCTTGCCGGTACAGAGCCTTGCTCTTGCGGATCGTGTCGGAGAGATCGAAGCCGCGCGGCGGCACCAACTCCACGGTCGTGACCCAGTGGCGTTGGGCCAGATGCCAGGCGAAACGCGACTTGTCGGCGAAGGGCGCTGGTGGCTTGGGCTCGGCCGTGGCGGCGGTTTCCACGACCACCGCGCGGCGCGAGCGAAACAGCGGCTTGACCGTGCGCGCCATTTCGGCGATATGGTCGGGGGTGGTGCCGCAGCAGCCGCCGACGCCCGCCGCGCCCAAGGAGATGTAGCGCTTGGCATACTCGGCGAGATACTCGGGCGAGCAGAAGTAGATGCGGCGGTTCTCGACCTCCTTGGGAATGCCGGCGTTGGGCATCACGATCAAGGGCAAGGCGGTGAGGTGTACGGCGCGTTCCACGGCGCCCAGCAGACCGTCCGGCCCGGTGCCGCAGTTCATGCTCCAGGCAATGGGTTGGGGGACGTCGGGCGGCAAGGGGGCCAGCATGCGGTCGACGGTCTCGCCGGAGGCCGTTTCAACGCGGTCGGTGATCGCGAAGGAGAGGATGTAGGGCACGTCGGGCAGACGCCGCATGGCGGCCGCACAATGCTCCAGGGCTTTGCGCGAAGGCTGGGTTTCGAAGAGGATCACGTCCGCGCCCCCTTCGTGTAGGATGGCGGCATGCTCGGCCAGCAGTTGTTCGATCTGGTGCTCTTCCTGGGACGAGGCGAGCAGGGGGCCTACGGACCCGGCCACGTACACCGGTCGGTCCGAGGAATCGGCCACCTCGCGCGCCAGGCGCGCCCCGGCCAGGATGATCTCGCGGAGCCGTTCGGCGAGGCCGAATTTGGCCAACATCAGGCGATTGGCGCCGAACGTATTGGTGGTGAGCACGTCCGCTCCGGCATCGCGATAGGCCGTATGGATCTGGCGGATCAGCTTGGGATCGGAGAGGCTCAACTCGTCGAAGCAACGGTTGGTGAACACATGGTGGCGATAGATCTCGGTACCCATGGCGCCGTCGAAGACCAAGACACCTTGGGCCAGGGCTTCAGGAAGAGCGGGAGAAGCGGTCATTGGGTCGTTCTGGCAGTGGGTCGCGGGGGGCGAGGGACGAGGAGCATGACACCGCGCAGCACCCCTCTGGAATCTCCGGGCTCAATACGTTCTGCAGGCTGGGACGCAGCCTCGGTTCTGGCCCGGTGGGAGTCCTTGTCCCCCATCTGGTATGGATGGGAATGGCTTGCACCAAGAACAGGTCATACACCGCAAAGTCGATGGAGAGAAGTGCCCCGCCATTGAGGTGGGGCGCGTGCGTGGGGTTGGGGTGGCAACGGTCCTGTGTGGCAATGCCGGGCGGCAGGCGTGGCCTTGGTCGCTTCCGGGTTAGATTGGGAGTTGCAGGGGGAGTGGGGTGGTTGTGCCGCCATTTCGAGTCGGATAAGGAGGTTCGTGGCGCGCGGCCAGATTTAGGCTCGACTCGAGGTTCGGTCGAAACAACTCCAGCGTAAGACGTTTGCAGCAATTCGTGTCTCGGATGAGGAGAGGCCCTGGTGGCAAGGGGCCGTCGCGAGACCGGATCACGGAAGGTCCGGGCAACGTGGCGCCTGCCTGAGGACCTGTTGGAGGAAGCACGCGACGCAGCCGTCTCTCGGGCCGGGTATCCGGTGCGGATGACGCTGACCGTCTGGCCGAGGAGGCCTTGCGGAGCGAGTTGCGTCGGCTGAAGGACCCGTTCCATCAGGGCCTGGACTTCCCCATTCGAGCCGAAGACCTCAGAGGCGGCCGACCCATCGCCGCGTAGCCCATGCCCCTGGAACCCATCGCCAAGCCGTCGCCACGATCCGCCGAGTTGGAAAGACTCCGCCAGGAGTTGTTGAAGCGGATTGTGCGGAATGAAGTGCGACGGCAGGATGCGCAACGAACAGGGGCCAAGTGAGGACCGTTTTTCGGACGATCGCGGCGGCTGGCAGGGTCGACGGAGCTAGCCGGGGCGATCGGTTCGGGAGCCGGTTCGAAAGGCCTCGTTGACGTGATCCGTCCGTTGGCACTGGCGGCCCTGCTGTTGCCGACCACCATGGTCGGGGCTGCGCCGTATTATTCTGATGCGGCGAGCACACCCGGTGCGCCATCGTTCCGCGCCGAGTCGGCCACCGCTGCCGGTCGCTACTACAACGATCCCGCGGCCGCTCCCGGCGCTCCTTTAACGCAGAGCTTCGTGGGCCGGCACGACGCCGCGGCACATCCGGCTGTCTGCCGGGTGATTGTGCCGGAAGGCAACGGCATGTCGTTGGGATCGGGCACGCTGGTGGGGACCACGGGCAACCTGGGATTAGTGGTCAGCAACTGGCACGTGGTGCGCGACGCGCGCGGACCGATTGCCGTGGTTTTTCCCAACGGTTTTCGTTCCTGGGCGCGGCTGTTGCGGACCGATCGCGACTGGGACCTGGCCGCGCTGGCGATCTGGCGGCCCGACGTGCAGCCGGTCCCGATTGCGACCTATCTGCCGCTGCGCGGAGAGCCCTTGACGATCGCCGGCTACGGCAGCGGCTCGTATCGCATGGCGAGCGGGCGGTGTACGGACTACTATGCCCCCAGCGGGAACATGCCGCAGGAGATCGTCGAGTTGTCGGTGGGCGCGCGGCAAGGAGACTCGGGCGGGCCGATTTTCAACGCCAAAGGCGAGTTGTCGGGCGTCCTGTTTGGCACCTCGTCGGGGCGGACGATGGGCAGCTACGGCGGTCGGGTGCGCGCCTTTCTGTTGACCGTACTGGACGATTTCCAGCGTCTGGAGCCTTCGCCCGTCCAGGTGGCGCAGCAGTCGGCCGAGGCATCCGTTCAGGCAGCCGAAACGCGGCGTGCGACGGCGGTGACGCCGACCGCGGAACACGGGGTCTGGTCGCCGGCGGCGCCTCCGGTTTCCGCAGGAGGCGTTGCGGCCTGGGCTGCGGAGAGCACGTCCTCGCAGTGGTCGCCCGCGCGTCCCGAGGCGGTGTCGAGCGGCTCGATCGCCACGCGCCGTGGTGGAGGCAAGCCTCGGGCCGGTCAGGCCAGCGAACCGTCGCGCCTGGTGGCCGTGACTTCCGCGGAGAGCGACGCAACCCGCGAAGACACGTCGTCCCAGGGGGGGCGTGCGTTTGCGGCGGGAGGAACGTCCGGCACGCTCGCCAGCCAGCCGCACTCCAACGAGGTGGCGCGCGTGGCGATGGCGCCCTACGCGGTGGAACGATCGTCGTCCGTGGCCGCCACTTCGGATGACCCGTCGCCGGAGAGGGCCGAGTTGACGCCGGTGCCGACGGCCGCCGTGGGGGCCGGTGCGGGCGCGGAGGCGCCGCTGACGCTGAATTGGCCAGAATTGTTGGGCACGACCCGACCGGAGCAGATCAAGAGCGTGCTGGCGGCCATCGGGGCGCTGGGGATTTTCTGGCAGGGAATGCGGGCCTTCGTGGTCGATCGGCCGCGACGGTCGCGGCGTCGAACCCCGGCACGCCGCAAGCGCTATGCGCGACGGTGATCGCCGTCACGAGCGGATTGGGGGTTTATTGGGTGTCAGAAAAGGAATGTCGTGGCTGTTCCGGCGGTTGCCCGGCAAAACCGGCCTCCCGATGGTCGGCCTCACGGCATTACTTACCTGAGACGCAATAAGGGTCGCCGTCAGTGGCTGATGACCACCACGGCCACGTCGGCGTTGCGGTTGGGATCCTCGTCGACGCGTTGGTCGGCCTGCGTGTCGAGGGCCACCTGCTGCAGGATGCGGATGGCCTTGTTCTGGCAGAATTCGCGGAAGTCGTCGATGGTCAGGAATCGCACGTTGGGCGAGTTGTACCAGGCGTAGCCGAGGAAGGTTCCGGATCGGGGCGCGCGGCCTTCTTCGGCCAATTGCTGGCGGAGCTTCCAGTAGCCGAAGTTGGGGAAGCTGACGATGCCCAGGCGTCCCACGCGGAGCATTTCGTCGATGACCTTCTCCACGTTCATCACGGCCTGCAGGGTCTGGGAGAGCACCACGCAGTCGAATTGCCCGTCGCGGAACGGGGCCAGGCCCTGGTTAAGGTCGGCCTGCACCACGTCCAGACCGCGGCGGACGCAGGTCACCAGCGAGCGTTCATCGTTTTCGACGCCCATGGCGCGGTGGCCGCGCTGCCGGAGTTGGGCCAGGAGACCGCCATGTCCGCAGCCCAGGTCCAAGACACTGGCCTGAGCGGGAATCAGTTCCAGGATCGAGTCGTAGTCGATTCGCCGGCGATGGAAGATGCTGGTTGGTGCGTGGACGACAGGCGGAAGGTCGCCCTCGCCGTTGTCTTCCTCGGCCGGCAGTTCCGGGGCCTCTTCCAGGTTTTGCAGGAAGGCGTGCAGCATGGTCCCATAGCTGTCGAGATTGTCGGCCAGGAGGAACGCATCGTGGCCACACGAGCTTTGCACGTTGCAGTAACTGACCGGCCGGTCGTTGGCGATGAGGGCGTCGACGATCTGTTGCGATTGGAAGGGGGCGAAGAGCCAATCGCTGCTGAAACTCACCACCAGCCAGCGGCAGGTTGTGGCGCGGAATCGTTCGGCCAGTTCCTCGGCCGTCTGACCCAGGTCGAACAGGTCCATGGCCATGGTCAACGTGAGGTAGCTGTTGGCATCGAAACGCTCGACGAACTTGTCGCCCTGGTAGGCCAGGTAGGAGCCGACGGAGAACTTGGTCTCGAACTGGCTGCGCACGTCCTGAGGCCGAAGGCGATGCGGATCGAACTTGCGCATCATGGCCTCGCGCGACAGATAGGTGATGTGGCCCAGCATCCGCGCCAGGGCCAGGCCCACCGAGGGCCCGACGCCGTGGGCATAGTAGTCTCCGCCCTCATAGCTGGGATCGCGGAGGATCGCATTGCGGCCCACAATGTCGAAGGCCATGGCCTGGCTGGTGAGCCGGGGGCTGGTGGCCAAGGCCACGACGCCCTGCAGGCGGTCGGGCAGCGCGGTGGCCCATTGCAGGGCCATGTGTCCTCCCAGCGATCCGCCGACCACGGCGCGCAAGCGATCGATCCCCAGATGGTCGACCAGTTGCCGCTGGACCTGGACCATATCGCCCACGGTGATGACGGGGAAGTCGGCGGCGTAGGGCTGTCCGGTGTCGGGGTTGATGCTGTTGGGGCCGGTGGTCCCGCGGCATCCGCCCAGGATATTGGGGCAGATGACGAAATAGCGATCGGTGTCGATCGAGCGACCGGGGCCGACGACCAGATCCCACCAGCCGGGATCGTCGTCGGGATCGTGCCGCGCGGCGTGCGAATCGCCCGACAGGGCATGGCAAATGAGCACGGCGTTGTCGCGCGCGGCGTTGAGCTGGCCCCAGGTCTCGTAGGCCACCACGACCTGCGGTAACTGACCACCTTGTTCCAGGCTGAAGGGACCGTCGAGCGTCAGGTAGCGAACGGCTTTCAGGGGGCGAGAGTGTCGGGCCGCGTCACTGCTGTCGAAAACGTCGTTGCTCATTTCGATGCGGGAAGACAGGAGAGCCGAGAGGGACCGCGATGGATCGCCGCATTACGCGCCGGCCGCGGCGCGCAAAGCCTGATCCATATCGGCCTGGATGTCGGCCAGGTCCTCCAGGCCCACGCTCACGCGGATATAGTCCTCGCTCACGCCGGCCGCGACCAACTCTTCCGCGGTCTGCTGGCTGTGCGTGGTTGAGGCGGGATGGATGACGAGCGTCTTGGCGTCGCCGATGTTGGCCAGGTGCGAGGCCAACTTGACCGATTCGATGAACCGCCGCGCGGCCGGGGCGCCCCCCTTGATCCCGAAGCCAAGGATCGAGCCCGCCCCCTTGGGCAGGTACTTCTGGGCCAGCTTGTAGCCGGGGTGCGAAGGCAGGCCCGGATAGTTGACCCAGGTGACCAAGGGATGCGATTCGAGGAACCGGGCGACCCCCAGGCCATTCTCGGCGTGCCGCGGCACGCGCAGGTGCAGCGTCTCCAGCCCCTGCAGGAAGAGCCAGGCGTTCATGGGGCTCATGGCTCCGCCCAGATCGCGAAGCCAGTGCGTGCGGCAAGTGATGATGTAGCACAAGGGCCCCAGGGCCTGTTGGAACACCAGCCCGTGATACGAAGGGTCGGGCTGGTTGAACTGCGGCCAGCGCTCGGGATTGCGCGTCCAGTCGAAGCGACCGCTATCGACGATCACCCCGCCGATGCTCGTACCGTGGCCGCCGATAAACTTCGTGGCGCTGTACACGGCGATGTCGACTCCGTGGTCGAAGGGCCGGAAGAGCATCGGCGTCAAGACCGTATTGTCGCAGACCAGGGGTAGACCGTGCTGATGCGAGACGTCGGCGATGGCTTGGTAGTCCAAGACGTCGTTCTTGGGGTTGGCCAGGGCCTCGATGTACACGGCCCGGGTGTTGGGGCGGATGGCACGCGCGATGTTGGCCGGATCGGTGGCATCGACAAAGGTGACATCGATCCCCAGCCGCTTGAAGGTCTGGCCCAGCAGGGTGATGGTCCCGCCGTACAAGGCGGCGGCCGAAACGATGTGCGATCCGGCGTGGGCCAGGTTGAACAGGGAGACCGCGATCGCTTGCTGCCCGCTGGAGACGGCCAGGGCACCGACGCCACCATCCAAGGCCGCCATGCGTTGCTCAAAGACCTCGGTCGTGGGATTCATCAGGCGCGTGTAGATGTATCCCATCTCCTTAAGAGCGAAGAGGTTAGCTGCGTGCTCGGTGTTCTTGAACACGTAGCTGGTGGTCTGATGGATGGGCACGGCCCGAGAGCCTGTGTTGGGATCGGGCTGTTGTCCGGCGTGCAGGGCGAGGGTGCCTAGGCCGTTGAATTGGGGCTGGTCCATGGGGTCGTAGTTCTGCTCTGAGGGCACGGGAGGTAAAGCTCATGCACAATGTTACCCGCTTGCGGGCCACAGTCCAGGGCCGCGCGGGTGGCAGGATCTGGGAGGGAGGGCTGGCGCCATGCCGGAGATCGGAGGTCAACCGGCGGCCGTGGGCTTGAGCAGGCGTTGTATGAACTCGGCTGCGCGGCGGCGCGTCAGGCGGTGCTTTGCCCCGTCGTAGCGTTCGCTCAGCCAGATCATCACCGGGCTTTCCTTGTCGATGGCGCGCAACTGTTCGAGCGGGGGGATCAGGCTGGCGCGCAACTCGTCAAGCCAAGTTTGGGCTTGCCGCGCCGCAGGATCGTGTGGATGCAGGGCAATCAGGTCTTCCAGCGTGGACAGGTAGCGCATGTCGTCGATCCCCTCGCGGTAGGCCTCCCAATGCCGGGTCGAGATCATGTGCGCCGGGTCTTCGGGATCGGGCGCGCCGAAGACGAAATCATGCGCCTTGCTGGCCGGGCCGTCGAGGTCGTCCAAGGGGTTGCCGTGGTAACGGTAGTAGGTCCAGGGGAAATGAGCCCGAATCGGGCTGATCCACATGTAGAAACCGTTGGCCAGGCGCATCCACTCGGGCCGGAAGAACGAACCGCGGATGTTGTAGTACATCCACGCTTCGTCGCCGGATTGGGTGAGTTGCCGGTCCAACTCAGCGAAGCTGTGGCCGTCGCGGAGCCAGTCGTCCAGGCTGTGGCCGTTGTAGCAGCGCACGTCGACGAAGGGATCGATCCGCTCGGTCATGGCCTGGATGCCTGGTCGCGGGGCATTGTGCATCGTGATGTACACGCGCAGGGAGGGCGCCTGGCGCACGGCCTCCGTGAGACGGATATACAGATCAAGACGGTCCTTGCCCAGCACCTCGTCCATGTGGGTCGGCATGAACTCGAACTGCGGGTACTTGCGGTTCAGGGCCACTAGCGCGTCGAGGCCCGTCTTGACCAGTTTGAAGAACGCCTCGCGCCGGGGCAGATCGTCGTGGTCCCGGAGCGGATCATAGCCCAGGGCGGCCGCGGCCTGCTGCGTGCCGGAGGTGACCGGCAGCGGGCCGTGGAATCCGCGCTTGCGCAGCAGATTCAAGCCCGTCTCCAGCTCTTCGAGATTGGGCCGCGGAGGCTGCGACTGGCGATCGTAGCTGACGCCCAGGTCGCTCTTGACCGAAATCGCGCCGTGCGCACGGATGTCGTCCAACTCGCGCTCGGTGCGTACCCAGGGGGTGGGCCCCGGTTCTGGCTGGAACCGGTAGTAGATGCCGTAGATCTTGCGTGTCAGGGGGCGGAGCTTGAAGGGCAATACCTCAACCGCCAGCGGTAATTCGCGCGCAGGCTGATCGGCGGGGCGAAACAGGAGCTTACCGACATAGCGCCCCGGTGGAGCATTGGCCGGTACGTGGATCGTGATATGGTATTCGCGGAAGGTGCCGGCCGGTACATCGACCGGCTCGTTGGCCAGCAGGAACCGCGAGGTGACCGTCGAACGGTGCGCGGGCAGCGTGTAGAGGTCCCGCTCCAGGCTGCGTAGCACCAATCGCACGTCGATCGCGCTGGCAGGCACTTCCGCCTGGTCGCAGCGCAGCGGAGTGGCCGCCACTTCCAGACGGCGCGCGCCTGCCGCCGAGTACACCACG
Organism: uncultured Planctomycetales bacterium; assembly: GCA_937889015.1. Lineage (GTDB taxonomy): Bacteria > Planctomycetota > Planctomycetia > Pirellulales > Thermoguttaceae > CALARR01. The sequence goes on along the minus strand of CALARR010000168.1, from coordinate 4,888 downwards.
CAGTTGACCGGCTCGTACTCGCCCGGTGTGGCAAAGGCTTCCAGTGGAACGTTGACTTGAGACTTGTCTGGAGTTTGCGCCGGGTCGATCTCGTCTTCCCAGAACTTGGGCGTGACGAAATACGGCTGGTCAACGGGGGGCGCGAATTGGAAGTCATCGCTGGCCCGCTGCCGGCGGTACATGTTCAAGTCCTTTTCGGCGACTGGTTCGCTGGGTAGACGCATCTCGGTCGCGCCTTGGCGCAAGAGGATGGGATTTCCCCAGATGCCCCACAGCCGCTTCTTCGCCCCGGCATGGTCGGTTTGCAGGACGAGCTGCCCGACACCCTTCAGGTCGACCCGCACACGGCGTGGCGCCTCGCCGGGCTTCATCGGCGGCGACTGGAAGAGGAGTTTTCCATCGCCGTGGATCGCCAATCGGCACGCCGTCTCCGGTGTGCCGAGCGAGTCGGCGCCGACATCCGCCTCCAAGGCTTCGTAGGGGCGGTCCAAGACGAAGGTGAGCTTGGTATCCGGCTGGCTGGCCAGCCCCGTCACGTACACCCGGTCGCCGATGAGCAACGGCACGTGGGCACGGTTGGGCAGGCGGATTCGATCGGCCTGGGCCGACTCGATCGGCTGCCAGGCCAGTTCCTCCAGACGCCGGTAGGGCGGATCGTCGGCCTGCTGGAGCCAACGCCGCACGTCCTCGGCCGTGGACAGGCGGCGGGAAATGCGCAAGCCGTCGATCGCGCCGCCGAAACCCTGCAGCGTGATTTCGTCGAAAGGCTTGCCGGGCATGCAGGCGTCGTCGACCTGCTTGGGCGACTCCTGACCATCCAAGTAGACTCGCAGGCGGCCTTGTCCCCAGGTGAAGGCCACGTGGTGCCACTGGCCCGCCTTCCAGGCGGAGATGTCCCCATCCACTCGCCGCCAGCGGATCTCGCCTTGCGCGTCGGGGTTGGACATGGCGATCCCCAGCCGGCCTTTGCCCAGACTGTTGATCGTTACGTAACATCGCGGATCGTAGCTGGCGTGGAAACAGGAGTGCCGTTGCGGCGTATCGCCGGACCAGTCGGGCCGCATCCAGAAGTCGATCGTAGCCTCGGGCAGGTGTGGCAGGGCGATCCCCAGGGAGATCCGTTCGCCGTCCTCCATGTGCAGCGACTGCCCAAACCGTCCCGGCACGTGAGTGCGTGGGGCAGCACCCAGCAGACCGGCCGGTGAACCGCGGCCGAAGTCGCCCTTGCCTTGGCCGTCGAATTGCAGCAGCAGGAGCGAATCCTCACCGGCGACGGGCTGGGCGACGGCAGGGCGAGACGCCAGCAGGCTTGGCGCAACGGCCAGTATCGCCAGAAGGGCGATCGCTTCACCGGTTCTTCCCTTATGTGGTGTCGCGTGGAAACGGTTCATGTGGGCCCCCAAGTCGGCAGGAAGAAGGCGCAGAAACTGACCTGGCCCAACCAGGCGGTCGGGCTTCAGCACGCCATTGTCGCTTGGCGCGGGGGCTATTTCAATACAATCTCGCGAACCTACGCCTTGGCCAATTGCGGAGCGTAGGCGTGGATCTTGCGGACCGCCTCGGCGATCTGGTCCATGTCGCGCCGCGAGCCGAGAAACACCGTCTGTCCCAGCCAAAGGGCCTCGGCGCAGAGTCTGTCGTTTTCAGGGCAGCGGTTTCGTTCTGGCCACTCCTGAATCGCCTTCTTGCCGTAGACGCGCTCGTAGGGGCGCGTGTTCAGTGCGTTCTGGATGAACTCGGCCTTGTTCAGCGGCCCATAGCCGCCCGAAACGCCGATGCCCTCGCGGGCCATGGCTTCGATGAACTTGTTGCGCGGCAGGTTGGCGAACTGGGCCGGATCGTAGCGGAACATGTAAAGGTGATAGGCGTTTCGGGTGGCGCCTTCGTAGGCTCGCGCTGGCATGATGCCCGGGATCTCGCGGAGCAGTTTGGTCAGGTAGTCGGCGTTTTCGCTGCGGGTCTTGGCGCGTTGTTCGAGCTTAGCCATCTGGGACAGGAGCAGAGCGCCTTGGAGTTCGGTCATGCGGAGGTTGGTGGCCCGGCCGCCCACGTAGGTGAAGTCGTAGGCCGCTACCTTGCGTTTGCGGCAGTTGTTGTGAAAGGCATAGCACTTGGCGGCCATTTCGTCGTCGTTGCAGAGGATGGCCCCGCCTTCGCCGGAACAGAGGTTCTTGCTCACCTGGAAGCTGAAGCAGCCGGTGGCGCCCCAGTTGCCGACATTGCGATCGCGCCAGCGCGCCAGGTGGGCCTGGCAGGCGTCTTCGACCACGGGGATCTTGCGTTTGCGCGCCACGGCCAGGATGGCGTCCATGTCACAGGGGGCCCCGCCGATGTGCACAGGAATGATCGCCGCAGTGCGTTCGGTGATGGCAGCCTCGATCTTGTGCGGATCGACCAGGAAGGTCTCGCGGTCGGTATCGGCAAAGACCGGCAGGGCATAGTGCAGGAGGGCCACGTTGACGGTGGCCACGAACGTGTAGGGAGCGATGATCACCTCGTCGCCGGGGCCGATCCCCAGGGCACCCAACGACGTGAACAGGGCGCTGGTGCCGCTGGATACGGCCACGCAGTGCTTGGCGCCGTTGAGCTTGGCGTATTCTTCCTCAAAGCGGTCGACTGACTGTCCACGATACCAGCGGCCGGCGTGGACGACCTCGCCCACAGCCTTCTCGTCGGCCTCCGAAACCATGGGCCAGGACTGCCGGCTGCCGCCGGTGCGGACCGGCTTGCCGCCCAGGATGGCCGGCTTGTCGGCGGCGGTGGCCGCGTGGGTCGCGACACCGCTGAAGGCAACGCCCGCCGCGGTGGCGGCAGTCAGGAATTCACGGCGATCGAACTGGCTGGTCACGGCTTGGTCCTTTCTTCAGGGCGGAGAGATGGCGCAGAAGATGGTCGAGGAAATACGGACGGATGGTCGTGGGGAACGTGATGGGCGTCACCCTGGCATGGCTGCAAAGTTGTTTGTAGGACAACGTCCCCCCCCTGACAAGTACACGGATGCGCAATTTGGAGCACTATCGCGCAAACGGACGATTCAGGGCGGCTATAATGGCCGGTTGCCGCGCCGGATCACAAGGTCATGTCTCCAGGAGACCGCAATCATGGTGAGTGGACGCTCTTTTCGGCAAGATGATCGGCCCGTGAAACGCGACGCGCGGCAAAGCGTCGTCGCCCGTTGTTTCGCGCGCTGGATGGCCTGCTCGTTCTGGATCGTGTTGAGCGGTCTGGGCGTGCAAGCCTCGGCTGCCCAGCGGCCCAACGTGTTGTTCCTGATGGCCGATGACATGAACAACTCGCTGAGTTGCTACGGGCACGCGATCACGCGGACGCCCAACATCGACAAATTGGCCGCGCGCGGGGTGCGCTTTGAACACGCCTACTGCCAATTTCCTTTATGTGGTCCGAGCCGCAATTCGTTTCTCACCGGGCTGTATCCCAACACCAACGGCATCCTGACCAATGGACAGATCTTCCGGCAGACGATTCCCACGCACCACAGTCTGCCGCAGGCCTTTCGCCTCGCAGGCTACTTTGCCGGACGGATTGGCAAGGCCTATCACTACAACGTGCCGCGCTCGATTGGCACCAACGGGCACGACGACCCGGGATCGTGGGAGTTGGAACTGAACCCGGCCGGCTGCGATCGGCTGGAGGAAGAGCCGCACATCTTCTCGCTCACGCCGGGCCAGTTCGGCGGGACGTTGAGCTGGTACGCCTCGCCCAAGAGCGATGCGTATCACACGGACGGCCTGCTGGCGGCCGACGCCGAATGGGTGTTGGAGCGTTGTGCGCGGCAGAAGGAACGGCCGTTCTTTCTGGCCGTGGGCTTCTATCGGCCGCACACGCCCTATGTCTCGCCCAAGCCCTACTTCGACCGCTACCCGGAGAAAGACATGCCAGTGGTCCAGGGCGTACGAGAAGACCAGGCCGACATTCCGGCCCCGGGGCTGGGGAGCTACAAGAAGGAGCAAGACAAGCTGACCGATGACCTGCGCCGGCAGTGCGTGCAGGCCTATTTTGCCGCGGCGACGTTTATGGACGCCCAGGCGGGACGTGTGTTGGATGCGTTGGATCGCCTGGGATTGGCCGAGAACACGATCGTGGTGTTCATCAGCGACCACGGCTACCATTTGGGTGAACACGGATTGTGGCAGAAGATGAGCTTGTTCGAGGAGAGTGCGCGCGTGCCGTTGATCATTGCCGCACCCGGCGTAGGGGCCCGAGGCGCGGTGGCCGAGGCGCCGGTGGGCTTGATCGACGTGTATCCCACGCTGGCCGAATTGTGCGCGGTGAAGGCGCCCAGCAACTTGCAGGGCCAAAGCCTGGTGCCGATGCTCAAGGACCCCGGATTCGCCGGACGCGGCTGGACGCTCAGCCAGGTGTCGCGCGGCGGCGTGAAGCGGCCCGGGCCCAGTGCGGCCAAGGGGGCTGAGGGTCGGCGGTTCTTTGGCTATAGCCTGCGTACGCCGCGCTGGCGCTACACGGAATGGGACGAAGGCCGACAGGGACGCGAACTGTACGACCATCAGGCCGATCCACGCGAGATCACCAACCTGGCCGACGATGCGGCGCAGGCCCAGACCGTGGCGGGGCTCTCCAAGCAACTGGCCGAAGCCGTTCGGGCCAGCTTTCCTCCATCGGGCAAGACGCCCGAGGTGGCCGATGGCCTGTGGGCGCCGAATTTGACGGAGCCGTAGGGGGAGGCGAGGGGCGAGGGGCGAGAGGCGAGGGGCGAGAGTCCGTAGGTTATGCTTCAGCATAACACGCTCTCTGAGCCAGACAGAGGCAGAGAATCAAAGGAGGGCGCAACGCGCGGCTTTCGGCTCTCCGCTCTCCGCTTTCGGCATTTGGCCGTGTAGGGCGTTGCCGAGCAAGGCGAGGCACGCCG